>JBBRZD010000100.1:0-9917 GCA_038237055.1 Lysobacterales bacterium | reverse complement strand
TCGGGCTGCGCTGAGCCCGCTGGCAGAGTGTGCCAGGCGAAATCGAGCAGCGACGCGCCCAGGATCTCCGTCATCGAAAAGCCCTGGTTGAACGTGCGCGACTGCTTGATCTTGTCCACGAGCGCCGCGGGCATCGGCGCGCCTGTCTGATAGTGCTTCGCGTAGTTGGCGAATACCGACGGCTCCATAGCCCAGTGCTCGTTGAACTGCGACGGAAATTCGACGAAGTCGCGCGGCACGTTGGTGCCCGAGAGCGTCGGATACTTCACGTTCGAGAACATGCCGTGCAGCGCATGACCGAACTCGTGGAACATCGTGGTCACGTCGCCAAAGGTGATCAGCGCCGGCTGGCCCGCGGCTGGCTTGGTGAAGTTGGCGATGTTGTAGACAACAGGCTTGGTGCCGATCAGGCCGGACTGACCAACCAGGTTGTCCATCCACGCACCGCCGCGCTTGCTGTCGCGCTTCCAGTAGTCGGCGTAGAAAAGCGCCATCGAGCTACCGTCCTTGTCGAACACTTCGAACACGCGCACGTCCGGCTGCCACACCGGGATGTCCTTGCGTTCCTTGAACGTGAGGCCGTACATCTGGTTCGCAGCGTAGAACACGCCATCGGTGAGCACGCGGTTGATCTCGAAATACGGCTTGACCTGCGCTTCATCGAGGTCGTATTTGTCCTTGCGCACTTGCTCGGCGTAGTACTGCCGGTCCCACGGCGCCAGCTTGATGCCACCTGCGTTCTTGTCGATCAGCGCCTGCATGGCCGCCGCTTCGCTGCGAGCCTTCGCCGTCGCCGCCGGGACCATGTCGGTCATCAGCTTCTCGGCTGCTTCAGGCGTCTTCGCCATCTGATCGTCGAGCGTGTACGCGGCGAAATTCGGGAAGCCCAGAAGCTTGGCGTGCTCGGCACGCACCACGGCGAGACGCTGGATGATCGCGCGCGTGTCGTTCGCATCGCTGTGTTCGGCGCGCTCGGTGGAGGCCTTGAACAGGCGTTCGCGTACCGCGCGATCCTTAAGATTCACCTGCGCAGGTTGCTGCGTGGTGTTCTGCAGCACGATCGCGTACTTGCCGGCAGCCATGTGCGTCTTCGCTGCATCGGCAGCGGCGGCAATGTCGGCATCGGAGAAGCCCGCCAGCGCTTCCTTGTTGTCGACGATGACGGCACCGGCATTCGTCGCCGCGAGCAGCTTGTTCTGGAACTCGGTCGACAGCGTCGACTCTTCCTTGTTCAGCGCACGCAGCTTGGTCTTGTCGCTGTCGTTGAGCTGGGCACCGGCGTGCACGAAGTTCTGGTAGTAGCGTTCGACCAGATGCACCTGTTCGGCGTCGAGGCCGAGCGTCGCGCGCGTGTCGTACAGCGTCTTCACGCGCTGGAACAGCTTGTCGTTGAGGAAGATCGCGTCCTGATGTTCGGCGAACTTCGGCGCCAGATCTTCCTGCGCTTTTTCCAGCGTGGGATTGGTGTCCGCACCCGTGACAGCACCGAACACGGCAACGACGCGATTGAGCATCTGGCCACTGCGTTCCATCGCCTCGATCGTGTTGGCGAAGGTCGGCGCTTCTTTCTGCGTGGCGATCTTCCCGACCTCGGTGATCTGCACGCGCATGCCGGCCTCGATCGCCGGCTGGTAGTCGTTGACCTTGATCTTGTCGAACGGCGGCGCCTGGAACGGCAGCGTGCTCGCGGCCGCAAATGGATTGCTGGTCGGCAAAGCAGCAGCGCCCTTGGCGACAGCCGGAGCATTCGCGAGCATGCCGCCCGCACCTGCGAGGACAAAGGTCATCGTCGTTGTCAAAAGTCGTGTTCGGAGCATGGGCGGATCGTCCTCGCGGAGGCGGATGGGTCGGCAGTAAGGTGCGGCAAACGCCACACATAGCGCGCCAGCCTACCACTCTGCGCGCGCGGCATGTGCCGTAAGGCCCCTCTCCATCTGGTCAATGAAGGCCTATACCGGGCGGGCCGATGAGAGGCCTGCGGCATAGAAAATGTCTGCGGCGTCAGTGCTTTGCCGGCAACGTGTCCAGCATGGGCGCCAGCACACTCCAGACGTTCTGCAGCACGCGTGGCTCGGCCGCGGCCTTCGGATGCAGGCCATCATCCTGCATCAAGGCGGGGTCGAGCGCGACGCCGTCCAGCAGGAAGGGCACCAGTTGTGCATTGAATTCCGTCGCGAGGCCCCGATACATCGTACGCAGGCCGTCGCGATATTGCGGTCCGTAGTTGACCGGCAACTCGATGCCGACCAGCACGACACGCGCCTTGGCTGCCTGAATCGCGGTCAGGATTTTGGCGAGATTGACGTTGATCTCGGTCAGCGGCAATCCGCGCAGGCCGTCGTTGGCGCCAAGTTCAACGACTACCACTGCCGGCTTGTGTTGGGCGATCAGGGCGGGAAGGCGCGCCAGTCCGCCCGCGCTGGTCTCGCCGCTGATGCTCGCATTGATGACGGCACGTACGGGTTGCGAGTGTTGCAATCGTTGTTCGAGCAGGGTCACCCAGCCATCGCTTGGCGACAAGCCATACGCTGCCGACAGCGAATCGCCGAGGACGAGCAAGGGCGGTGGCGATGCGGCGAACGATGAAACACAGCCGCCGAAAAGAAGCAGAAACAGGGAAGCACGAAACATGAGTGAGCCAGTCGCCAGCGCGTTGAGTGCCAGACAGGTTAGCAAAATCGTCGACGGTCCAGACGGTCGCCTGACCATCCTCGACGATGTCGGCCTCGATGTCGCACGCGGCGACAGCCTTGCCATCGCCGGCGCGTCCGGCTCCGGCAAGACCACATTGCTGGGTCTGCTGGCGGGACTGGACCGTCCGAGCGCAGGATCGATCACGCTCGCTGGCGTGAAGCTGGACCTGCTCGATGAAGAAGCGCGAGCGCGCCTGCGCCGCCGTCGCGTCGGCTTCGTGTTCCAGAGTTTTCATCTTCTGCCCGCGTTGAACGCCGAAGAGAACGTGATGCTGCCGCTCGAACTCGACGGTCGAGACGACGCGCGCGAGCGCGCGGCGGAGGCGCTCACGCGAGTCGGGCTCGGTGCCCGCCGGCATCACTATCCGGCACAGCTTTCCGGCGGCGAGCAGCAACGCGTCGCGCTTGCACGCGCGTTCGTGCATGGGCCCGAGATCTTGTTCGCCGACGAACCGACGGGGAACCTGGATCAGCGCACCGGCACCACCGTCGGCGACCTGTTGTTCGCATTGAATCGCGAACATTCGACAACCCTGGTGCTGGTCACGCACGACGCGACGCTCGCGGCGCGCTGCGCACGGCGCCTGCATTTGCTCGAAGGGCGCATTGCCGGGGCTGACGCGTGAAGCCACTGGCATTTGCCGCGCGCAGCCTGCGGCGCGAATTCCGCCATGCTGAACTCGCAACGCTCGCTGCCGCACTTGTGCTCGCGGTCGCCGCGTTGGCCGCGGTCGCCACGCTTGCGAGTCGCGTAGAACGTGCGCTGGTCGCGTCCGCCGCGGAACTCATCGGCGGCGATCTCGGCATCGGTGCCAGTCACGCACTGCCGCCTGCATTCATCACCCAAGCACGCAGTCGCAATCTCGCAACCAATGCGCTTGCGGACTTTCCCAGCGTGGTCTTCGTCGGCGACAAGAGCCGCTTGTGCGAGGTACGCGCCAGCGATGATGCATTTCCGCTGCGTGGCGCGCTCAGCGTGCGCAATGCAGCCGGCAGCGAAGTAACCGCACACGCACCGCCGGCCGGAACAATCTACGCGGACCACGCCGTGCTCGTTGCGCTCGATGTCGCGGTCGGTGCGCGCGTGCAACTGGGCGGCCGCGATCTCGTCATCGCCGGCGAAATCGACAAGTCGCCAGATGGCGGCAATCTTTTCCGCATCGCGCCGCGCGTGCTGATGAATCTTGCCGATGCGCAGGCGAGCGGCTTGCTCGGCGTCGGTAGCAGAGCACGCTATCGCCTGCTGGTCGCGGGCCGTGAGGGCGACGTTGCCGCGTTCGCGACATGGGCGAAGGCGCATTTGTCCGACGGCGCAGAAATCACCACCGTCGAGGACGCGCAGCAGAATCTGCGCAGCGCGTTTGAACGCGGTGAAAGTTTCTTGCGCCTTGCCGCACTGCTCGCGGCACTGCTGTCGGGTGTCGCTGTCGCATTGGCCGCACAGCGTTTTGCGCGACGCAAGACCGAAGAAGTCGCCTTGCTGCGCTGCCTCGGCGCAAGTCGCACCGAAATCATCTCAGCCTTGATCCTGGAGCTGACCCTGCTCGCGTTGCCCGCATGCGCAGCAGGGCTCGCACTCGGGCTCGCGCTGCAACAGATCGTGCTCAGTCTCGCCAGCGGTTTGTTGCCCGGTGCACCACCGGGGCTGCCGTGGGGACCGCCGTTGTCTGCATTTGCCGTGGGGCTCGCGGTGCTGTTTGGTTTCGCGCTGCCGCCTCTGCTGCGCTTGCGCGACGTGGAGCCGATGCGCGTATTCCGGCGCGACCTCACCACGCGCGTGCGGCGCTTCGATGCGCTGTATCTGCTGCCGGTCGTGGTCGGCGCCTTGCTCGTATTGTTCGGCGCGGGAAGCCTGCGTCTTGCGGTGACGCTCGCCGCAGGTTTTGCCGGCGTCGCGATTGCAACCCTGATCCTCGGCTTCGCCTTGTTGTGGATCGTACGGCTTGCGTCGACCCACCTGCGAGGTGCATTGCGCTTCGGCCTTGCGAATCTGGTCCGACGGCGTGCGCTGACACTGCTGCAGGCCGGCGCACTCGCGCTCAGCCTGACCGCATTGGCGTTGCTCGGCGTGATCGGACCCTCGCTGCTCGAACACTGGCGTGCGGAACTGCCGACCGACACGCCGAACTGGTTCATGATCAACCTGCAGCCGGAGCAGAGCGAACCGATGCAACAGCGCCTGCACAACCTCGGCGCGGGCAACGTGAATGTGCTTCCCCTCGCCGCAGGCAAGCTCGTTGCGATCAATGGCCATGCGCCCAATGCTGCCGACTACGGCGACGACCGTCGCGCGAGCGGCACGATCACCGGCGAAGTGCGCGTCAGCTGGAGTGCGCAACTGCCACCGGCGAACACACTGGTGAGCGGGCATTGGTTCGACGCGAACAACACGAAACCGCAACTGTCGGTCGACCAGATGTGGGTCGATCTTTTCCATCTGAAACTCGGCGACACGCTGACGCTGCGCGTCGGCGAACGCGAGATCGAAGCGTCCATCGGCAGCATTCGTCGCGTCGACTGGACTTCGTTCCGCGCAAATTTTTTCCTGATGCTCGATCCCGCCAGCGGCGCTACCTTGCCGCACAGTTTCGTTGCGAGTTTCCATCTCGATGGCACGAATGCAAATGCACTCGCCGCGATCTCGCGCGACTATCCGAACATTTCCCTGATCGACCTCAATGCGATCCTGGATCGTGTGCGCGACATCATCGACCGCGTCAGCCGTGCAGTGACCTGGGTACTCGGCTTCAGTCTGCTCGCCGGCGTACTCGTGCTGCTTGCAGCACTCGCATCGACCGCGGACGAACGCCGCTTCGAATCCGCCCTTCTGCGTACGCTCGGTGCACATCGACGCCAGTTGTCGATTGCAGTGCTGGCCGAGTTCGCCGTGCTCGGCCTGCTCGCGGGCACCATCGCGGTGATCGGTGCCGGCGTGCTCGGTACGGTGCTCGCGCGCGACGTGTTCAAACTCGCCGACTACACGCCGCCGCTCATGGCTCTGGCCACACTCGTCGCTGCCGCTGCGTCAACGGTCGCGCTGGCCGGGTGGATCGGCACGTTGCGTATCGCGCGCACGTCACCGATTGCCGTCCTGCGCCGCGGCTGATACTGAAGGCTCAGTGACCCGTAGAGGGCGTCTGCGTTGTGGATTGGCAAGGTGCGTAGTAAGTTGATTCGCCACGACGTTGTGAGCCGTCCGCTCCTTCGTCTCGATAGTGTCGCCAATGTTATGACCGTACCCGCTCCGCTGCCGGCCAATGAATCCGAACGTCTGCAAAGATTGCGCGGACTCGGGATACTTGACACCGAAGCCGAGCCGCTGTTCGATGCGTTGACGAAAGCCGCGGCACTGGCGGTCGGCGTTCCGATTGCGCTGGTCACCCTGGTTGATTCCGAGCGGCAATGGTTCAAGTCGAACATCGGTCTTGACGGAACGACGCAAACGCCCCGCGATGTCGCGTTCTGCTCCTACACGATCCTCGAAGATGATGTTTTTGTCGTGCCAGATGCAACGGTCGACCCTCGTTTCACGCGCAATCCGCTGGTCACTGGCAACCCCGAAATTCGCTTCTATGCAGGCGCGCCGATCACGTTGAAAGACGGTTTGCGCATGGGCGCCCTGTGCGTGATTGATCGCAAGCCGCATGAATTCACTTCGACCCAGGCCGCCATCCTGAAACAGCTCGCACGCGCTGCAGCCGAAGCATTCGACCAGCGCGCCCTCGCGCTGGAGCGCAATGCCGCTCTCGAACGCGAAGCGCAAGCCGAGCGCAAACGCAGCGAGGACAATCTGCGGCTGGCCAGCATCCTCGAAGCCACCCACGCCGGTGCCTGGGAGTGGGATCTCAAGACCGGCGAAATGCTGGTCAACAAGCAATGGGCCGAGATCTTCGGATATACCGCCGCGGAAATGACATCGCTATGGGCAAGCCCCTTGCGCCAGCTCACGCTGCCGGCGAGCGGCGACGCCAGCGATCTCAAGCTAAAGCTGACGCATCCCGATGACTGGCAGCAGGTTGCCGAAAAGATGTCCGCTTATTTGAGCGGAGCAAGGAAGCTCTTCGACATCGAGACACGGATGCGCCACAAGAATGGCCACTGGCTATGGGTGCTGATGCGCGGGCGAATTTCAAAGCGCGGCGAAGACGGTGAACCATTGTGGATGTACGGCACGCTGGTGGACATCAGCGAACGCAAGGACATCGAGCGCAAGCTGCATGAAAGCGAGGCGTTCCTCGATCGCACCGGGCGTGTCGCAGGCGTCGGTGGCTGGCAAGTCGATCTGCGCACGAACGAAATCATCTGGTCCGACCAGACCTGCATCATCCACGACGTTCCGCCCGGCCACCGGCTAACGCTGGATGAGGCGATCGCCTACTTCCGCGAAGACCAACGCGAAAGCGCGCAAGCCGCGATCAGGCGCGGCGTGGCAGATGGCAAGGGCTGGGATCTTGAACTCCCACTGGTCACGCAGAAGCAGCGCTCGATCTGGGTACGCATCGTCGGCACGGCCGAGCTGGAAGGCGGCAAGCCGAGGTACCTGGTCGGCGCGATACAGGACATCACGTTTCGCAAGCGCGCGGTGGAAGCGCTCGAACTCAGCGAAAGACGCTTCCGCAAATTGTTCGAAGAAAGCCTTGGCCTGATCTGCACCCACGATCTCGACGGCGTGGTGCTGTCGGTGAACCCGGCGGCGGCCGATGCGCTCGGCTATTCGATGGCCGACCTGATGGGCCGGCGGTTGAGCGATTTCATGCCGCCGGAACTTCGACCGGAGTTCGACGACTACCTGCAGCAAGTGCGAACGCGAGGCGTCGCCTCCGGCCAGTTGCGCCTGCTCGCAAAGCATGGCGGACTGCATACCTGGCAGTACCACAACACGCTCGATGAGGAAGGCGAAGAAGCTTACGTGCTCGGGCATGCGCAGGACATCACCGCACGCGAGCACTACGAACGCCAGCTCCGCGACTGGAGCACGCACGACCCGCTGACGGGATGTTTCAATCGGCGTTACCTCACGGAAATATCGGCCGATATCCCCGACGACGATCCCTGGGGCTGCATCGCGGTCGACCTCGATCGCTTCAAGCTCGTCAACGACACTTACGGCCACCAGCGCGGCGACGAAGTGCTCATCGCGATGGGCAAGTTTCTGTCGAACCATGTGCGCCCGCACGATATCGTTGTGCGCGCAGGCGGCGACGAGTTTCTCGTCTTGCTACCGCACACCGACGAGGAACAGACACGGAAGATCGTCGAGAGAATCGACGCCGACCGCGCGCACGCCCCGATCGGCTTCACGCTCGGCCACGCAGTCCGGCACGGCAGCGAGCCGATCGACGCAGCACTCGCGGCGGCGGACAAGCGACTGTACGAGCTGCGCGCACAGCGGCCGCCACTCGCGCGCTGATAGCGCTCGCAGCGGTTGACCAGCGTTGTCGACGACCCTGATGGATGACTCATCGCACGGAGCATCTTGTGCTTGCGCTCCGCACCCCTGTCGCCATCGTGAATAGCGATTGCCGCTGCGATTCAGCGCGTTCGACAGCTCCGCTAGCATCCGCGCGATAGAACTCCGGAGTCGCGTCCATGTGGAACATCGTGCTGCCCATACTGCTGCTGATCGGATCGAACGTGTTCATGACGTTCGCCTGGTACGGTCATTTGAAATTCACCGACCGTCCGCTGTGGATCGTGATCCTGGTCAGCTGGGGCATCGCGTTCTTCGAGTACTGCCTGCAAGTGCCAGCCAACCGCTACGGCTACGGCACGTTCAATGCGGCGCAGCTCAAGGCGATCCAGGAAATCATCACTCTGGCAGCGTTTGTTGCGTTCTCGGTGTTCTACCTCGGTTCGGCAATACGCTGGAATCACTTGGTCGGATTCGCTCTGATCGTGGTTGCAGCGTTCTTCATATTCCACGAATGAATCGGCTTGTCGCATTCTTGACGTACGCGGGCACCACCTTCGTCGACATTGCGCCGGCGTTGCCCATGGGCGGCACGTGGGCATCTATTTCGGCCTCAACATGGAGCAACACCCGGGTGTCAGCTCATCCCCCGCACGCCACGGTGGAGGAGTGTCGGTGCTCGTGGTACGCGGCGGTTCCGGCAATGCCGCACTTGATCAACTCATCCTCATGGGCGAGGATATGGCGGCTCAGAAGTTGATGGATGAATAGGTCCAGAGGCTGACGATCACTCAATGCGCATCAAGGTACATCTTGGGGCGAACGTCTTCCACGCTCCGGGGAGTACCTGCATGCATTTTGTTCCAAGAATGTTGGCGTTGACGCTGGCCGTGGCAGCCTTGAGCGCGTTGTCCGCGCGCGCGGCCGAGCCGCTGGTGAAGCCATCCTCACTGGTATCCGTCGGCGCCGACTACGTCAGCGCGCCTTCGATTCCCGAAAAATTCTTTCTCGATGCGCGCACGCGTCCGGTCATTCCAGCCTGGAAGCCGGGCGATGCGATCCGCGAAATCCCGCGTCAGTTCCATGGTGAGGAGGAACTGCAACGCAACCGCCCGCATCCCGCGCAGGTAGCGCAGCCGGATCCCTTGGTCGCGCTGCAGCAGGCGTTTGCTTCGCAATTCGGTACGCGCGCCTTTGCCACGCCGCTGGTCAACCAGGAAGGTCAGGGCTTTGCCGGCGTGTATCCGCCCGATCCGTCCGGCGACGTTGGCGGCGGTTTCTATCTGCAGGCGATCAATGGCGGCGGCGGCGCCATGTTCACGATCTACGACACGACCAACGGCAACCTCGCCGCAGGTCCGTTCAACATGGCGGGCCTCGGTACGGGTGGCGCCTGCGCCAGCGGTCTCGGTGACGGCGTCGTGTTGTTCGACCAGTTGGCACAGCGCTGGCTGCTGACCGAGTTCTCCAGCTCCAGCAACACGCTCTGCCTGTATTTGAGCGCGACCGACAATCCGGTCACCACGACCTGGACTCGCTACACCTTCACGACGCCGAGCTTTCCGGATTATCCGAAGTACGGCGTTTGGCCGGACGCATACTACTGCGGCGCAAACGAAGGCCCGGCCGTGTACGCGATCGATCGGCCCAAGATGCTCGCGGGCGTCGCAGCAACGTTGCAACGCAAGACCGTGCCGTCGCTTGGCGGCCTCGTCTTCCAGCTGGTGGTCCCCGCCACCGCGAACGGCTCGACGCCGCCCGCGGCGGGATCGCCCGGCTTGTTAGTGCGTGACAACGACGACGAGCGCAACAGT
>JBBRZD010000099.1:0-10017 GCA_038237055.1 Lysobacterales bacterium | reverse complement strand
GCGCCGCCTGCAATCTTCCGATCGCTCGCCGCCGTCGTGCGTCAGCTCGACATCCGCCGTAACCAGGTGTTGATCGAGGCGGTGATCGCAGAAGTCTCCGATCAAATCGCAGGCGAACTCGGCGTGCAGTGGCAGCTGCCGGCGGGCAGCGGCGACCACGTGATCGGCGGCACCAATTTCACCGGCACCAGCGCGGGCAACAACATCATCGCCGCGTCGGCGAACCCGCGCGCCATCGGCAACGGCTTCAACCTCGCCTACGGCGACACCATCACGGTCGCGGGCGTGAAGGTATTCCAGCTCGGCGCGTTGATCAGCGCGCTGCAAGGCGACGGCAAGTCGAACATCCTGTCGACGCCATCTGTGCTGACGCTCGACAACACGGAAGCAGAGATCAAGGTCGCCCAAGAGGTGCCGTTTCTGACCGGCCAGTACACGACCGCCGGCACGACGACGAATCCTTCAGCCGGCGGCGCGATCAGCAATCCATTCCAGACCATTCAGCGCAAGGACGTCGGTCTCGTGCTCAAGGTCAAGCCGCAGATCAACGTCGGCGACTCGGTGCGTCTGGACATCCATCAGGAAGTCTCATCGATCGCGCCGACGGTGACGGGTGCGGTCGATCTGATCACGAACAAGCGCGAGCTGACAACCAGCGTGCTGGTCAAGGACGACTCATTGCTTGTGCTCGGCGGCCTGATCGACAATCAGGTCAAGGACAATGTGCAGAAGGTGCCTGGGCTGGGCGATATTCCGCTACTCGGCAACTTGTTTCGCTATCGCACCAACGATCGCAGGAAAAGCGATCTGATGGTGTTCCTGCATCCGCGCATCCTGCGCGATGCAGCGACAGAGGCCTCGGTGTCGAGCGAGAAATACAACTTCATGCGCACCGAGCAGCTGCAGTTGCGCCAGGAAGACTGGCCAATCACGCCGCGTGTGCAAAGACCCGTCCTGCCTGACGTGCATGACTTCCTTGCCAGTCCGACGCTCGACGGCCAACCCGACATGGTGAAGCAGACGCCGCGGACGACGGAGCCGCGTCGGTGAGTGAGGCGCTATCCGTCGCCAAGACGAATACGGAATCGCGTCCGGCGCGACCGAGTTTCGGCTTCGCGCGACGACATGGCGTTGCCTTGACCGGCTGGCGCGAGGGCGCGGCCGAAATCACCTGCCGCACCGGCGTGCGCGTGGACGTGCTGGCGGAATTGCGGCGTCATCTCGGCGCGCCGTTGCACTTCACGACACTTGAGCCTGCCGAATTCGAGCGCCTTCTGCGCGATCTCTACGAGCAGGGCGACGACGCGCGGTCGATGGTGTCCGATCTCGATGAGCGCATGGACCTGCGGACGCTCGCCGATGAGTTGCCCGAGCCGGATGACTTGCTCGAAAGCAACGACGATGCGCCGATCATTCGCCTGATCAACGCATTGTTGACTGAAGCGGTAAAAGAAGGCGCATCGGACATTCACATCGAGCCGTACGAGAACCGCCTCGTCGTGCGTTTCCGCATCGATGGCGTGTTGCGTGAAATTCTGGCACCACAGAAGGCAATCGCGAGCGCCGTGGTCAGCCGCATCAAGGTCATGGCCAAGCTCGACATTGCCGAACGTCGACTGCCGCAGGATGGGCGCATCGGTTTGCGCATTGCAGGACGTCCGGTCGATGTGCGCGTATCGACGATCCCGGCCGGTCGCGGCGAACGCGTCGTGCTGCGTTTGCTCGACAAGCAGGCGGGCAAGCTCGACCTGATTCATCTGGGCATGGACGATGCTGCGCGCGCGCGACTGGAAGATCTGGTTTCGCGGCCGCACGGCATTCTTCTGGTCACCGGTCCGACTGGCTCGGGCAAGACGACGACGTTGTATGGCGCGTTGCTCAAACTCAACGATAGTTCGCGCAACATCATGACGGTCGAGGACCCGATTGAGTACTACCTCGACGGCGTCGGCCAGACCCAGGTCAACACGCGCGTCGACATGACGTTTGCGCGTGGGCTGCGCGCGATCCTGCGCCAGGATCCGGATGTCGTGATGGTCGGCGAGATCCGCGATCTGGAAACCGCCGAAGTCGCGGTTCAGGCGTCGCTGACCGGACATCTTGTTTTATCCACCTTGCACACCAACTCCGCCGCCGGCGCGGTTGCGCGCTTGCGTGATATGGGCGTCGAGCCGTTCCTGCTCGCATCGAGTCTGATCGGCGTGCTTGCGCAGCGTCTCGTGCGCGTGCTCGATCCGGCGACACGTGAATCGTATCCAGCAACGCCGTCGGAACTCGCCGCGTTCGGCAAACCGGCCGACGCGCAGGCGACGCTGTACCGTCCGCGCGCGGATGTCGCCAGTTCCGGTGCAGGGCGCCACGCGGGCTACAAGGGGCGCACCGGCATCTACGAACTGATCATTCTCGATGAAACCTTGCGCCGCCTGATCCATGAAGGCGCGTCCGAGGCCAATATCGAACGCCAGGCACGCACCCGTTCAGCGTCGATCCTCGAAGACGGCTGGCGCAAATGCGTCGCCGGCATCACGTCGTCCGAGGAAATCTTGCGCGTCACGCGCGAAGACTGACGCAGCCGCGCCCTCCACGCCGAGCGACTTCCTTCAAGGGTCGGACGTTCAGGGGTGCTTCCCAACTCACTGACTGAAACGTGACCGGACTTGCGCGCGGAGTGCCGTTGTGTGCGCTTGCGTACAGACGTTGTTCGGCAATTGGACTGCACTATGCGTGGGGGCGCGTCCGATACAGGCAAATCGCCGATTCCGCTCGCTGCATCCAAATCCGCGATGGCAACGTATCGAGACAATGAAGCGCCTTCGCAACCGCGACAAGCGTGGCTCAAACGGGAGAATTTCATGCGATATCCAGCACGTACAGTACTGGCGGCTGCTTTGGTATTCACTTTTGCTGCGCCCTCGGCCTTTGCGTCGAGCCATCGGGAAGCCCCGTTCGTCGCTGGGCATCCAAAGGTCGATGGAACCGACTTCTACATGTTCCGCAGCTATGAAGCGGGTCGCGATGGTTACGTCACCCTCGTTGCGAACTACGAACCGTTGCAGGATTCCTACGGCGGTCCGAACTATTTCGCGCTTGATCCGAATGCGTTGTACGAGATCGAGATCGACAACAATGGCGACGGCAAGGAAGACATCACCTTCCAGTTCCGGTTCACCAACACTTACAAGAATGCCGCGTTGATGGTCGGTGGCAAGAGCGTGCCGGTGCCGCTGGAACTCATCGGACCCATCGGCAGCACGCCCGATGCGGGCGACGCGAGCAAGAATCTGATCGAGACCTATACCGTAACCGTGGTGCGCGGCGATCGACGCAGCGGTCAGGCACAGGCAGCCACCCCCACGGCCGGCGGCACCAGTTTCCGCAAGCCGCTGGACAACATCGGCAACAAGTCGATTCCTGACTACGCGGCCTATTCGGCCAGCCATATTGCCGGCATCACCATTCCCGGCTGCGATGCGGGCAAGGTGTTCGTCGGCCAGCGTGCCGATCCATTCGCCGTGAACTTGGGCGAGATCTTCGACCTGGTCAATCTAAACCCGGTCGGCGCGCCGAATGCAGCGCCCAACACACTTGCGGACAAGGCGATCACGGCGATCGAGCTTGAAGTGCCGGTTGCGTGCCTCGCAGCGGGTGGCAGCCCGATCATCGGTGGCTGGACCACCGCGAGCCTGCGCCAGGCGACTGTGCTCAACGCCGCGCCCAAAGGCGTCATCGCTGGCGCCAGCGCAACCAAAGGCCCGGATGTCGTTGGCGGCGCTTGGACACAGGTCTCGCGTCTGGGCGCACCGCTCGTCAATGAAGTCGTGATCGGCTTGCCGGACAAGGACCGCTTCAATGCGAGCCAGCCGAAAGACGACGCACAGTTTGCCGACTATGTGACCAATCCGACCTTGCCGGCGTTGCTGCAGGTGCTGTTCGGTGTGCAGGCGCCGCAGGTATTTCCGCGTACCGATCTCGTCGCTGCGTTCCTCACTGGCGTCGATGGTTTGAACAAGCCGGCGGGTGTCGTTGCATCGGAAATGCTGCGCCTCAACACCTCGATCGCGGCAAAGCCCGCGGCGGAGCAGAACAATCTGGGTGTGCTTGGCGGAGACACTTCGGGTTTCCCGAACGGCCGTCGTCCCGGCGATGATGTCGTCGACATCGAATTGCGGGTTGCGATGGGCGTGCTGTTGCCGGCGGCTCAGGCTCCTGCAGGCCAGTTGCCGCTGACTGACGGCGCAACGCTGAAGGCGACCGATTTTCCGGCGGCGTTCCCGTATCTGAAGACGCCGTTGCCCGGTTCGCCCAACAGCGCCAATGGCGGGGCTGCACGGTAAGCCGCCATGAAAAAAAGACAGATTCTCCTAACCCTTGGTGCGTCATTGCTGATGGCCGTTTTGGCCGGCTGCGGCGGCTCGTCCAACAGTTCATCGTCGACAGGCGGTGGTACAACGCAGCCGCCGCAACCGACGAGCTTTACCGGCTTCGTGCATACGCAGGTTGCGCAGACATCCGATACCACCCAGCCTGTGGACGTCAATGCCGTGACGTTCTCGTTCCCCGACGACAACAATCCGGCGGCATTCAACGATGTTGTTGGATCACCGTAAGTCGTCCAGACGCACAGCGTTGCTTGCAGGGGCCATCGCATGGGCGATGGCCCTCACCACTGCGCGCGCTGCGCCTCATCGACCTCAGTCCGACGAGGTCGTGCTTGAACGTTTGCCGCCCGCGCTGCTCGCCATTCGCCAGCTGCGCGGAACGGCTACCCGTTCTGCGGGTCCGCAAAATCTCGATGCGGCACTTGCATCGGCCCAACACTATGTCGAACTCGGCCAGACCTATTCTGACCCGCGTGCCTATGGCTATGCACAGGCGGCGCTGGGTGAATGGTGGACGCGGGATGATGGTGCAACGTCCGCATTGCTGGTGATGCGCGCACGCATCTTGCAATTCAATCACCGTTGGGCGCTTGCGCTCGGCCAGCTGAAAGTATCGCTGGCATCGGACCAGTTCCAGCCCGATGCGTGGTTATTGTTCGCCAGCATCGAACAGGTGCAGGGAAATATTCCCGCCGCACAAGCGGCCTGCCTCAAACTGCTGCCGATGGCCGATCCGCTGGTGGGCGCGACGTGTGTCGCAACCACGGGTGCGCTGTCGGGTCGTGCGGAATCCGCCGAACAACTGCTTGCGGGTGCGCTGACCGGGCCGACTGCGGGCGGGGAGGCGGCGACCGTGTGGGCATGGACCACGCTCGCCGAAATTCGTGCACGACGCGGTGAAAATGACGGTGCACTGGCGGCTTTCCACTCGGCCTTGGCGTTGGAGTCGGCCGATGTGTATGCGCGCAGCGCGCTCGCCGACCTGTTGCTCGACGAGGGCAAGAATGCCGACGCGCGCGCCGCGCTCGGCGATCCGCAGCAAGCAGATGCCTTGCTGCTGCGCGCCGCTATCGCCGCGCAACGCAATGGCGATGCCGACGCCGACGAACTGCGCCGCAATCTGGACGAACGATTTACTGAAGCGCACGAGCGCGGCGACGAGACGCATCTGCGCGAGCAGGCGCGCTTCGCGCTGGATGTGAAGCACGATGATGCGCACGCGCTCGCACTGGCCGTGCGCAACTTCGGCGTTCAGCGTGAACCGGCCGACGCGCGCATCCTGCTTGAATCGGCGCTGGCGGCGAAGCAGCCCGACGCCGCGAAACCGGCGCTAGAATGGATGCGCACCACCCGCATCGAGGCCGTACACCTGCTGGCATTGGGGAAGAAACTCACCGACGGTCGTCAGGAATGACTCGGGCCTTGCGCATTCTCGTTTCTCTCGTGCTGAGTTGCGTTGCGATCACCGCATGGGCGCACAAGCCGAGCGACAGCTATCTGGTTCTCAGCGCGCAACCCGATGACAGCGTCGTCAGCGGACACTGGGACATTGCGCTGCGCGACCTTGAACTCGCCGTCGGACTCGACGCCGATCACGATGGCGCGATCACTTGGGGTGAACTGCGCACGCAGCAAGCCAAGGTGTTCGACTACGCGTTCGCGCGCCTCGCCTTCAAGTCGGATGGAGCCGCGTGTCCGGTCACGCGTGGCGACCTGCTGGTCGACACACACAGCGACGGCGCGTATGCCGTGCTCGCATTCACCGCGCGCTGTGCTGCGCCCCCGCGCCAGCTCGAGATCGGCTACCACCTTTTGTTCGATCTCGATCCGAGCCATCGAGGTCTGCTGGCGATGACCGTCGGCGGCGCCACGCGCACAGCGGTGCTCGGCCCCGACCAGCCGGTGCAGACGTTCGATCTTGCGCACGCGTCACGTCTCCACCAGTTCCTGCAGTTCGTCGGCGATGGCATGCATCACATCTGGATCGGCTACGACCATATGCTGTTCCTGATATCGCTGCTGTTGCCAGCGGTGCTGGTGCGCCGCGAAGGCCGCTGGATTCCGGTCGCCAGCTTGCGCAGTGCCTTGATCAGCGTATTGGCGGTGGTCAGCGCGTTCACTGTTTCGCACTCGATCACGTTGACGCTGGCGGCGCTGGGCGTGATCGGCCTGCCGTCGCGACTGGTCGAATCAGGTATCGCACTGTCGGTGCTGCTGGCGGCGCTCAACAACATATGGCCGCAGGTCACGCGACGGGCATGGCTGCTCGCGTTCTCCTTCGGGCTCGTGCACGGCTTCGGTTTCGCGAGCGTTCTGAACGATCTTGGCCTGCCGCGCGATGCACTCGCGATCTCGCTCGCGGGTTTCAATATCGGCGTCGAACTGGGGCAGTTGACCGTTGTGCTGGTCGTTGTGCCATTGATTTTCCTTCTGCGCGAACGGCGCTTCTACCGGCCGGCGATACTCGTTGGCGGATCATCTGCAATCGCAGCTGTCGCAGCACTGTGGTTCCTGCAGCGCGCGTTGGGCTTTGGCTTGAATTGAAATGTACAGGCGGGCGGTGCATTCACTTGCATCCGCGGCGCATTGGCTCAGCGGGTTTGCGCGCGGCGGGTGCGAAGGATTGATGCAAATCCGTGGCGATGGGAGGTAGTCGTCGATGGGCTGCCAACACGCGGCCATTCCGGCGACAATGGCGGCGGTTTTCGGAAAACATTGATCGATGCCCGCGTTCGCCTATCAAGCCCTCGATGCCACCGGCAAGACCCAGCGCGGCGTGCTGCAGGGTGACACCGCGCGTGCAGTGCGTGGCGCCTTGCGCGAACGCGGGCTGAATCCGCTTGGGGTGGAGGAGGTTCGCGACGAGGCCGGGCGAAAGGGAAAGCTGTTTGAACGCCGCACGCTGGGCAGCGCACAGCTCGCGCTGCTGACGCGGCAGCTAGCGACTCTCATCGGCGCTGGACTGCCGATCGACGAAGCGCTCGGCGCCTTGTCCGAGCAGGCCGAGAATGAACGCCAGCGGGGGCTGACCGTTTCCCTGCGCGCGCGCGTCATGGAAGGCGCAAGCCTGGCGCAGGCGATGGCGGAATTCCCCGACAGTTTCCCCGATATCTTCCGCGCGACTGTCGCAGCGGGCGAGCAATCCGGGCGGCTCGACGGTGTGCTCGAAAAGCTTGCCGACTATGCCGAGGCACGCGATGCGTTGAGCCAGAAGATCCTCGCCGCGCTCGCCTATCCGTTGCTGTTGACCTTGGTTGCGGTCGCGGTTGTGGCCGGTTTGCTGACGTGGGTCGTGCCGCAGATCGTCGGCGTATTCCAGAACCTGCACCAGACCCTGCCGTTGCCGACGCGCGCCTTGATTGCGCTGTCGGGGTTCCTGCGCGCATGGGGTTGGCTGTTTCTGATCGGACTGGTCGCCGCCGGATTCGCTGCGCGCTTCGCGCTGCGCAATGACGCAACGCGCTATCGCTGGCACGCATTCCAGCTGCGCCTGCCATTGGCCGGTCGACTCGCACGTGCGGCGAACACGGCGCGTGCAACGCGCACGTTGGCTCTGCTTGCCGGCAGCGCGGTGCCCTTGCTCGATGCGCTCGGCATCGCCGCACAAGTGGTGCCGAACCTGCCGATGCGCGAGGCGCTCAAGCGCGCTGCGTTCAAGGTGCGCGAGGGCAGTGCGTTCTCGCGTGCGCTCGGCGAGAGCGGGCAGTTCCCGCCTGTCGCGCTGCGCCTGATCGCGAGCGGCGAACGTTCCGGCGAGTTGCCGAGGATGCTCGACGAGGCAGCCGCGCAGCAGCAGCGCGAACTCGACCGCTGGCTGACGGTGCTGACCGCGGTACTTGGTCCGGCCGTCATCCTCGCCGTCGGCGCGATGGTGTTGTTCATCGTGCTCGCAATCCTGTTGCCGATCTTCAATCTCAACCAGATGGTGAAGTAGCCGGGATTCGAGATTCGAAATTCGGGATTGGCTCAATCGCTATCTCGCAATCGTCCGCACTGCCCCTACAATCGGTGCATGCATTTTCGAATCTCAACTCCCGAATCCCGAATCCCGGCCCCTCGATGATCCGATTCGAAAACGTCAGCAAGCGCTACCTGACCGGCCTCGACGCCCTCAGCGAGGTCAGTTTCGAGATCGACGCGGGCGAGATGGTGTTCGTGACCGGGCATTCGGGCGCTGGCAAGAGCACGCTGCTGAAGCTGATCAGTCTGGCGGAGCGGCCGTCGCGCGGGCAGATCACGGTCAATCATTCCGATCTGGCGCGCGTGCGCCGGCGCGGTGTGCCGCAGCTGCGACGCGGCATCGGCATGGTGTTCCAGGATCACCGCCTGCTGACCGATCGCAGCGTGTTCGACAACGTCGCGCTGCCCCTGCTAATCGCCGGTACTTCGCGCAATGAAACTGCCAAGCGCGTGCGCGCGGCACTCGACAAGGTGGGCTTGCTTGCGCGCGAAAAGGCATCACCGCTGACCCTTTCGACCGGCGAACAGCAACGCGTGGGCATCGCGCGCGCGATCGTCGCCAAACCACCGCTGATCATCGCCGATGAGCCAACTGGCAACCTCGATCCGCAGCTGTCGATCGAAATCATGGCCCTGTTCGCGGAGTTCGGCGCGGTCGGCACGACGGTGCTGATCGCGAGCCATGATTTGTTCCTGCTCAAGCGCATGAACAAACGCGTGCTTGTTCTCGACCACGGCCGTCTCGTCGATGATTTCCGTCCGCAGGCGGCGAGCGCATGAGCCGACCCCCACGCAATCAACGTACGTCCGCGCCCGTCACCAAAAAGGGTGCTGAACCGCGCGGGCCGCGCACGCCGCTGTTGTTGCGTTTGTCTGCGTGGCGCGAGCAGCATTTCTACAGTTTCTTTTCCAGCCTTGGCCGCCTGGTCGCACGGCCGTGGGCCAGCGTGTTGACCGTGCTCGTGCTGGGTTTCGCCCTGGCGCTGCCGTTGTTGTTCTGGCTGGTGTTCGACAATGCGCGCGAGTTGTCTGGCGGCCTGCGCGAGGCGCGCGAGGTGACCGTGTTCCTCAAGCCGGGTGCAGACGCCAAAACGGTCAGCCTTCTGGCCAGCGATTTGCGCAAGCGTGCCGACGTCGCCGATGTATTGATCCGCACGCCTGAGCAGGGTCTTGCCGAATTCCGCGCGCTGTCCGGGTTTGGTGAGGCCTTGGACGCGCTGCAGACCAATCCGCTGCCGAGCGTGCTGGTGGTCACGCCGCGCGAGTCGCTGGATACGGACAATCCCGCGCTGGTTGGAGAACTCAAGACGGACACGCGTGTTGATCTGGTGCAGTATGACGCTGCATGGCGGCGCAAGCTGTCGGGGATCCTGCGTTTCGGCGAGCGAGTGGTGGCGGTCGTGGCCGCACTGCTCGCGCTGGCGACGCTGCTGGTGATTGGCAATACAGTGCGTATGGACATCCAGGCAAGGTCAGCGGAAATCTCGGTGATGCAGACGATTGGCGCGAGCAACGGTTTTGTGCGGCGTCCGTTCCTGTATGCGGGTCTCTGGTACGGACTGCTGGGTAGCGTGTTCGCGCTACTCATCGTTGCTGCGGTGGAGCTGGCGCTGGCGGAACCGATCGGTCGCCTGCTCGACAGTTACGCGCATCGCTTTGCATTGCACGGCATCAATGT
>JBBRZD010000098.1:0-10049 GCA_038237055.1 Lysobacterales bacterium | reverse complement strand
TAGCAGAACGGTTGGGTCAACATGCGCGCATCGGCGAGCGGCAGCACGCGCTCCTTCGTATCGACACGCAACGTGGTGTACTGAATCAGAGCGTCTAGCAGATTCGATGGCATGCGCTGGTCGACATCCCAGTCGCCTGACTCGTACATGAGGCGTGTGAACCAGAAGTCGTACGAGGAGCCGGGATTCGGGATTCGGGATTCGGGATTCGGAGAAGCCGCCATCGCGCCCGCGCGCGGCACGAGCGCGAGACCGGCGCTGCCGAGGAGCATGACACGAAGGAACTCTGAGCGCGTCATGGGAAGGCCGTCGCCAGTGATGCGGGAGAGGAGATTGCGAAGAGCGACTTCCGCGTCACGCGATACATTGCTTTGCCGAATCCCGAATCCCGAATCCCCAATCCCGAATCTCCCTACACAGCATCCGACAGCGACGAGAACGTGAAATCGCGGATCTTCATCGGCGGAATCATCATCACGAACGGCGATTCGTCGTCGCCGACGCGCACCGGTTTGCCGATTTCCTCGATGTTGTTGAGCATGATCGCCGGCGATTCGTTGAAGCGGAAATTCTTGATCGGATACTTGATCTCGCCGTTCTCGATGTAGAACGTGCCGTCGCGCGTGAGGCCGGTCAGGAGGACCGTTTGTGGATCGACGAGACGGATGTACCAGGTGCGCGTGACGAGCACGCCCTTCTTGGTGCCTTTGACCAGATCCATCGTCGACTTGTCGCCACCGACCATGATCAGGTTGCCCGGCTGGCCGATCGCCTTCTTGCCTTGTTTCTGTGCCCAATAACGCGAGTACTGCAGGTAGTCGATCTTGCCTTTGGTGATGATCGGCGTGCGCTCGCGCGCGAGGCCGTCGTTGTCCCACGGCAATACGGCGGCTTCGGCGTCCCACGGATCCGCGTAGAGCGTGACGCGATCGTCGAACAGTTTCTCGCCGAGCTTGTTGCCGCCCCCTTTCTTCGACAGGAAACTGCGGCCCTCGTCGGCTTGGCGCGCATCGAATCCAAACATCATGAATGAGATGAGGCCCGCGGTTGCCGCAGGCTCCATGATGACGGTGTATTTGCCGGGCTCCAGCGCTTTTGCATCGGCCGATCCCCTGGCCTTCTGGATGGCTGTCTTGATGTCGCTCTTCGCATCGTATTTGGCGATATCGGCAAGATTGCGTGCGACCCATCCTGAGCCGTGACCATCATCCGTGCGCACCGTGCAGGTGAAGTCCATGCCGGTGGCGGTCTGGTAGCCGAAGTTGCCCTTGCTGTTGGCGATTGCGGCGAAGTTATGCGTGTCGGTGAAGAAGCCGGCCGCGACCAGCTTGTCCTTGCGGCAGGGTTCAATGCAATCGGCAGCGACCTGGGCGCGATACTCCGGCGTTATTGCGGCAGTCTTCTCGACGAAGGTGCCGGTCGGCTTGTACGTCTGCTTTTCGATCGCCGGTACAAACTCCGGATTCTCGGGAGCGAGCTGCGCCAGCTCCTCGGCACGGCGCACGACCGCCTCGATCGACTTGTCGTCGAACGCGTTGATCGTTGCGGTGCCGATGCGCTTGCCGAACGCGACTTCGATCGCGAGGTCGGCGTCACTGACATAGCCGCTGGTCGATACGCTGTTGAGCGCATAGCGGATATTGCCGCCGCTCGCGCCGGTCAGTGTCGCCGTGCACTGGTCAGCCTTCGACGCCTTGATCGCCTTGTCGAGGATCGCTTTGGCTTCTTGCTCGGTATACATGCTCATCGTTGATTTCTCCGCCCGTCGTCAGCCGAGGCTGCGCGCAGTGTTGATGACGTTGGCGCCATTGAAGCGCGCGGTGCTCGATCCATGCGACACGGCCGATACCTGACCCGGCTGGCCCTTGCCGTCGAAGAACGAACCGCCAAAGCGGAAATCGCTCTCGTCGCAGACTGCCGCGCAGGAATTCCAGAATTCCGGCGTGCGGATCTGGTAGGCGACGTCCTCGATCGGCTGGGTGATCTTGCCGTTCTTGATTTCGTAGAAGAGCTGGCCACCGAACTGCGCGTTGTAGCGCTGCTGGTCGATCGAGAAAGAGCCGTCACCGATGATGTAGATGCCGTTCTCGATGTTCTTGATCATTTCCGCCGGCCCGAGCTTTTCCTTGCCCGGCGCGAGCGACACGTTCGCCATGCGCTGGAACTGCACGTTGGACCAGCTGTCCGCATAGCAGCAGCCCTGCGATTCCTTGAGACCTAGGATGTGGGCCTGATCGCGGATCACCTGGTAGTTCACCAGGATGCCGTCCTTGATCAGATCCCACTTCTGCGTCTTGACGCCTTCGTCGTCGTAGCCGACCGCGCCGAGCGTGCCTTTCTGAATCTTGTCGGCAAAGATCGTGACCTTGTCGCTGCCGTACTTGTAGTCTTTGGACTTCCACTTATCGAGCGTGGCGAAACTGGTGCCGGCGTAATTCGCTTCGTATCCGAGTACTCGATCCAGTTCGGTCGGATGGCCGACCGATTCGTGGATCGTCAACCACAGATGGGAGGGATCGAGCGCGAGGTCATACTTGCCGGCCTTGACCGACTGCGCCGTCAGCTTTTCCTTCGCCTGCTTCGCTGCGGCGATCGCATCGGCACGCATGTCGTAGGAATTGCCGTAAACGACCGCGCCGCCGGGGAGTTCGACCTTGTCTGACGCCTTCGCGTCGAGATATTCGTAACCCATGCCGCGAGGCGCGGAGAGGCCGGAGCGGATGCGGAACTTGCCGGTCTTCTGGTCGACCGCGGTCACCTGCATCGGTGCCCAGATGCGGTGCACGTCCTGGTCGATGTAGGAGCCATCGGTCGACGCAAAATACTTCTGCTCGTTGACCGCGAAAAGGATCGAGTTGATGAAACTCGCGCCGGCCTTCATCGCGTCAGCATTGACGCCGAGCAAGAGGTCGACCTTTTCCTTGATCGGCACTTCCATCGCGTTTTTGACGATCGGCGTCGACCAGCTGACTTCACCGACGCCCTTGACCGGCGCGAGCTCGACCGGCTTGGCCTGCATGCGCGAATTCGCCTTCGCGATCGCGATCGCTTGGCGGACCGCCTTGGCCACGCTGTCATTGCTCATGTCGCTGGTCGCGGCAAAGCCCCAGGTGCCGTTGGCGATCACGCGAATGCCGATGCCGCTGGATTCGGTGTTGACGACGTTCTGCACCTTGTCTTCGCGGGTGATCACGAACTGGCGCAGGTAGCGCCCGATGCGCACGTCGCAGTAAGTCGCGCCACCGGACCTGGCCGCGTGCAGCGCTACGTCGGCGAGACGCTTCTTGGTTGCAACATCGATCTTGCTGAGCAGGACTTCAGCTGCGATCGCGCGTCCGTAAAACGCGGGAATCACCAGACCGCCGACGCCGGCGCTGGTGATCTTGAGGAAATCTCGTCTATCCATCGTCGACTCCGTGGGTTCGATTCATCGCGGCAGGTTGAACCTGACATTCGATCTTGTCGGATGCGGATGGCCGCGTCGTGTGACAAAGGGCATGGGTCGGCCAGCGAATGCTAAAATCGTCGGGATGGACATCTCCAAGACATTCCGCATCGAAGCGGCGCATCGGCTGCCGCAGGTTCCGGCCGGGCACAAGTGCGCGCGCCTGCATGGACACTCGTTCGCGGTCGAGGTGCACGTGCGCGGTCCGCTTGATCCGCGTCTGGGCTGGGTGATGGATTTTGCCGACATCAAGGCCGCATTCGCGCCGTTGTACGAACAGCTCGACCATAACTACCTCAACGAGATCCCGGGCCTCGAAAACCCGACCAGCGAGATTCTGGCGCGCTGGATCTGGCAGAACCTGAAGCCACGCCTGCCTTTGCTCGCACGCATCGTCGTGCACGAGACCTGCACATCGGCAAGCATCTACGAGGGTCCCGCCAGCGATATTTGAGGCTGAAATTGCCGAAATGGCGCGCCACGGCAAATTTGCGCAGCATCGCAAGCGCCTGATAAGCATGACTGTTCGTTAAATTTCGTTGCGACAAATGGCGCTTTGATACAAAAAGATGTTGCGTCGCAACAATATGGCTGTTAGGATAGCTCCATTCCCTAACACCAAAGAGGTAATGACCATGTTCGAGCAGATCAACACACAGTCCGTCGCTCTCGGCAAGAGCTACACCGACGCGTTCGTCAAGGCTCAGAGTCTTGCCCTGGCCAGTTTCGAGCGCATCACCGAGCTCAACATGAAGACCTTCGAAGACCGCATGAAGGCTTCGGTCGAGTTCCTCTCGGAAGCCGCCGAAGTGCGCGACATGGAAGCCGCCAAGGCGTTTTGGCCGAAGGGTGTTCAGCTGGCGAAGGAAAGCGCCGAGAAGCTTTATGCGACCAGCCAGGAAGTATTCGGCGTGTCGATGAAGACCTCGGAAGCGATCGGTACGCTTGCCAAGGGTTCTTTCGAGAACACCAACGAAACGATCACCAAGCAGGTCAACGCGCAGGTCAACGCCGCGAAGAAGAACGCTCGCTGAGCTTTTCGATGAAATAAGGCGCGGTCGCAACTCCCCTCCCGCGATTGCGCCTATTCGAAGCCGGACGAAAGTCCGGCTTTTTTTATGTCCATGGATGGACAGTACGCCGGAAATGCAGGAGCAATTTCCGGCGTCAACGCGCGATGACGCCACCCCGGCCCACGATCGCTCCCGGCGCTTGCGAACCCGTCTCAAACCTCCATGGAGCGCACTGCGGCCCGCAAATACGCCCAATCCAAGCCCTGCGGCAATATGCCGCGATGATGCGCACGATAGCGCCGCCCACCCTCCAGCCCGCGCTGGACCTTCACCGAAGCGCCTCTAGGGAACGCGTTCGCGCGCGCGAGCCCATTCCATACATTGCGGCCGCCGCCCTGCCATTGATAAACTGCGCGGCCTTTGGAGAGGTGGGTACGCATCGGGAGTGATGCGCCACCGCCCAATCTCCCCTGATCGGGAGTTCTTCGTGCGCAATTCCATCGCCCACGGCTGGTCCGTGGCGACACGCACGGCAATTTTCCAAATGGGCGCAACCCTCGTGGTCGCGCTGGCTGCGACGGCTTACGGCTGGCGCGCCGGCTTTGCGGCCTTGGTCGGCGGCACCATCGTCAGCGCAGGCAACCTCCTGTTCGCGCTGCGTCTGTTCGGCCGCGGGGTGACCCCGGCACGCAATGCTCTGCGCTCGGTCTATGCGGCCGAGATTTTGAAGTGGTTCTGGCTGTGCGCGACGCTGTACCTCGCCATCGCCGTGTGGAAGCTGCCGTTTCCCGGCTTGATAGCCGGAATACTGGCTGCGCAGTTCGCGTTTTGGATCGCCCTCATTGCAATCAGGTAACCCTTTCATGGCCACTGAAGAAGCCGGCGCGGTCAACATGACCGAGTACATCCAGCACCATCTGCATCACCTGCAGTTGAGTGTCGGTGACGGCGTTTTCATGAAGATCAACCTCGACACGCTGTTCTTCACCGTGTTGACAGCACTCGTCTTCCTCGTGTTGTTCGTACGTGTTGCACGCCGCGCTACTGCTGGCGTCCCGGGCAAGCTGCAATGCGCAATAGAGATGGTCGTGCTGTTCGTCGACGGTCTGGTCAAGGAAACATTCCATGGCAAGAGCAAGATGATCGCGCCGCTGCTGATCACGATCTTCTGCCTCGTGTTCCTGATGAATTTCATGGATCTGTTGCCGATCGACTTCCTGCCGTGGGCGTGGAAGAGTGGCTATGTCGCGACCGGCGGCGATGCCGAGCACGCGTTCCTGCGCGTCGTGCCTACTGCCGATCTCAACACCACGCTCGGCATGGCGCTGACCGTATTCCTGCTGATCCAGTATGTCGGCATCAAGCACAAGGGTGTGGTCAAGTTTTTCGGCGAATTCGTGACCGCGCCGTTCCATGCGGAAAGCATGGGCGGCAAGATCGCAATGGTGATCCCGAACCTGCTGTTGCGCCTGATCGAGGAATGCGTGCGCCCGGTCTCACTCAGCCTGCGACTGTTCGGCAACATGTACGCGGGTGAGCTGATCTTCATCCTGATCGCGGTGATGACGCTCGGCAGCAGTCTCGGCACAATCTCGACCTGGCCGCTCGGCATCGGTCAGTTCATTGCCGACTTTGGCTGGACCGCGTTCCATATCCTGATCATCACGCTGCAGGCGTTCATCTTCATGGTGCTCAGCCTGGTTTACCTGAGCATGGCCGCTGAAAGTCATTAGCTTGTGCGTTCATCCTTGAACGCAAGAATCAAAAAGCGGCCATCCATGGCCGCACTGTTCAACTAAAAGCGATCCTTCGCGGTCGCGAAAATCAAAAAGCAGGCATCCATGCCTGCGCTGTTTAACTAAAAGCACTTTTCTTTTTTTTCTCACCAAAGAAGCACGGAGACAACCATGGAAACCATCGCTAACGTCGCACAGGTCGCTGATGTCCTGAGCATGACCGTCATCGCTGCGGCGATCCTGATCGGCCTCGGCGCCCTTGGCACCGCGATCGGCTTCGCGATCCTCGGCGGCAAGTTCCTCGAAGGTTCTTCGCGCCAGCCGGAGCTGACCCCGATGCTGCAGACCAAGATGTTCATCGTCGCCGGTCTGCTCGATGCGGTGCCGATGATCGGCGTCGCAATCGCGCTGCTGCTGCTGTTCGCGAACCCGCTGCTCAGCCACATCGGCGCCAAGTAAGAAACCGCAGGTATCGCGGCGGCCGCGCGCAATCGCGCAGGCCGTCGCTACGCAGGAGCAGACGATGATTCCCAATCTCACCTTGGTCATCCAGGGCCTGGCGTTTTTCGCCGTGGTCCTCATGGTCATGAAACTCGGCTGGCCGCACATCATTGCGGCGATAGAGGATCGCCAGCAGAAGATCGCTGAAGGCCTGTCGCAGGCGGAAAAGGCGCGCAAGGAGCTCGCCGATGCCGACGCGCGCGTTGCCGAAGAGATCAAGAAGGCACGTTCGGAAGCCGCGTCGATCATCGACAAGGCACACCAGCAAGCCACACAGATCGTCGACAAGGCCCGTCAGGACGCCGTGGTCGAAGGAACCAAGCAGAAGGCGATTGCCGCTGCCGACATTGAAGCGCAGACCCACAAGGCACGCGAGGAACTGCGTGGCAAGGTCGCCTCGCTCGCCCTTGCGGGCGCGACGAAGATCCTCAACCGCGAAATCGATGCGAACGCGCACAAGGCGTTGATCGACCAGCTGGTCACCGAGATCTGACATGTCCAACGCACTGTCCTTCGCCCGTCCCTACGCACGCGCCGCTTTCGAGCTGGCGCGTTCGGGCAATGCGCTCGGTGACTGGGCGCGCAAGCTCGCGTTCGCAGCGCAGGTTGCGGCCGATATGCGAGTGACCGCGCTGTTCGCCGATCCACGCGTTGCGCAGAGCGATCTTGCCGCGCTGGTCACGCCGGAAGGCGAAAACGCCGACTCGTCGTTCACCGGCTTCGTCCGCGTGCTCGCCGAGAACGGTCGCCTGCCGGTGCTGCCGGAAATCGGCGCGCTGTTCGAAGAGCTCAAGCACGAAGCCGAGCGCGTTCTCAAGGTCAATGTGCGTTCGGCAACGGCCATGGACAGCGTCGAAACCGACAAGCTCAAGGCAGCGCTGAAGCGCCGCTTCGGTCGCGACATCGAGATCGAACAGTCGGTCGATGCAAGCGTGCTCGGCGGCGCGATCATCGATGCCGGCGATGTCGTCATCGACGGTTCGGTGCGCGGTCGTCTGGCACGGTTGGAACAAGCTCTGACTCAGTGATCAGTGTGCGTCATCCCGGCGAAGGCCGGGAACCATTTTGATCGTGCTTGAAGAACAAATGGATTCCGGCTTGACCAGCTTCGCTGTTGAGAAGCTCTTCGCCGGAATGACGAGAAAAACGATTCAGGCGCCTTCATCGTTTGACGGCGCTCCAAGTATCCACAATCGCAGCACGGGTTCCTGCCCGCGCCGCAACGGGAACCAAGCCATGGCCACTACCATCAATCCGTCCGAAATCAGCGAACTCATCAAGAGCCGCATCGAAAAGTTCAAGCTGTCCGCGGAATCGCGCAACGAAGGCACGATCACCAGCGTGTCCGACGGCATCGTGCGAATTCACGGCCTCAACGACGTGATGTCCGGCGAAATGGTGGAGCTGCCGGGCAATACGTTTGCGCTGGCGCTGAACCTGGAGCGAGACTCGGTCGGCGCCGTCGTGCTCGGCGAATACGAGCACCTGCGCGAAGGCGATACCGCCAAGACGACCGGACGCATTCTCGAAGTCCCGGTTGGCCGCGAGCTGCTGGGCCGCGTCGTCAACGCGCTCGGTCAGCCGATCGACGGCAAGGGTCCGCTCAATGCGAAGCAAACCTCGCCGATCGAAAAAGTCGCGCCGGGCGTGATCTGGCGCAAGTCGGTCGATCAGCCGGTACAAACCGGTTACAAGACCGTCGACTCGATGATCCCGGTCGGTCGCGGACAGCGCGAACTGATCATCGGCGACCGCCAGACCGGCAAGACCGCGCTCGCGATCGACGCGATCATCAACCAGAAAAATTCCGGGATCAAATGCATCTACGTCGCCATCGGCCAGAAGCAGAGCTCGATCGCAAACGTGGTGCGCAAGCTCGAAGAGCATGACGCGCTCGCGCACACGATCATCGTTGCCGCTGCCGCCGCCGACTCGGCCGCGATGCAGTACATCGCGCCGTACTCGGGTTGTGCGATGGGCGAATTCTTCCGCGACATCGGCGAAGACGCGCTGATCATCTATGACGATCTGACCAAGCAGGCCTGGGCCTACCGCCAGATCTCGCTGCTATTGCGCCGTCCGCCGGGCCGCGAAGCGTATCCGGGCGACGTGTTCTATCTGCACAGCCGCCTGCTCGAACGCGCCGCGCGCGTCAACGAAGAATATGTGGAAAAAGCAACAAAGGGCGCAGTCAAGGGCAAGACCGGTTCGCTGACCGCCCTGCCGGTGATCGAAACCCAGGCCGGCGACGTTTCCGCGTTCGTACCGACCAACGTTATCTCGATCACCGACGGCCAGATCTTCCTGGAAACCGACTTGTTCAACGCCGGCATCCGCCCGGCCGTGAACGCCGGTATCTCGGTGTCGCGCGTCGGTGGCGCAGCACAGACCAAGATCATCAAGAAGCTGTCCGGCGGTGTGAAGCTGTCGCTCGCGCAGTACCGCGAGCTGGCGGCATTCGCGCAGTTCGCTTCGGATCTGGACGCCGCCACGCGCGCCCAGCTCGAACGCGGCCAGCGCGTTGTTGAACTCATGAAGCAGAAGCAGTACGCGCCGCTATCGGTATCTGAACTCGCTGTCTCGCTGTACGCGGCCGAGAAAGGATACCTCGATGATCTGCCGATCGCGCAGATCCTGCCGTTCGAAAAAGGCCTACACGCGCATTTCGCCAGCAATTACGCCGACTGGGTGAAGGCAGCGAACGACAAGTCCGACTGGAACAACGACATCGAAGCCACGCTGAAGAAAGGCATCGAAGAGTTCAAGAAGACCGGCAGCTGGTGACACGTAGGGTGGGCCTTGGCCCACCATGCATGCCCAATTGATGCGATGACGGTGGGCTGAAGCCCACCCTACGGAAGAAACCCATGGCAGGCGCAAGAGAAATCCGGACCAAGATCAAGAGCGTCGCGAACACCCGCAAGGTGACGCGCGCGCTGGAAATGGTTTCCGCATCCAAGATCCGCAAGGCGCAGGACCTGATGAAGGCCTCGCGCCCGTACGCGCGTGCGATGCGCCAGGTGATCGGCCATCTGGCCAAGGCCAACTCCGAGTACAAGCATCCGGTCCTCAACGAGCGCGCGGAAATCAAGCGCGTCGGCTACATCATCATCTCGACCGATCGCGGCCTGTGCGGCGGTCTGAACTCGAATCTGTTCCGCAAACTTCTGGTGGAAATCCGCGCGTGGCATGAAAAGAAAGTCGAAGTCGACATCGTCGCCATAGGCACCAAGGCCAATGCGTTTTTCCGTCGCCTGAAAGTGAACCTGATCGGCAGCGCGACGCATCTGGGCGAACGCCCGAAGGTGGAACAGCTGATCGGCGTGATCAAGGTCATGCTCGACGCCTACACTG
>JBBRZD010000097.1:0-10072 GCA_038237055.1 Lysobacterales bacterium | reverse complement strand
GTTCTTCGCTGGCTGGCGTGATCTTGCGCATGCTCGCGCTCAAGCTCGGCGACCCGCTGGATTTTCCGTTTGTCGAACGGCCGAGCGAGCGCGCAATAGCGGACGGATATCGACGCCTGGCTGAACTGGGCGCTGTCAGCGCGCAATCAACGGAGCGGCTGCCGCAGACCGCGGAAGATCAGCCAGCGACTACCCATCAAAGACTGACTGAAATTGGCCGAACGCTCGCGAAGCTGCCGATCGATGTCGCGCTCGGGCGCATGCTGGTCGAAGCACAACGCCTGGGCTGCCTGCGCGAGCAATTGATCCTGGCCGCTTTCCTCAGCATCCAGGATCCGCGCGAACGCCCGGCCGATGCGCGTGCGCAGGCAGATGCCGCGCACGCGCAATTCGCCGATCCGAAGTCGGACTTCATTGGCGTGCTCAAACTCTGGGCCGCATACACACATGAGCATGAAGAGCTGACGCAGTCGAAGTTGCGCGACTGGTGCCACGCACATTTTCTTTCGTTTATGCGCATGCGCGAATGGCGCGAACTACATCGGCAGCTGCTACTGACGATCGATGAGCTTGGTTGGTCGCTTTCCTCTGTGCCCCCCAAAGCCGGTGTGGAGACTGCGACGAAAAGTGCGTCGTTGCGCCAGCGACATCATCATCAGTCCAAGTCGTCGGATGCCATGCCAACGCCAGTTGGTGAGGGCGATGGATTCAGCGCACAGGCTTACGAGGCAATCCACCGCTCCCTGCTCTCAGGCTGGCCGACCCAGGTGGGCTTCAAGGACGAACGCGGCCAATACCGCGGCACCCGCGAACGCAAATTTTCGATTTTCCCGGGCTCCGCGTTGGCGAAGTCGCCACCGCAGTGGTTGCTCGCCGGGCAGATTCTCGACGTGCAGAAAGTGTATGCGTTGCAATGTGCGCGCATCGAACCGTCGTGGGTGGAGCAACAGTCGGCGCATCTGGTCAAACGCAGCTGGCGCGACGCGCATTGGTCGCGCAAGCGCGGAGCGGTGGTCGCGTTCGAGCAAGTCACGTTGTTCGGTCTCACGCTGGTCGAAAAACGCGCTGTGCAATTTGGTACGCAGGATCCAAAAACCGCACACTCGATCTTCGTGGCCGAAGCGCTGACGCGCGGCGAGATCGATGTTCGCGCAGATTTCGTGCGCGCAAATTTTCGCGTGCTCGCCGAAGCGCGCGAGATCGAGGCGAAGCGTCGCCGCAGCGGACTCGTGCGCAATGACGAACAGCTTGCGGCGTTCTTCGACAGCAAGCTGCCGAACGACGTTCATACCGCCGCTGCGCTGGATGCGTGGTACCGAAAGGCGACGCCGACCGAGCAGGCTTCATTGCACTGGTCGCTTGCCGATGTGCTCGGAGACGCACCCGGTGCCGGAGTGCGCGACTTTCCTGCAGAGCTGGAGATCGCCGGTCACGCGCTGCGCCTTTCCTATCGCTTTGTTCCCGGCGATGCATCCGATGGCGTGACCTTGCAGGTGCCGCTGGCGCTCGTGAATGCGATTCCGACCGCGGCATGCGAATGGTTGGTGCCGGGCCTGCTAGGCGAGAAAATCGCGGAGTCGATTCGCGGGTTGCCCAAGGCGCTACGGCGCAATTTCGTGCCGGCGCCTGACTTTGCGCGCGCGTTCGCGGAATCCGAACCACCGCGCGACGAATCCTTGTTCGTGGCGCTTGCGCGCTACCTGCAGCGCGTCACGGGTGTGGTGATCGGCGCAGCGGATTTTGCCGGCGTCGAGCTACCGCCCTATCTTTCGATGAACTTCAAGGTGCAGGACGAACAGGGCGTCATCCTGGTCGAGAGTCGTGACCTCGCCGCGATCCAGGCGCAGTGGACTGGCGCCGCACGCGTGGCGTTTTCGCGTCGTGCCGATGTCCAATTGACGCGAGAGGAAGTCGATGCGTTCGACTTCGAGGACATCCCCGCAAGTATCGTTTCCAGTACGGGTTTGACCGCATTCCCCGCCCTGGTCGATCTTGGTGAGAGCGTTGCCTTGCGTGTGTTCGAACGCCACGACGAAGCCGCGGCTGAGCATCGAGCTGGCGTCGAGCGCCTGCTGCGTCGTTCACTGGCTGATCGACTCAAGCAGGCGCGGCGTCAACTGCCGTTGAACAATGCGCTGATGCTGAAATGGACGCCCCTTGGCAGCGCCGATGCATTGCGCTCCGATCTGACCGAAGCGGCGCTGCGCGAGTGCTTCGATGAGCACGATCTGGACATTCGCAATCACGCTGCATTCGAGCGTGCGAAAGAGGCGATCGCGCGCGAAGTATTTCCAGCGGCAGTCGCGAGGCTGGCAGTGGCTGAAACCATCATTGCCGGGTATGCCGAGTTGCGTCCTTTGCTTGAACCGCCCTTGCTCGGTTTTGCGCGTGCGAACTACGACGACCTGCGCGAACAGCTGAACGAGTTGCTTGCGCCGGGATTCTTGCGCGATGTGGAGAAATCGCGTCTTGCACAATTCCCGCGCTACCTGCGCGCGATGCGCCTGCGCGCGGAACGGCTGCGTCAGGATCCGGCCAAGGACCAGGCGCGCATGCTCGCGTTGCAAGGATATTGGCGCGACTACCTAAAGCTGCGCGCGGAACGCGGCGGCGAGGATGCGGAACTGGCGGAACTGCGCTGGCTGGTGGAGGAGCTGCGCGTATCTACGTTCGCGCAGGAATTGCGCACGTCCGAATCGGTGTCGCCCAAGCGTCTGGCCAAACTGGTCCAGACGCTGCGGCAGGCTTGATGTTGAACGGGTTCCGCGGAACGGAAACGGGGTCAGGTTAATTTTTTCGACGTTCCGGTATCGTGCTGCGGCACTCCGGCGCGAAAAAATGAACCTGACCCCGTTTCCTTTTACTTGATCCGCTTCACGCGCAGATTGCAACCGCAACCCTCGACATACATCAGCCAGCTGCCGAGCAGCATGGGTTTGATACGGACCGCGGGATTGGCGACGTTGCCGCCGTCAAACATGCCCGATTCGGCCTGTTGCCATTCCTGGCCGTTATCGAGCTTGAAGACCGTACGGCCGCGCCAGCCGGTGAAGTTACCGGCTATATGTTGCTCGATAGGTTGCCGCTCCGAGTCGTTGAGATAGAACAGAGGATGGCCATTCGACGTAACGACCTTTTCGGTCGATCCACCGTGTGCGTCAAGCCAACCGTTGAGCTGCTGCAATTCCTGTGGCGAAAGCTTGCCGAGACCAGCGGCATTGAATTCCGCTTGCGACATGCGCTCTTCGAGGGTGGCCGATGAAGATTGCGCGCCGGCGATCGTGGTGGCGGCAAGGAGCAGGAAAGCTAGACTGAAAGTCGGGCGCATAGGGTTCGATTGGGAGCAGTGGATTGTGACCGTAACCGCAAAATTCCTTGTTTTACGGGAACTTAACGCGTGCACTTGCGTGCGCAAGACGCTACAATGCGGTAACTGAATTGTAGCATGATGGTCAGACGCCAGTCTGGCTACATAGTTGGTTACAGTTCAGCGTGTTCGTTCGTGGTGCCGGGTGTGTTCTCCCGAAGGATTCAGGGAATGAGCGCACGGTGGGATCCAGAGATCCGTTACAGCAAAGTGAGAGAAACTCCGAGATGTCAGTTCTGAAATTTCCGAATAGCGTGTTCGCCGCGGTCGTTCTGGCCGCATCGATCAGTTCAAACGCGAGCGCCACGTCAGCCACGCTGGTCGTCAGCAACGGCCCTCCTGTCTCGATCGTCAGCTCTTCTGGTTTCAGCTACTCGGCTATTCCTGGCGGCGGCGCCAGTACGCTCAACGTGAATACCCAAGGTTTCCTGTTCTGTGCGAACGTCTACTCGGATGCACCACCGGTAGCGACGATTACGTTCGCGCCAGGCCACACGCGTTGGACACTGCCGTCGGTTGTCGACGTTCGTAACGTCGGCTATTCGGGCGGCGTGCTGAACGTGAACCAGAGCGGCCCAGAGTCGAGCTTGGCGTGCCAGGTGCGCGGTCCTGACGGCAAGGTCAATTCGGCATTCAGCGGCTACGGCAATTTTATGTTTCGCGATTCGTTCGAGCCGGATGCCGCCGTGCAATTCGAAAATCAGGTCAATTGGGTCCCAGTGGTTGGCTTCAATTGGCTGGCGCCCGATTGGACTGTGGTGCCTAACGACGCGTGCACCTGGGACATGAATACGAATTTCCCGCAGGTGACTGAAGACACCGTGTGTGCTGCTTCTGCGGGAGTTCGACCTCCGGCTGTGGGTTCCCAGAACGATGCGCGCTACGGTGACCGTTCGCCGACCATGTGGACGAAGACGACGGTGAGCAAGTTCGTTTACCTGGCGCGCATCGACGCCCGATTCGGCCCGATGCAGGGCGCGCCGAATTCCAGCTTCTCGCCGTTGACACCACCGCAGCAGGCGACATCAGCCAGCTCGGTCGACATCGCCGTGCGCGACGGGTTCGATTCCGACTACCTGTCGGCGACGGGTACGTATTGCCTGTTGCGCGCGCTACCGGCCGTGCTGGACGAAAACGTCTGCAGCGATAGTGCCGTCTACTCCAGTCATCCATTGAGCGGCAACCTGCTCGAACGCGTGACCCTTTCTGATGGATGGGAAAAATCGAAGTCGATGTTCATCGCTGTGGTGCGAAGCCGCGTGTCGATTTTCAACGGCGGCGCACCGATTGCCGCAATGGCCACGATCACCGATCCCGGCGTGTCGCGGCATGAAGCGGGCGATGAGTTCATCGGTGACAACGTGGTTTTTGGATTCGTCGAAGGCGAGCATTTTCCGTGGATGCCAGCGGGAACACCCTAGTTCTTGTCGGCGCCATGACGCAATAACCGGATCGGCGCCTGCGGGCGCCGATTTTTTTCGCGGCGCCCGCAGCCGTGAGTGACCAGGCTGGCATCGAGATCGTGAATTCATCCATTGAATCCGTGCAGTCGCTACCGGCGTGGGCATCGCAGCTGGAGCGTGATTCGCCTGGCAGCTCGCTCTTGCAGGCATGCCGGTTTGCAATTGATCGCGTTGGCGAGGCGAATGCCGCCTGGAATGCGGCGCAAGGCGAGTTGGTTGCATGTCTCGACCTGATCGGCGTCCTCGGTGTCGGCGCAGAGGCGCAAGCAGCAACCGTGCTGCACACATTGCTCGCAGCGGATCCTGCCATCAATGCGCAGACCTTGGCCGGTTTTTCCGATGACGTTCGCGCGCTGGTGGAAGGCCAGCAAGCCGCCGAACGCGTCTGGTCGCTATATGCAGCACACGGAACCAGCGGTGGCGCAGAAGGTCTGCGACGCCTGCTGCTTGCCATCATTCGCGACCTGCGCGTCGTCTTTATCCTCCTCGCGCGCCAGCTCGTGCGCATGCGCGCCGCCGAACATGCTCCCGCCGCCGAACAGCGCGCCCTTGCCCAGCTCAGCGCTGACATCCACGCGCCGCTCGCGAATCGGCTGGGCATCTGGCAAGTCAAGTGGGAGCTGGAGGATCTTTCGTTTCGCTACTTGCAGCCAGATGTCTACCGGCGCATCGCCGACCTGCTCGACGAACGTCGCGACGGTCGCGAAGCCTGGATTGCGAGCGCCAAAAAACAGCTGGTAGATGCGCTGGCGAAAGCCGGTATCAAGGCCGATATCGCCGGTCGCCCGAAACACATCTATTCGATCTGGCGAAAGATGCAGCGCAAGGGCATCGAGTTCTCCGAGCTCTACGACGTGCGCGCGCTGCGCGTGCTGGTGGACGACCTCGCCAATTGCTACGCCGCGCTCGGTGTCGTGCATTCGCTGTGGCCCTACGTTACCGGTGAGTTCGACGACTACATTGCAAGCCCAAAGGGCAATCAGTACCAGTCGCTGCATACCGCAGTCGTCGGTCCCGAAGGCAAGACGCTGGAAGTGCAGATCCGCTCGCACGAAATGCACCGTCACGCCGAACTCGGTGTCGCGGCACACTGGCGTTACAAGGAAGGCGGCGGTGCGGATGCGAGCTTCGAGCGCAAGATCGCCTGGATGCGTCAGCTGCTCGAGAGCAAGGACGGGCAGGACGACGATGCAGCGTTGCTGGCCGGCTTTCGAACTGACGTCGTCGAGGATCGCGTCTACCTGTTGACGCCCAAGGGTCAGGTCATCGACCTGCCGCGTGGGGCGACCGTGCTCGATTTCGCCTACGCGATTCACACCGACGTCGGTCATCGCTGCCGCGGCGCCAAGGTCAACGGACGCATCGTGCCGCTGACGTTTGTGCCGACCAGCGGCGACCGCGTGGATATCCTGACCGGCAAGACGCTGGAGCCGCGCCGCGACTGGCTGTCGATCCAGCACGCCTTCCTCTTCACCCATCGCGCGCGCGAAAAAGTGCGCACCTGGTTCAAGCGCATCGACCTGCAGCAGAATCTGGCTGCCGGGCGCGCCCTGCTGGAACGCGAACTGAAACGACTTGCGCTGTCGAACGTCAATCTCGATAGCTTGCCGGAACGTTTCCACCTGCACAGTCATGAAGATCTGCTCGAAGCGCTCGCCCTTGGCGATGTCAGCACCGGCCAGATCGCGCGCGCGCTGCACGAACTCACCGCGCCGGTAGAAGAGCCTGCCGCGCCTGCGCTGCATGCTTTGCCGAGGCCGCAGGCGGATACCGGCGCAATTGTGATCGAGGGCGTCGGCAACCTGCTCAACCAGCTGTCGCGCTGCTGCCAGCCTTTGCCAGGCGACACGATTGCCGGCTACATCACGCGCGGTCGCGGTGTTTCGGTGCATCGCAGTGATTGCGCCCAGCTGGCGAAGCTGCGCGAGCGCGATGCGGATCGCGTGATTGCGGTCGAATGGGGCAAACGCAGCCAGCGTGCCTACGAGGTCGACATCGTGGTCAAGGGCTACGATCGCAAATGGCTGCACAAGGATGTCAGCAACGCGATCGCCGCCGAGAATGTCCATGTGATCGCGCTCACTGCGCGCGTCGACTCGCGCACGGGTATCGCTGAAATGAACTATGCGTTGCGGGTCAATGATTTCGGCCAGCTCAGCGGCGCGCTCGCACACCTGCTGGCTGTGCCGAACGTTATTGAGGCGCGTCGGGTCACATGAGGAAAACACATTCGGAGAAAGTGCGCTTGTTCATTGGTACGCTCTACCCTTGCTTCCTGATGCTGCATCGAAAGGCGCTAACGTGATTGAAATCCCCGGCTATCGCCTGCTGCGACAACTTGGACGAGGAGGTATGGCGACCGTCTACCTGGCGATCCAGGAATCGGTCGACCGCGAGGTCGCGCTGAAGATCATGTCGCCTGCATTGCTGGTCGATCCCACGTTCGGCGAACGGTTCCTGCGCGAGGCGCAGATCGCCGCGCGCCTGCACCATCGTCATGTGGTCGGTATTCACGACCTCGGTCGTGAAAACGACTACCACTATATTGCGATGGAACATGTCGGCGGCGGCCCGATCCTGCCCAAGGGTGGCCACCCGCGTGACGTTGCTTTCGTCTTGCGCGTGACGCGGGAGATCGCCGGTGCATTGAACTACGCGCAGGAAAAGGGCTTCGTCCATCGCGACGTCAAGCCTGACAACATCCTGCTGCGCCATGATGGCTCGTCCGTACTGACCGATTTCGGCATCGCACGCGCGTTCGACCCGTCGCTGCGCATGACCAAGACGGGCGCCATTGTGGGCACGCCGCACTACATGAGCCCGGAACAGGCACGAGGCAAGCAGATCGATGGCCGCTCCGACCTGTATGCATTGGGCGTCGTGCTGTACGAGATGCTGGTCGGGCGTGTGCCTTATCACGCCGACGACTCGCTGGCGATCGGCATCATGCACATCACCGAAGCGGTGCCGCAGTTGCCACATCGGCTTGCGGCGCTGCGGCCGTTGATAGCCCGACTCTTGGCTAAACGACCGGAAGATCGTTTCCAGACGGGAATGGAGGTTGTCGCGGCAATCGAGGAAATCGAACGTCGCATGCAGGAGGGCGAACTGCCCGAGTTGTGCGTATTGCCGGAAATGTCCGCGCACGCATCGACAACGATCGGCGAGCCGTTCTCGTCGCATGCTCCGCCAGCGCCTGTATCGAAGATGGACTCGGCCATTGGCGTGCGCGACCGCGTCGAGCCGACGTTCGGACGGTTGGATCAAATCGTCGGTGCGATGGGCGATGAAGTGATGCGCGCCGATCGAGGCGCGGGCGCCGCGCCGATCGCGCGCAAGCTCAAATCGCGACGCAGCTTGCTGACGATCATCGCACTGGTAGCGATAGGCGTGATTGCATTGGCAGCCTGGCACTACCAGGACGGCTTGCGTCGACTGCTGCCGCGCACCGAATTCAACGACACGTTGTCGCGCGCCCAGCGCGCCGTTGAGGCCGGTCGATTGACCGGCACACAGGGCGACAGCGCGCGCGAGTTGTTTCTCGCCGCCCGCGCGCAAGATCCCGACAACGACATCGCGAGACGCGGTCTGGAAACGGTCGGTCGAAAGCTGCTTGCGGATGCCGACAGCGCCTTGCAACGCAACGATCTACTCGCGGCACGCGCAGCCCTGGATGCCGCACGCGAGTTGCTCGGTGGCGGCATTGATGTGGATCGACTCGAACAGGTGTTGAAGAATGCTGACGCGCAAGGCAGCCAGACGGAGCAACTGCTTGATCAGGCGCGTGATGCATTGGCCGCCGGCAAGATCATCGGCGGCGACGGTTCGGCTGCGCTGTATCAACGAGTGCTGGCGGGCGACAAAGGCAATGCGCTCGCGCAGTCGGGGCTCGGTAAATCCGCCGACGCGCTTGCCGTACAGGCACGCAAGGCACTTGCCGCGAATGACGCGAACAGCGCGGCATCCCGCGCCGACGAGATAACACGCATACTGCCGACCTATCCTGCGTTGCCGGAACTGCTCGGGCAAGTCGCGCAGGCGCGCTCGGCAGGGCGAGCCGCGCTCGATGAAACGGTGACGCGCGCAGAAGATCAAGTCCGTGCTGGAAACCTGTCCGGGAGCGCGGACTCCGCACTCGACCTTTTCCGCAGCGTGCAGAAGCAGGACCCTGCGAATGCGCGCGCGAAGGAAGGATTGCGCCGGATTGCGCAGGCGTTCGTCGTGCAGGCAAATGCCGCGCTCGATGACAACAACGCGGACGCTGCGCAGAACCTGCTGACGACCGCGGCGGAACTGGCACCCGAATCTGCCGAGCTGCGTGCGTCGCGTGCGAATCTGCGCGAGTTGCGCGAACGTCTGGATATCGATGCGCAGCGAGCGGTGATCACGCCAGCTCAAAGTGTTCAGGTGCATCGACTGGTCGCAGAGGCGACGGCTGCGGCGAACGCGGGCAACCTGATCATCCCGCCCGGCGATAGCGCCTACGACAAGTACCGCGCGGCGCTCGCGATCGACGGCAACAACAAAAACGCGCTGGATGGCCTCGCGCGCCTGCCCGCGCGCGCAAAGGAGCTGTTCACGCAAGCGCTCAGCGACGGTGCGCCACAACGCGCACGTGCCTTGCTCGACTCCGTGCGCCAGACCGCGCCGGAGGACTCTGCGATTGCGGCGATGGCGCAAAGGCTTGCCGGCGCGTTCCTCGACCAATGCGACGCACGCATCGGCGAAGGTCGTCGTGCCGATGCCGCCCGCGCACTTGAAGCCGCGCGCGAACTCAATCCGCAAGATCCGCGCATTGCGCCGCTGGATGCGCGCTTGAAGGCAATGGCAGACGGGCGCAGTTAGCGCTCGCGCTTTCGTGAACTGATCGACATGTGCCTGCTTTTGATCGCTATCGAATCAATGCCGGAACAGCCGCTCTTGCTCCTCGGCAATCGCGACGAGTTCCATGGGCGCGCAAGCACGCCTGCGCAGAAATGGCCGAGCCATGCGCGCGTTGTCGGTGGGCGCGATCTCGTTGCTGGTGGTTCTTGGCTCGCGCTGCGCGATGACGGTCGCTTTGCCGCGGTGACGAACCTGCGTACCGGCGTGCCGGCAACTGCGGCGAAGTCGCGCGGCTGGCTGGTGCGAGATTTCGTGCGCGGCGAGGATTCGCCGCAAGCCTTCCTCGATGCGCGGCGCCGAAGCGCAGGCGATTACGGCCCGTTCAATGTCGTGGTCGGCGATCACCATGGCGTGTTTG
>JBBRZD010000096.1:0-10076 GCA_038237055.1 Lysobacterales bacterium | reverse complement strand
GGCACGCGCGCGCAGCTCCAGCGAAACGCGATCGGTTTTGCCATCGGCTGCTTGCACAATCGCAAGCAGGTTGTCTGCGTGTTCGTAGCTGGCTGCGTGGGATGGCGACGACGCCGCGCCAAGGTTTCGTGCGCTTTCATCAATGCTCTTCACGGCATCGTTCGCATGGGTGGCGGCCACGACGGGGGGCGCGGCTGGCTGCGCAGGACGGTCGCCAGCGGCGGACCTGAAATAAAACAGCCACACCGCGAGTGCAATGACCACGATGCCGATGATGTAAGGCCAATAGCTTGTCGATCGATCCGTCTGCATGGGGTCAAGGTTGCTCGCGTGGACAGAGAGCGAGCGAACCATAGCCAGTCCCTGTCCTGCAAGCGCATTCGAGCGGTTCGGTCGATCTACGTCCGCGCGCCTGCCTTGTCTGGCGCACAGGCGCACGGAAAATCAGATAGCGACGATCGAGCGAGCCGCTCGCGACTCGCCAACGGCTCAGGTCACCAACGTCGCTTCCAGCGTAATCTCGGTCTTGAACAGCTTGGACACCGGACAACCGGCCTTCGCCTTCGCGGCGAGCGTCTGGAACGTCGCGTCATCAGTGCCGGGGACCTTGGCCTTGAGCGTCAGATGCACGGCGGTGATTGCGAAACCGTCATCGAGTTTCTCCAGCGACACGCGCGCCGTCGTATCCATTTGTTCGGCGACAAGCTTGGCCTCACCGAGGATCAGCGACAGCGCCATCGTGAAACATCCCGCGTGTGCGGCGCCCAGCAATTCTTCCGGATTGGTTCCTGGCAGCCCTTCAAATCGGCTCGCGAAGCCATACGGATAGGCCTTCAGCGCGCCGCTCTCGCTCGAGATCGAGCCCTTGCCGTCCTTGATGCCGCCTTGCCAGCTGGCCGATCCGGTTTTGTTGATTGTCATGGTGTCTGTCTCCTGGAAATTTGCGTCGAAACGCTGTTCGTCGCGGATTCGTGATTGCGTCACGCCGCCGCATCGTTGATTACCGCTGTGCCTTCACGCACTCGGTGGAGGTGGCGTGTCCAACCGACATCATCGGTTTGGGCGCATGAATGCAGACCATCGACACCGATTCGACCAGGCCAGACAGAAAAATCGAATGGAGCTCAGCCGCGGCGCAAATTCTCAATTCGAACGTGGCGCTGCACTCGCCGCGAGTAGTTCCGTTCGCGCCTCATCCAGCTGCGGTGCGAAGCGCTCGCCGATTCGGGCACGCGCTTGATCGGAGGCGCCCTGCGCGCCCTTGAGATCGCCGCGACGGATGAGGTAACGCGCCTGCACCAGCAGGTACAGGTGACCCTCGCGGGTAGGGAGGGTTGTTTCGCCGAGCAGGGTTTCAACGCCAGCCAGATCGTTGCGTTTGAACAAAATCTCGGCGTAGTCGGCGAGCATCTGCTGATTCAGTGTGCCGGTGCGACGCGCAGCGGCCCACACGCTGGCAAACAACGTCGCCGCGCGATCCAGATCGTTGCCGTAAGCGGCGATCAAGGCATCGGCGTGTTCGGCGTATTGCGCTGTCTCCGGGCGCGCGTCATGGCTCGCAATCTCATGCAGGCGCTGCGTCTCGGTTCGTGCTCGCGCGCTCGTACCGGCGTTGAGGCAGGCGTACACCAGCGCCAGATGAATGCCGATGGTGGCTCCTTCGGCGCCCTGCGCTGCGGCCACCGCGAGGGCCTTGTCCCACGCCGCAATCGTCGGTGGAAAACGCCCTCCTGCCGCCTCGATGAAACCCAACAAACTGAAAAGCTCCATCACCTGCCGCGGGTTTTTCGCTGCCACGCCCAACGCCAGCGCACGGTGCACGGTTTCGCGCGCATCGGCCAGTCGTCCGACTTGCAAAAGTGCCCATGCCTCGCTGTCGAGTGCATTGCGGATCACTGCTGGATTCTGCTGTGCATCGGCGGCTGAAAGCGCGGCGCTCGCATCGATGCTGGCTTCCTCGAAACGCCCGAGATGGCCGAGCGCGTCCGCGCGGCTGGACAATGCCACGGCTTCGCCCGCCTGATCGCTCTGTGAGCGATACAGGACGAGCGCTTGATCAAAAGCGGAGATCGCTTCTTCGGCATTGCCGTTGCGATTTGCCAGCATGCCGAGGCTGTGCTGGATGTCGGCTTGATCGGTCAAATCGCCCACGCTTCGATACAGCGTCATCGCGCGTTGCGCCAGAATCTGCGCCTCGCCGCGCTCGCCGCTGGCGGCCGCGACGCGCTGACGCATATGCACGACGTGGGCGCGCAACAAATCATCGCTACTGGCAGCCGCCGCCTTTTCCGCCGCATCGGTTTGCGCTTGCGCAGCGCCGATATCGAGTTCGGCCAGGCGCCGCCGCGCCAGCTCAAGATGCGCGGACGCACGTGCCCACGGACTGATTGAAGGAAGACCGAGCGCGGTCGTCAAATGCAGTTCGCATTCGCTCAGCATTTCCAGAGCGCATTCAGTGCCTGCCAGATCGACCAGCAATTCCGAGTCATCGGGGTGCGCTTGCTGCACGCTGCGCAATTGTTCGTAGGCGTCGCGCACGCGTCCCTGCGCACGCGCCTGCAACGCCGCGCTCAGCGGATCGGCGGGTGTTGCCGCTTCTGCGTGCGGCGTGATGCGCCGCCCCAAGGTGTCCAGTGTTTCGATGGCTATCTTTGCAAGCGCACCCTGCAAGGTCGCATCACGCACTTCATCCAGGGCGCGCGTCGATTGCGCGCTAGCCAGGCGAGCTTTTACAAGAATGTGGCCGTCCTGTTTCGCGACGAGAATTTCAAGCACGTGCGTGGCGCCAAGCTGGTTGCGCACCTGGTCGAGCGAAAGGGTGGAGGCGTCTTTGTCGCGCAGGCTGAGCAGGCGCGCCGTTGCGTCGGAGCTGTAAATCATTGGGGCATCGGGCTGGGCTACCAGTTCGCGCCGCAACAGCTCCACCAGACCCAATTCGCGCGCTGAATCCTCGGCGTCAGCCGCACGCAGCGGCCAGATCGCCAAGCGCACATCTTGCTGCGCCATTCCAATGGCGCCGTAGTAGTGCCAGCCAAACCAAGCCAGGACAAACAGCGTCATTGCTGCGATCACAAGCAGCCGAGGGAGATAGCGCTGGCGCGGCAGCGGCGTACCCGCGGGCACCGAGTGCTTGCGCAAACTTTCATCGTGCGGGTTCTTTGCGAGCGGTGTGACCGCTTCAGTCGAGGCCTCGGCAACACTCTCGGGCGCCACGGACAGGTCAGACGTGAGCACCGCACTCAACTCGCGCGTAGCAGCAGTCCAGCGATAGCCGTGTCGCGGCAGAGTGCGCAAAAACCGCGGTGCGCTGCCGGTATCTTCGAGCACGCGTCGCGCGCGCATGACGGCTTGGGCGAGCGTATTGTCCGCCAGATCGACTCGACCCCAGACTGCAGCGATCAACTCATCGCGGCCGACCGCGCGATCGCGATGCGCCACCAGGTAACAGAGCAAATCGAACACTTTCGGTTCGATCGCTACCAGCAGACCTTCCCGACACAGTTCGCGCTCAGCTACCCGCAACTCAAATTCGTCGAACTGATACCACACCTTTTCGTATCCCTTGGCTCCTGCGGCGAAAACGTGAAAATTCCGTTTGGCACACCGATCCGCGATCGCGCCGCGGATTTTGACGCACGAGTCTAGCCTGCCTTGATGGTTTCGTGATGGTTCGGTCAAGCACCTGTGTGAGTGCTTGCGCAAGCTCAGTCAACGTTGGCAGCGACAGGTTTGCGTCATGTGGACCTGACCTGCGGCGCAGGACAGGCCTTCCGCCACGTCCAAGGTGCCTGACCGGGGAGATTTTATGCACATGCGATTCGCACGACTTTGGCGGCAGAATCTGATCGCGGTGTTTTTGCTCGGGACCGCAGCGGTGCCGGCGTATGCCTTGAACGACAACTACGTCGACGCCATCGCGATCGGAACGCTGCCCTTCAGTGACGCTGAAATGACCAGTACTGCGACCACCGAAGCGACTGATCCGGCATCCATTTGCTTCGTCGGCGCCAGCAACAGCCAAGGCAAGGCGTCGGTCTGGTACCGGTACACCACCGGTGCATCGGTCGAATATGCCAACATTTCGACGCAGGGCAGCGCCTACGACACCGTGGTGAATGTCTACAGCGGCAGCCCGGGCAGCTTTCGACAGGTGCTCGGTGGCTGCAACGACGATGGCGTAGGAACGACCCAGTCGCTGATTGCCGGTCTTCGGCTGCAACCCGGCACCACCTATTCGATCGAGGTGATCTCACACGGCGCAGTCACGTTCGGCGGCAGCCTGCAGTTTGCGATGAGCGCGGCGCCGATCTACAACGTCACGCGCACCGACGATCCCAACCCGGCGCTGACCAGTTGCGCCGCTGGTAATTGCACCCTGCGCGCGGCGATCAAAGCGAGCAATGCGACTCCGGGAGCGGTGCTGATTCCGGCTGGCACCTATGCGATCGCGCTGGGTTCGTCAGGCGAAGATGCGAACGCCGGCGGCGATTTCGATGTTCGCGCCGGCATTGGCATCTACGGCGCCGGCATGAGCCAGACCATCATCGATGCCGCGCACAAGGATCGCGCATTTGATATCGATCCGGACAGCTTCAGCGCGCCTGCCACGGGCTTGGTCACCGCGATCATCACCGATCTCGCCATCATCAACGGCGGCAATCCATCGTTCTTTGGCGATGGTGGCGCGATTCGCGCCTACAGCAACGGATCATCGGCGCTGGTCGTCAACGATTTCCTTGCGCTTGAAAACGTCAGCATCCGCGATAGCCGCTCACAGTTGAATGGCGGCGGCCTGGCGTTGGCCGGACGCGGCATGATTCGCAACTGCGAATTCATCAACAACTACGCCAACAGCACCGGCGGTGGCCTGACCCTCGGACCGGGCTCGTTTGGCGTTGACACCACGATCGAGATCAGCGGCACCACCATCAGCGGCAACCAATCCCCGAGCAGCTTCAGTGGCGGTGGCGGCATCAAGACCAACGCGCGACTTCGCATCAGCAACAGCACGCTGTATGGCAACACCACGGGCTATCACGGGGGTGCCATTTATCTGACCGGCTCCGGAAGCCTCGAATTGCGCAGCTCGACGATCGCCCACAACATCGCCGCAGCAACCGGCGGCAGCGCAAATGGTGGTGGCATCCGTGACGACAACGGCGCGCTCACGGTAGTCAACTCGATTCTTGCCAACAACACGACAGGCAGTGGCGCGGGTGTGGCGGATGATTGCACCTCCGCTGGCGGCACTCAGACTGCAAATTACAGCGTGCTGGAATCCGCGACCGGCTGCGCGTTTACAGGCAGCAACAATTTGGTCGCAGCCGATCCGTCGCTGGATAGCGCCCTGGCCAACAACGGCGGCAGCACACGCACTCTCCCACTCCTTGCCGGCAGCATCGCGGTGGATACCGGCGATCCGGCCGGCTGCTCCGACTATCTCGGCAACCCACTCGTTTTCGATCAGCGCGGTAGCGGTTTCCCGCGCAGCAATGGTGGCCGTTGCGACATTGGCGCGTTCGAGTTTTCCTCGACTACTCCGCCGACCGTACCCGGAACTCCGGATTTGGACGCTGCGAGTGACAGCGGTGCCTCGAATACCGACAACATCACCAATGCGTCCGTACTGAGTTTCGGCGGCACGTGTACCAATGGCGATGTCATTGCCATGCAGGTCGACGCAGTCGCTGCCGGCAGCACGGTAACGTGTGCGGGCGCAAGTTATGCGATCGCATTGAGTGGAGTGGCTCAAGGCAGTCACGCCATCACCGCAACCGCGATGCTCGGCGCACAAACGTCTGCAGCATCGACGCCGCTCGCCATCCTTGTCGATCGCACTGCACCGGTCGTTGTCATCAGCAGCGGGCCCAGTGGTAGTGGCACCAGCACGAGCGCAAGTTTCGTCTTTTCGATCGACGACGGCATGGCTGCGGAATGCCAGATCGACGGTGGAGGCTTCAGCGCATGCACCAGCCCCGCGACGTATAGCGGACTGCTTGTAGGGACTCACGCTTTTGCCGTGCGCGCCACTGATCTCGCCGGAAATCTTGGCAGCGACAACCGCGCCTGGTCGATAAGCCCGCCGGACAGCCCGGCCGCGCCGGTCCTCGATCCCAGCAGCGACACGGGCGTATCGAATACCGACGGGATCACGCGTGCCGATCCGCTGTTGTTCCGTGGCGCATGCGTCGACGGGGACAGCATTCGCCTCTACGACGGCATCACCCCAATCGGCACCCTGAGCGTTTGCGCTACCGGTTATCAGATCACGGTCGCCGGCCTCGCTGAAGGCACCCATCTGATCAGCGCATCGGCAACGCGCGCCGGCACCGAAAGCGCGGCCGGGGCCGCGCTGTCCGTGCTGATTGACCGGACCGCGCCGGCCGCACCCACCATCCTCAGCCCGATCGGGGCAACTGCACCGACCAGCATCGTGCATGGCCACGCCGAGGCGAATGCGGCAATCGCGGTGCGAGAGAACACTACGCTGCTATGCGCAACCAACGCTGACGCCGTCGGCGACTGGAGCTGCACGGCCAGCTTCAGTGCGGGCGGCACGCATACCGTAATCGCCACCGCCACCGATTTGGCTGGCAACGAAGGCCCTGCGTCGGCGCCGTTCATCATCGATGTCGACCGCCTGTTTGCCGACGACTTCGAACAACACTGACTTTTCCATCGCGCCGCGACATCCATGCCGGTCACCCGCTGCTGCATGGACGTCGCGTCGCGATTTTTCACGACTGCGGAGTAAGCAATGACGATTTCCTTGGCTAGACCCGAACGGCTGCTGTCATTTGCGCTCGGCAGCGTGGTTGTCGTCATGACGCCGCCCGCCACCGCCACGTTGCCGCTCGATCAGCTAAGTCCCGGGCTCGGCCAGCGAATTGCTGGCACTGCCACACCCGCCGCGCTGGGTTTGTCAGTCTCAAGCGCGGGTGATTTCAACGGCGACGGCTACCCGGATGTTCTGCTCGCAGCACCGAACGCCCCGCGCGGCGCCACCGCTGGCGTGGGTCAGGTTTACGTGGTCTATGGCACATCGGTCGGCATTCCGGCGGTGGACCTTGCAACCCTCACCGCCACGCAGGGCTGCGTGATAAGCAGCGCGAGCGCAGCCACGAACAGTCAGATCGGCTTGAACGTGGTGGGTCTCGGCGATTTCGATGGCGATGGCATTGATGACATTGCGATCGGAAGCGCGATCGGCGATTTCAACACAAGCCAGCCCGGGGTCGCATGGATCGTGCACGGGCGTACGGTCCCTGATGCAACGCTGGATCTGGACGCTGCCGCAGGCATCACACGATTGACCGGCAACAGCAACGGCGATGGGTTCGGCACCATCCTTGGCGGTGGCGGCAGCGTGAATGGGGATGCGCGTCCGGACCTTGTTGTCGGCGCGCCGTATGCGGTCAGTTTCGGCGGCGCTGCGTACCTGATTTATGGTTCCAGCCTGCTGCCGGCCACGCTCGCCATGAGCGCACTCGACGGCAGCAATGGTACCGAAATCACCGACTCGGCCAGCTTTGATTTCAGCGGCATCTCCGTTGCCATCGGTGGCGACGTCAATGGCGACGGTATCGGCGACATCCTGCTCGGTGCGTTCGGCATCCAGGATGCGCAGCAGCACGATGTCGGCGGCGCCTATGTGATTTACGGAAAAGCCGGCGGCTTCGGCGCCGGATCGCTCGATCTGCAGTCGTTGCCGGTGGCGGACAAGACGAAAATCATCGGCACTTACTATGCGGCTAGCGCAGCGGATTCGGCTGGCTTGGCGGTGGCTTTTCTGAAGGACCAGAATGGCGATGGCAAGGATGAAATCGTGGTGGCCGATCCCGACGCCAGTCCGCTCGGACGCGGTTTTGCCGGCGAAGTATCGGTGATCTACGGCGCCGCAAACCTACCCGCAAGCATGGTTCTGAGCAGTTTGAATGGCACGACCGGATTTCGCTATGAAGGGGCAGTCGGCGGCGACAAACTCGGTAGCTATATCACCACTTCGGATGTCAGCGGCGATGGCATCGAAGACTTGGTCATGGATGCGCAGCAGCAGGTCAACAGCACCACGCTGGGTCCGGGCAAGGTGATGGTCGCTTATGGTCGTGCCGGACTTCCAGCCACCGTCGATCTGGCCGACTTGCAGGCCGAGCACTGGAACGGCGACGTCTTCACCGCACCGCCCGGCGTCACCAATCTCGGCGCGGTCGGCGGTTTGTGCGCCGGCATCTGTGACGGTGGCCGCCTCGCCATCGGCGCGTATACGGAGCAATCGTCTGCCGGTGCGGTCTACATCATTGCGCGGCCAGATCGCATGTTCTACGACGGTCTCGAATAGTCGAACGATCAGCGCTTGAGCGCGCGCGAGAACGCATCTGCGAAAGCGCTGTTCCCTGCAGTGGATGACGCGGGCGCCGGCTTCTTCGGCGCAGCGGGTTGTTGGCTGCCACGCTGGTTGCGATCACTTTGCGCGGGACGTTCGCCGCGCGTCGCACCGCCCCGCGCTTCGCCCGGCACATCGTCAAGGCGCATGCTGAGTGCAATGCGCTTGCGCGGCAGGTCGACCTCCATCACTTTCACCTTGACGATATCGCCGGCTTTCACCGCTTCGCGCGGGTCGCGCACAAAGGTGTGCGAAAGCGCGGAGACGTGCACGAGGCCGTCCTGGTGCACGCCGACATCGACGAACGCACCGAATGCGGCAACGTTCGTGACGCGACCTTCGAGCACCATGCCGACGACGAGATCCTTCAGATCTTCGACGCCTTCAGCGAACGTTGGCGCGACGAATACCGGGCGCGGATCGCGGCCGGGTTTTTCAAGTTCTTTCAGGATGTCGCGCACGGTCGGGACGCCAAAGCGTTCGTCGGTGAACTGCTCGGGTTTAAGCGAACGCAGGAACGCGCCGTCGCCAATCAGTTGCTTCACTTCCCGGCCGCAGGACGCGAGGATGCGTTCTACCACCGGATAGCTTTCCGGATGCACGCCGCCTGCGTCGAGCGGATTGTCGCCGTGTGCGATGCGCAGGAAACCCGCGCTTTGCTCGAACGCCTTGTCGCCAAGGCGCGGGACTTTTTTCAGCGCAGCACGCGTCGCGAACGCGCCGTGTTCATCCCGGTATTTGACGATATTCTCGGCGACCGCAGTCGACAGCCCGGCGACACGCGCAAGCAACGGCGCCGATGCTGTGTTCGCGTCGACACCCACCGCATTCACGCAATCCTCGACGCGCGCGTCGAGTGCGCGCGCAAGCCGGGACTGGTTCACGTCGTGCTGGTATTGGCCGACACCGATCGCCTTCGGTTCGATCTTCACCAGCTCCGCGAGCGGATCCTGCAGTCGGCGCGCGATCGACACCGCGCCGCGCAGTGAGACATCGAGCTGAGGAAATTCCTTTGCTGCCAGTTCCGACGCGGAATACACGGATGCGCCCGCTTCGCTGACCACGATTTTAGCGAGCTTGGGATTGGCGAGCTTCTTCATCATTTCTCCGGCGAGCTTGTCGGTCTCTCGCGAGGCGGTGCCATTGCCGATCGCGATCAACGCGACGTTATGGCGCAAGCACAGCGCGCCGAGTTCGGCGAGCGACTGGTCCCACTGCTTGCGCGGCTCATGCGGATAGATCGTGGACGTCGCCAGCAGCTTGCCCGTCGCGTCGACGACCGCGACCTTCACGCCGGTGCGGATGCCGGGGTCGAGCCCCATGACAGCTTTCGGGCCGGCCGGCGCGGCCAGCATCAAATCCTTGAGGTTGTCGCCGAAGATGCGAATTGCTTCTTCCTCCGCAGCCTCGCGCGCGCGCGAAAACAAATCGAGCATCAGCGAAAGATGCAGCTTGACGCGCCATGCGAGGCGACAGGTTTCAAGCAACCACGCATCCGCAGCGCGACCGCGAGCAGCGATCCCGCTATGCACCGCGACGCGCCTCTCGGCTTCGGCATTGCCTTGCTCGGGATCCAGTGTTGGATTGAGCTCGAGCGCGAGCACGCCTTCATTGCGCGCGCGCATTAATGCGAGCAGACGGTGCGAAGGAATTTTCGCGATCGGCTCGGCATGGTCGAAATAGTCGCGAAACT
>JBBRZD010000095.1:0-10200 GCA_038237055.1 Lysobacterales bacterium | reverse complement strand
GTCGTTCCAGACGCCAGCGAACACTTCCCACATCCCTGTGGGTCGGTCCGCTGTCGTTCCAGACGCCAGCGAACACTTCCCACATCCCTGTGGGTCGGTCCGCTGTCGTTCCAGACGCCAGCGAACACTTCCCACATCCCTGTGGGTCGAATGCAGGAGCAATTGCCAGCGTCAAGGTGCGATGACCGTAGACTATTTAGCGTTGAGCTAGTGTTGCCATCGGCGGCAACCGAATCCCGATCCGGCACGCGATCAGCCGCCCCATTGCGACGGCGAAGAAATTGCGCGGCGGCGTCAGACCGCGCTGCGCAGCACGGGCACGTCGAGTAGATTCGCAAAACGACTGCGGATCGCATTTTCGATACCTGCTACATCGAGTCCGTCAGTCGCCAGCAATTCTTCCCGGCTGGCATGATCGAGGAACGTGTCGGCGAGTCCAAGCTGCAGCAGCGGCACATTGAGTCCGTGCGCGTTGAGCAATTCCGCGACACCGCTGCCGGCGCCGCCGGCGATCGCGTTGTCTTCGATGGTTACAAGCGCTCCGTGCGACTTAGCGAGGTCAAGCACCAGCGCCTCATCGAGCGGCTTCACGAAGCGCATGTTGACCAGAGTCGCATCGAGTGCATCTGCGACCTTCGAGCAGGGCGCGACCATTGCGCCGAACGCGAGCAACGCGATGCTACGACCTTTGCGACGCACTTCGGCTTTGCCGATCGGTAATGCAGTGAGTTCCTTGGCGACCGCAGCGCCAGTACCGCTGCCGCGCGGATAACGCACAGCGGCGGGTCCGTCGTAAAGAAAACCGGTGGTCAGCATCTTGCGGCATTCGTCTTCATCCGACGGCGCCATGACGACCATGTTCGGGATGCAACGCAGGTACGACAGATCGAAGCTGCCGGCATGCGTGGCACCGTCAGGGCCAACCAGGCCGGCGCGATCGATTGCGAACGTGACGTCGAGATTCTGCAGCGCGACGTCGTGGATCAACTGGTCGTAGGCGCGCTGGAGGAAGGTCGAATAGATTGCGACGACCGGTTTGGCGCCTTCGCAAGCCATGCCCGCCGCAAGCGTCACGGCATGCTGTTCGGCAATGCTGACGTCGAAATAGCGTTGTGGATGTTCCTTGGAGAAACGCACCAGGCCCGAACCCTCGCGCATCGCCGGCGTGATGCCGTACAGGCGTGGATCCGTCGTCGCCATGTCGCACAACCAGTCCCCGAAGATTTCGGTGTAGGTTGGCTTGGAAGCGCCGGCTTTCTTGATCAGCCCTGCCGTAGGGTCGAACGGACCGACCGCGTGGTATTCAATTTGCTCGCGTTCGGCCAGCGCATAACCCTTGCCCTTGGTTGTGATCACATGCAGCAGCTGCGGGCCCTTCAGCTCCTTCATGGTGCGCAGTGTCGAGACCAATAGCGGAATGTCGTGACCGTCGATCGGGCCGGTGTAGTGGAAGCCGAATTCCTCAAACAACGTTGACGGCACGAACATGCCCTTCGCGTGTTCCTCCCAGCGCTTGACGAAGCGCCACAAGAAAGAATCGCGCTTCATCATGTTTTTCCCGCGCTCGCGAATCTTGTTCAGCGTGCGACTTGCCATCAACCGCGCGAGCATGCGTGGTAGTGCGCCGACGTTTTCGCTGATCGACATCTGGTTGTCGTTGAGGATAACCAGAATGTCCGGTTCGACGTCCCCGCCGTGGTTCAACGCCTCAAACGCCATGCCGGCAGTCATCGCGCCGTCGCCGATCACTGCGACAACCTTGCGATGATCGTTCTTGCGCTGCGCGGCGATCGCCATGCCGAGAGCGGCCGAGATGGATGTCGAGGAATGGCCGACGCCGAACGTGTCGTACTCGCTTTCCTCGCGGCGCGGAAACGGCGCCAAGCCATCCTTTTTCTTGATCGTCGTGATGCGGTCACGACGACCGGTCAAGATCTTGTGCGGATAGCATTGGTGGCCGACATCCCAGACCAAGCGGTCGATCGGCGTGTCGTACAGGTAGTGCAGGGCGACCGTTAGTTCGATCACCCCAAGGTTGGCGCCGAAATGCCCACCCGAGCTCGCAACCGACTCGATCAGGTAAACGCGTAGCTCGCGCGCGATGTCGCCGAGTTCGGTTTCCGGAAACTGACGGAGGTCGGCGGGCGATTCGATGCGGGCGAGGCGGGGATAGCGTTGACTGTCGATCATGGGAACTTCAAGTTTCAAGCGTGACATTGTCGGATACGGGCGATCCGCGGGCAACAATGCCATGCAGCGTGAACGCATCGGCGAGGTTGCGGCCAACCGGCGCAAGCGCCCTGTGCCGCTTGGATCAGCCCCTACTTCTTAAACTATTCCTTATCGCCTGGCGCACACGGATATGACGGCCGCTTTCGTTCGCCTCGCGCAACCGCTGCGCATGCGCGGCGAGCAGATCGCCGCGGGTCAGGATACCGACCATGCGGTGCGCTGAATTTGCGTCGACGACGATCACGCGGCCGACGTTCTCATTGACCATGTGGTCGGCCGCTTCGCGCAGGGAATGATCTTCGCGCACGACGATCGGCACGCGCTTGATCATGTCGCCGATCAGATGCATGTCGGGCAGGCGAACGTCGAGCAGATCGCGGCGTGTCAGCACGCCGAGAACTTGCTCGTCCGCGTCCAGCACGGGGTAGCCCTGATGTTGCGCTTCGACCTTGCCGGAATTGAGCCAGTTGCGAATATCGCCGAGACGGTCGTCCGCATGCAGCGAGACTACTTCGCGTGTACACGCCTTGCCGGCGCCAATCTGTTCAAGAAAATCGGCTTCGTATTCGCTCGGTACGCGCACGCCGCGGCGCGCAATTTTTTCAGTCATGATCGTGTTGCGCATCATCAAGGCCGAGACCAGATACGCCGCGACACAGCCACCGAGCAGCGGCAGCAGGCCGAACGGTTGCTGCGTCGTCTCGAACGCGAATACGACCGAGGCGAGCAGGGCGCGCGAGGCGCCTGCAAAAATCGCGGCCATGCCGACCAAGCCAGCGATGCGCGGATCGATGCCAAGTTTTGGTGCGAGCGCGACCAGAGCCATTCCGGCAAGTGCGCCGAGTGCGCCGCCAATGGTGAACAGCGGTGCCAGGGTGCCACCGGAGGTGCCGCTGCCGAGAGCGATCGACCATGACAGGAACTTCATCAGCGCCAGCGATAGCAGCATGCCCGCGCCAAAATGACCGGCGACGATATTTTCGATGTTCGTGTAGCCTACGCCAAGCGTCAGCGGCGCGTACCAGCCGATCACACCGACCGCGAGACCGCCGATCGCGGGCCACCACATCCAGTGAATCGGCAGTTGCTCGAACAAGTCTTCAATGCCGTAGACCGCGCGCGTTGCGCCGACGCTGATCAGGCCGATCAATGCGCCCAGCACGACGTAGCAGGCCAAGGCTGCGCCGCCTGGCTCCACAACGCCCGGCATTGGAAACACCGGCGCCGAGCCGACCAATGCATAGCGCACACCGGTCGCCGCCACGGTCGCCATCGCGACCGGAATCAACGAGCGAGGCTTCAGTTCGAACAACAGCAGTTCGACAGCGAGAATCAGCGCCGACAACAGTGAGCCGAATACCGCCGCCATGCCGGAGGCGGCTCCTGCGGAAAGCAGGATCTTGCGTTCGATCGCGGTCACGTGCAGGAGCTGGCCGAACAGGGAACCCAGAGCGCCGCCGGTTGCGATGATCGGACCTTCTGCACCAAAGGGTCCGCCAGTGCCGATTGCGATCGCCGACGACACCGGTTTCAGGAAGGTGATGCGCGGCGCGATCTTCGATTCGTTCAGCAGCACCTGTTCCATTGCCTCTGGAATGCCATGGCCGCGAATCGCCTGCGACCCGTAGCGCGCCATCACGCCGACAATGAGGCCGCCGATCACCGGCACGACGATGACCCAGGCTCCAAGATGGTTTTGCGCTGGCGATACAAATGCCGTCGACCAACGGCCATAGAAAGCCAGATTGGTCACCAAGCCGATCAAGGCCGTCAAAATCTGGGCGATCAACGCAGCGGCGATCGCAATGACTATGGCAACCGCCGCGATGAATACGACGCGGCGATCGACCAAGGTCGAGCGTCTCGGCATATGTGCCGCATCAAGTGCGAGGCCAAGCGACGGCGAGATCGGCAGCGCGTCGGTGGTTGCGCTATTTTCGACGCGGGATGGAGGCGTTTCGGGGATACGGGTCATCTAACAAGAGATAAAAATTGCGCTGCGGCGCAGCATAACGAGCGATGCCGTCGCCGACAACGCGAAAATTCGCCCGCGAGGGGCGACCAAGCAGTGGTGCAGCCTCGTCCGCTATTGCGGCCGGCGATCGCGCGGCAGGTGGTTGACCAGGAATTCCATCTGATCGGCAAGAATGTTGCGATTGGAGAGAATCAGGTGCTCGACCCAGCTCGGCCGGTACGGCACCGCCAGCAGCGGCATACCGGCTTGTTGCGGCGTGCGGCTGCCTTTCTTCACGTTGCACGACCAGCACGCTGTGACGACATTGACCCAATTGTCGCGACCGCCCTTGGAGACCGGGATCACATGATCGCGGGTCAGATCGCCGCGATGGAAATGGTCGCCGCAGTACATGCACAGCATGCGATCGCGCGCGAACAGCGCGACATTGGTCAGCGCCGGAGCCGGGTCGAACGCGGCTGGCCGTGCGTGACCGGTGCTGGCAACGATGGGATGCAGTTCCAGCAGACTCTGCGAGCCGGTGTCGCGGTTCATGCCGCCACGTATCGTCAGGCAGGTATCGCCCAAGGTCCACGCGACCGCCCCGCGTACATACAAACAGACCGCGTCTTGCCAGCTCATCCAGTCAAGGATGCGCCCGCTGGAGTCCAGGGACAGGACGCGGGTGTTATGGATGTCGCCGGAAGCTTTGACTTCCGCAAGCATGTGACCTCCGTTCTCATAAGTGAAAACCGGTGGTTCAACATCCCCGAAGGGGTGCCGCCGCGCAGCATAGAACAAAAGTTTCGTGTTGGGAAAATGACAGCTCGATTGCAGCGGATCGTCGGACACAAAAGCAGTCGTGTCGTCTTCGTCGACCAGGAGGGTCGCTTCGCTATCTCGGCACCAGCTTGGCCATACGCAGCAGGTCGATGCCATAGCCATGGCGTTCGTACAGCGCTCGCGCGCGCGCGTTGCCGGGGAAGACGGCGAGCGTCAGATGGTGGCAGCGATGCTGCTTGGCCCAGCTTTCCGCGAAGGCGAGCAGCGCGCTGCCAATACCTCGCCCGTCGCAGCCTGGCGCGACGGCAAGGTCAGAGATATGGCAATTCTGCGCGGTGGTGAACGCGTCGGTTACCGTCTGCAAGTGCAGGAAGCCGACGCGCTTACCGTCCTCCTCCTCGCCGACGAACAGGTGTGAGCCCGCTGGCTGTTCGTTCAAATGGCGTTCGACATCATCGCGGATACCCTGCGCGCATTCGTTGCGTTTGCGCCAAGCTGGCAAATCGAATTCGACGAGACGACCGCACAGGCCGAGGATGAATTCGTCGTCATCGGCGCGGGCGAGACGAATGTCGATTTTCGCATCGTCTACGGGTGTATCGGGTTCCACAGAATGAGTCATCGCTCAGCCGAACAGCGCATCCGGCATGTCGGTCAACGTAGACGCGCCGCTCTTGATGGCCGCCACGTGAGCGTGAATGCGCGGCAGGATTCGGGTGAAGTAAAAGCGCGCGGTATGTCGTTTGGCGGCCTTGAAGTCGGCCGACTGTGCCGATAAGTCGGCTGCTGCAACGCTGCGCGTCCACAGATATGCCAGCGCGATGTAGCCGGAATAAAACAGGTAGTCGAACGCCGCGGCACCCATTTCCTCGGGGTTCGTGCTCGAGCGCTTGCCGATATCCAGCGTGAGTTCACCCCATTGTTTTGTCGCGGCCGCAAGCGGTCCGATGAATTCCGCCAGCGTCGCGTCATTCGCATGCTTCGCGCAGAACGCACCGATTTCAGCAAGGAAATGCTTGAGGCCGACACCTTGCAACTGCATCACCTTGCGTCCGAGCAGATCGATCGCCTGGATCTGCGTGGTGCCTTCATACAGCGTGGTGATGCGCGCGTCGCGTGCGAATTGCTCCATACCGTATTCCACGATATAGCCATGGCCTCCGAAGATCTGCAGGCCGTGGTAGGTGCACTCGATGCCGGCCTCGGTGAGCAGGCCCTTGACGATGGGTGTCAGGAACGAAACCAAAGCCTCGGCGCGCTCGCGCTCGGCCGTATCGGTCGTGTGCTTGGCGATGTCCTCCTGCAGATATGCATACAGACCGAGCAGGCGGCAGCCTTCTGCGAACGCCTTCTGGGTAAGCAGCATACGACGCACGTCTGGCTGCACGATCAACGGATCGGCCGGCTTGTTCGGGAATTTCGGGCCAGACAACGAACGCATCTGCAGACGATCGCGCGCGTACGCGAGCGAATTCTGGTACGCGCGCTCGGTCAGTCCGAGTCCTTGCAGACCAACCGCAAGACGTGCGGTATTCATCATCGTGAACATCGCGGCCAGCCCCTTGTTCGGCTGGCCGATCATCCAGCCTTCAGCGCCGTCGAAGTTCATCACGCAGGTGACCGAGCCGTGGATGCCCATCTTGTGTTCGATCGATCCACACGCAAGCGTGTTGCGCGCACCGACCTTGCCGTCCTTGCCGACTTTGAACTTCGGCACCAGGAAAAGTGAAATACCCTTCACGCCGGCCGGCGCATCCGGCAAACGCGCGAGCACGAGGTGCAGAATGTTGTCGACGAAATCGTGTTCGCCCGCCGTGATGAAAATTTTGGTGCCGCTGATGCGATAGCTGCCGTCGGCGACAGGTTCGGCCTTCGTCTTCAGCAGACCGAGATCGGTACCGCAGTGTGGTTCGGTCAGGCACATGGTGCCGGTCCATTGCCCCGAAACCAGCGGCTTCAGGAACACTTCGCGCTGCCAGTCCTCGCCGTGATATTCAAGTGCCGACGACGCCCCGTGCGACAGCATCGGGTAATTGCCCCAGGAAAGATTCGCCGCGTCGATCATCTCCTTGAGCGCTGCGCCAACCGTTTCCGGCAGACCTTGGCCACCGAATTCCTCGCGTGCTGTGAGGCCGATCCAGCCGCCGTCGACGTATTGCGCAAACGCTTCCTTGAAACCCTTTGGTGTGCGCACGCTATTGGTGGCCGCATCGAAGACGCAGCCTTCGACATCGCCGCTCTGATTCAGCGGTGCGAGTACCTGTTCGGTGAATCGCGCAGCTTCGTCGAGTACGGCGTCGATGACGTCGCGCGTCGCGTTTTCACAGCCGGGCAGGCGCTTGTAGGTCGATTCGACATCGAGGACATCGAACAGTGCGAAGCGCAGATCAGCGAGTGGGGCGGCGTAGCGGCTCATGGCATTCTCCGTGACGAAGTCGCGATGGCTGGGGCTCCTGCGCGACGTTCGATTGATTTACTTCGCCATTCCAGGATTCGCGCGAATGACGGTCGAAAGGTGGGAGGGGTCAGCGATACATGTCCGCCACGCCCGGCACCGGTGACAGCCGGCTCGACGTATCGAATTTGAAACTTTCCTGCGGCTCGCTGGTGTCGATCGAACCCTTGAGCTGATACGTAAACTCGCCGCTGGCGGGCAGTTTCAACGACGACTTCAGCGTCACATCCACGACGTCGCCACTATTGCCCACAATGTCGAGGTCCGGCGCGATAGAAATTTCTCCGACATCCGTGCCATCGATCGACAACTTCGCCTTGAGCGCGCTGAAGTGCATCGAGAAGGTACTGAAATTCTGAATGCGCAACGCAAGTTTCCAGCTGCCGTCAGCCTGCACGGCAAGCTGCTGGATGCTGGCGGTCGACGGGTGCACTTTCTTCACCTGGTCGCTGCCGCACGCGGTCAGCAGGCTGGCGAGGACGAGCGAAGCGAGCAGGTTTCGAAGCGACATGAAGGCCTCAAACGATCGTTTGAATCGGACGCCTAGCCTACCAAAGCCGGTTCGTGACGCAAAGCCTGCCTACCAAGCGTGCCTCAGCGAGGGTGGATACCGTTCACGCGGGCGTTCAATCGGAAACTGCGGTTGTCCCTGTCATAAAAGCCGCGCGACGCGCCACGAATTCCGCGATGGGTACCTGGCGCACGACGCGGCCTGCGGACAGACGCACGACTTCATCGGCGAGCGCACCGACCTCGTCGGCCTGATGGGTGACCAAAACCGTGAACACGCGCAATTCCTGTTTCAGCCGTCGCAGATAATCGAGTACCTGCGTGCGCGCTTCGGCATGCAGCCCGGTCAGCGGTTCGTCGAGCAGCAAGGCACGAGGATTGCTGAGCAACGCGCGACCCACCGCGACACGCTGGCGTTCGCCGCCGGAAAGATTGCGCGGACGGCGGTCGAGCAAGGAGCCAAGCTCAAGCAAGTCGACGATAGTCGCAAAGTCGATCCCACTCGCGGTATCGCTTGCCGCGACGCTGTAAAGCAGGTTTTGACGCACGTTCAAGTGCGGAAACAGGCGGCCGTCCTGGAATACGTAACCGATACGGCGCGCCGATACCGGTACACAAACGCCACGCGCACTGTCGAGCAGGCATTCGCCATCGATCGCGATGCGGCCCGATTGCGGTTCAAGCAGGCCGGCGATTGCATTCAACACGCTGGTTTTTCCAGCGCCGGAGTGACCGAACAAGGCCAACGTGCGTGCGTCGGAACGGAACGCAACATCGATATCGAGATCAGCAAATCTGTGGCGCAGGCTCAGCTCAATCATTGGTGCGGCTCCGCCACGACGCGCCACCGGCAATCACGGTTGCAGCGGCGCTCGCCGCGAATGCCACCACGAGCGAAACGATCGCAAGCCGGCGCACGCCGGGCATGCCGCCGGGTGTGTTCAACAACTCATAGATCGCAATCGGCAGCGTACGCGTCTCGCCTGGGATATTGGACACGAAGCTGATCGTCGCGCCGAATTCACCGAATGCGCGCGCGAACGCAAGCACGCAACCGGCGGCGATGCCGCGCAACGACAATGGCAGCGTTATCGTCGTGAAGCGTCGCCATGCGCGGGCGCCCAGAGTCTCAGCGGCGGCTTCGAGGCGACGATCGACGTTGTCGAACGCGACCCTGATTGACATCACCAGCAACGGGAAACCCATGACGGCAGCCGCGATCACCGCACCGGTCCAGCGGAAAGCGACAATGATGCCGATGCTGGCCAGCCATTCGCCGAGCACACCATGCCGACCAAGCAATGCGAGCAAGGTGTAACCGGTCACCACCGGCGGCAGGATCAGCGGCAGGAACATCAACGCTTCAACCAACACACGTCCGGGAAAGCGCTTGCGCGACAGCAGCCACGCAATAGCGAGCGCGAACGGCAACGCGCAGACGACGCTGAGCAGGCCGACGCGCAGGCTCAACCCGAGCGCTTGCCATTCGTCTGGAGTCAGCGCGGTCATGCAGGCACGATGCGGATAGGGTTACTTCGGTGCTGCGTCGAATCCATATTCGCGGAAGATCGCCTGTTCGGGCGCGCTGCGCAACAGGTCGAGCAGCTTGTGCGCTGCTGGCGAATCGTGCCCCGCGACGAGCGCAGCCGGATACACGATCGGTGCATGGGTCGATTCGGGAAACGTCGCGACGACACGCACGCCAGGTTCCGAAACAGCGTCGGAGCGATAGACCACGCCGAGCGGAGCTTCCCCACGTGCGACGAAGTTCAGGGCGGCGCGCACGTTCTGCGCGGACACCACGCGCGCGCTCACGTGATCCCACACGCCAAGCTGGGTCAATGCGGCTTTCGCGTATTTGCCGGCCGGCACGCTGTTGGGTTCGGCCAGTGCGAGATGACCGTCCGGCCCAAGCGCGCTGGCGATGTCGGCGCCGGGCGCGAGGTCAAGCTTCAGCGTGCTGTCTCTTGGCGCGATCATCACGAGCCTGTTACCAAGCAGGTTTGCACGGCTGCCAGCGAAGAGCAGATTTCTTTCATCGAGATAGTTCATCCAGTCCGTGTCGGCCGAGATAACCAATGCGGCAGGTGCGCCGGCTTCGATCTGCTTCGCCAGCTGCGAGCTCGCGGCATAGCTGACTTTGACGATGCCGAGTGCCGCGACTTCGGGCGATGCGACGATCTTGTCGAGCGACGGTTTCAGGCTCGCCGCAGCGAAGACGAGCAGGTCGTCGGCGTACGCCGCGAGCGGGGCAAGTAGCAAGCAG
>JBBRZD010000094.1:0-10277 GCA_038237055.1 Lysobacterales bacterium | reverse complement strand
GCGCGGCGCTCGCCGTGCTGAAGGCCGAGATCGGTGCGGGCGATGCCGCGGTGAAACTCGCGCGCGAACATCTCGATGCAGCGAACGCGGAACTCGACGCTGCCGTGATCAGCGCGCCCGCGGCCGGTCGTATCGTGCGCCGTTCGGTGCACGTCGGCGATGTGCTTTTCGCGCAGTCGGCAACGGAATTGTTTCAGTTGCTGCCGGATCGCCCGCTCATCGTGCGTGCTGAACTCAATGAAGCCTATGTCGATCTGGTCAAGCCTGGAATGCAGGCGGAGGTCGTGCGCGATTCGGACCAAGGCAGCTCGGCTCCCGCGAAGGTCCTGCGCGTCGGCGAAGTGTTCGGTCCGAGCCGCCTGACCGACGATCCGGTCGAACGCGCAGGCGCGCACGATGTGGAGTGCGTGCTGCTGCTGGAACACCCCGATTTCCGCATTGGGCAGCGTGTGCTGGTGCGGTTCAAGCGCTGAACCGTCGGGCGGTCGTGGTCGATTTTGTCGATAACAGCCGCAGAGGGGGGCCTACGACTTGTGTTCAGGGTCTGCGAAAGCTGGTCGAAAGCCGTTCGCCACTATCCTATGTCATCGAGCGGCCTCTCCCGGGCTCCAGGAAGCGATCCGTGTCCCAGTGGACAATCTTGTGCGACTTCGACGGCACCGTCTCCGTCGAGGACATTACCGACTCCCTGCTCGAGCGATTTGGCCGGCCGGGCTGGATGGCATTGGAAGACTCCTGGCGGCGCGGCGAGATCGGCTCGCACGATTGCATGGCGCAACAGGTCGCCTTGCTCGAGGCGACGCGCGAGGAAATGGACGCGCATCTGGACAGCATGTCGATCGATCGCGCATTCGTGCATTTCGTTGCTGCCACGCGTGAAGCCGGGATGCCGCTGGCGATTGTCAGCGACGGACTCGACTACGCGATCCGGCGCATCCTCGGCAGCTACGGTCTCCACGACGTGCCGATCATCGCAAACCGTCTGGTATCTGTCGGCGATCACGGTTGGCAGCTCGATTTCCCGTATGGCAGCCCGGTTTGCCGCGTTGCCAGCGGCAACTGCAAATGTTCCTGTGCAGGTCGCGCGCGCGCGGAAAAGAAGCGCGTGCTGCTGATCGGCGATGGCGCTTCGGATTTCTGCGTGGCCGCTGAAGCGGACCTCGTGTTCGCCAAGCATCGCCTGATCGAGCATTGCCGCTCGGCCGGCATTCCGTATGTTCCGATCACGGGTTTTGCCGATGCGCTCGATTTGCTGCCGACGCTGCTTGCCGGCGAACTGGCCGCGCACGGCGCCGAGGCGTCAACGATGTCGCCTCAATTGCTCGCCTGACGCGACGTTGCCTGTCAGCATCTGCGTTTTCCGGCCAGCGCGATATCTGTCCAATTCCTGATCCCGCGCTGCCCCGCAGCTGATCCGACATGTGGAGTCGCATTCTTGAACATCGATAGCTCGAACACCCCCGTTACCACCACGGACGCCGAACTCGTCGCCGGCCTCGACACGCACCGCAGTGCCGACTTGTTCGACGCCGCCTGCAAGCTCATCCCGGGCGGTGTCAACAGCACCGCGCGTGCAACATGGGCAGGATGGTCGCCGTATCCGTTGTTCGTCGAGAGCGGGCAGGGCTCGCGCCTCACCGACGTCGACGGCAACGAATACATCGATTACCTGCTCGGCCTCGGGCCGATGATCTTCGGTCATCGGCCGCCGCGCGTGACGCAGGCCGTGGTCGACTTCATCCAGAACCGCGGCACCGTGTTCGCATTGCCAACGGCAGACGAGGCGCGCCTCGCGCAGAAGATCATCGACGCGGTGCCAAGCGTCGAGCGGGTGCGCCTGTGCAATACCGGTACGGAGGCCGTGCTGTACGCGACGCGCCTGGCGCGCGCATTCACCAAGCGCAGCAAGATCATCCGCTTCGAGGGCATGTACCACGGCTTCTCCGATGGTGTGTACTGGAGCAAGCATCCGTCGATCGAAAAAGCCGGCCCGGACAAGCACCCGATTGCGGTGGCGCAGGGACCGGGGTTGCCGAAGGGTGTGGAAGACAATCTGATCATCCTGCCGTGGAACGACGCCGACGTGCTGGCCGAGACGATCGCGCGCGAGGGCGACACCATCGCAGCTGTTCTCACCGAGCCGGTGATGTGCAATACCGGTTGCATCCTGCCCAAGCCCGGCTACCTCGAAGCGATGCGTGAACTCACGCACAAGCACGGCATCGTGCTGATCTTCGACGAGGTCATTACCGGCTTCCGTCTCGGTCTCGCCGGTGCGCAAGGGCGCCTCGGCATCAAGCCGGACCTGTCGGTCTTCGCAAAAGGCATCGGCGGCGGCTTTCCGGTCGCGGCGATGGGTGGCCGCGCTGACATCATGGAGCTGGTTGCCAACGGTACGGTATCGATGGCCGGCACCTACAGCGCCAACGGCATCGCGATCGCGGCGGCGAACGCGGCCATGGACGAGCTGGCGACACCGGGCTTGCACCAGAAGCTCGACGCGATTTCCGACGAGTTGCGCCTTGGTCTCGCCAAGGTCATGCGCGATGCGGGACTGCCGGCCTACGTCGTGGGTCTCGGGCCGCTGATGCAGGTGTGGTTCGCCAAGGAAGAAATCCACAACTACCGCGACGCCGAGCGCCATGCCGATCAGGAGATCTTCCGGCGCTGGTGGCACGGCATGCTGAGCCGCGGCGTGTTGTTCCATCCCGGCGCCTACGAGAACCTGTTCGTATCGACGGCACACACGCATGCCGACGTTGCGGCTACGCTCGAAGCGGCGAGGCAAGTGGCAGCGGAGCTTTCACACACCATGTGAGTGCCGCGCCTTCTATCTGAGGGCCTGAAGCGTCGCAGTGAATGCGTCGCCCACCAAACAATCAGCTGAGCTCCTGTCAGCACCAATCGCCGCCCAACCTTGAACCGGTCCGCACGATGCGGACTGGAAAAAAAAGGGCGCCGAGCCTCGACGCCATCATGTCGGCTCGTAGAAAACTCTACACCGGAATGCCGATTGGGCGACGGAGTTTCTTAACGCAAACGTGACACGCAAAAATCGCGGATACCGAACAATTGCGCATGTTCCCGCTATGCACAATGGAGTGTCGCGAATGCGTTTGAGTGGTCTGGTTTTTCTGCTTGCATGCGCATCGGCATGCGCTGAAACGCTGCCGTCTGAACAGATGGATACGGTCGTCGTCAGCGGCGTCCAGCCCGGCCCAGGCCTGTGGAAAGTCTCGAAGGGCGATCATGTTCTTTGGGTGCTTGGCACGCTGGCGCCACTGCCGAAACATTTCGAATGGAAGGCGACCGAGGTCGAAGCTGCAATCGGATCGTCGCAGGAAGTGTTGCTGTCGCCGGGGATCAATATCGACGCGAAGATCGGCTTCTTTGGCCAGCTGGCGCTGCTGCCTTCGTTGATTGGTGTGCGCAAGAATCCCGACGACAAGACGTTGCAGGTGCTGGTGCCGGCCGAACTCTATTCGCGCTGGCAAGTTCTGAAGGAAAAATACATCGGGCATAGCAGCAAGGTCGAGAGCTGGCGACCCATTTTCGCTGCGCTCGAACTGTACAAGGCGGCGATCGACAAGAGTGGGTTGACCAACTCGGGCCTCGCGCAGAAAACCGTGAAGTCGCTTGCCAAGAAAGCGGGCGTCAAAGTGACTCCGATCGAGGTCGATGTGGTAGTCGAGGATCCGAAAGTTGCGCTGAAAGAGTTCAAGACCGCCGGGCTCGACGACCTAGATTGCTTTCGCCGGACGCTTGATCGCATCGATACCGATCTGGCGACCATGACGGCGCGAGCGAACGCCTGGGCAACTGCCGACCTCGAAGCCTTGCGCATGCTCCCGTACGAAGACCAGATGACGGCTTGCATGAAGGCAGTGACCGACAGCAGTCTCGCGCGTTCGCGTGGTGCCAGCGACATCGACGCACGAGTGGAACGCGCGTGGCTGGATGCCGCAAGGAGCAGGCTGTCGAACAATCAAGTGACCTTCGCCATGCTGCCCATCGCTCATCTTCTTGACGACCAACGTTATCTGGCGCGCTTGAGAGAGCAGGGCTACACCATCGAAGCGCCTGATTCCGATGCGCAGAGTGCCGCGGAAGTAACGTCGTCGGTCCCCTGATGACCGCGCCTGCCAACCTGCGGCGCAAGAAAATGGCCCGCAGATGCGGGCCATTTTGTTCATGCATCAACCAAGCTGATCGGTGTGACGATCAATGGCCCCATTCTTCACGGTGATAGCGCCAACGATTCCCATCCTGCTCCCAGCGTGGCGCGTTGTAGTTGTATCCGTGGCGGGCGCGCACCCAGTGACCGCGACGCCACTGGTAGTGGCGGTGCCCGTATGCCCAGTATCCCGGCGCCCATACGTGACCGCCGCGCGCCTCAGGAACCCGTTCGACGCGCAAGGCCGGTGGGGCGATCGGTGCGTAGATGCTCACCGCGACGCGCGCTTGGGCCGGAGCGGTGTAAACCGTTCCGGTCGCACCAACCAAGGCCAGTGCCGCTGCCAACATCAAGCTTTTTCTCGAATCTTGCATGGTCTACCTCCACGGTCACGCCCGGATAGGCGCTCGACTCGAGGCACAAAGTAAGCCTGTAGAACTGAACACCGACCGAGTGAGGTTCTGTAAAGAAATTACTGCATGTGCCGGCGGGTGCTTCTTTTCCATCAAAACGACCTTTCAGTTCGCTTGTCGCAGTGCGATCACCGCGTTCAATCCCCCAAACGCGAACGAATTGCTGAGCACTGCATCAACGCTCTTGTCGCGCGCCGCATTCGGCACGTAGTCGAGATCGCACTCGGGATCGGCATCGAGGAAATTCATCGTCGGGGCCAAGACGCCGTCGCGAAGCGCGCCGATTGCAGCGATCAGTTCAATCGCGCCGGCGGCGCCGAGCGCATGCGCGTGCATGGACTTGGTCGAAGAGACGGCGAGCCGGTCCGCATGCGTGCCGAACACGCGACGGATCGCCTTGCTTTCGGTCGGATCGTTGCCCGGCGTGCCGGTGCCATGCGCGTTGATGTAACCGATGTCTTCGGGCATCAGGCCGCCATCGGATAGCGCGCGCTGCATCGCTCTCGCCGCGCCGACCTCGGAAGGAAAAACGATGTCGCCGGCATCCGCAGACATGCCCGCACCGACGAACTCAGCGAGGATCGTCGCGCCGCGCCGCTGCGCGCGTTCCCGTGTTTCCAGCACGAAGACGCCTGCGCCTTCGCCGAGCACCATGCCGCGCCGTTGCTTGCAAAACGGGCGGCAGGTGTCGTCGGCCATCACGCGCATGGCTTCCCACGCCTTGACCACGCCGAGCGTGATGCAGGCTTCGGTGCCGCCGGCGATGGCTGCATCGGCGACTCCGCTGCGGACCATGTGGAACGCCTGCGCGAGCGCGTGATTGGATGATGCGCAAGCGCTGACCGTCGCGAATGCAGGGCCCGTCAGCTTGTGCTCGATGCTGATATGGCAGGCCGGTGCATTGGCCATCGACCGCACGATAGTCAGTGGATGCGTGCGCGGATTGTTGTCACCGTACAGCCGGCGCGACGCAGCGTCGTGCGTCTGCTCGCCACCGACGCCGCTGCCGATGATGACGGCGGTGTTTTCGCCAATACCATCCGCGTCGAAGTCGATGCCCGACTGCGCAACCGCTTCGCGCGCGGCAACCAGCGCGAACTGCGAAACGCGATCCAGCAGGATCAGGCGTTTTTCGTCGAAATGCGCGAGCGGATCGAAACCGCGCACTTCCGCCGCGATGCCAAAGCGCAACGATGCCGCCGGCAGCGTCGTGATCGGGCCGATGGCGAGGCGCCCTTCGCGCATCGCTTCCCAGGATTCGCTTGCCGAATGGCCGAGCGGCGTGACCGCGCCCATGCCGGTGATGACGACACGATGCATGCGCGCTCCGTTGCAGGTCAGATTTTGGCTGGGGGCTGTGTGGCGACGAGCTTTTCCACTGCGTCGACCAGCCCTTTGACCGATTCAGTATCGAAATTCGGATCGCGATCGGGCATCGTGATCTTGAACTTGTCCTCGATCTCGAAAATGATCTGCACCGCGTCCAGCGACTGGATTTCCAGATCCTTGAGCGTCGCGTCCGGCGTTATGCGGGCGCGATCGATGCCTGATTCACTGGCGATGATGTCGAACACGGTGTCCTGTACGCTGCTCATTCCACGTCTCCAAAGTGTCGTCGCCCCCTAAATTATGGCGACGCGTGCTTGCTGCATGATCGCCGGGCGTGCCTCGATCTTCAAGCACGCTCGCATCGCCGGCTGCTGACTTCGACACAGCTGCGCAGGGCGGGCATACTGCGCCGCCGCGATCGCGCGCAACTCCAGAGACAGGCCGGATGTCTGCGACCGTCGTTACGCTATGGCTTGCCAACATACTGCTCGACACTTTCGGGCAGCTTTCCTTCAAGGCGGCCGCCGCGCAGCCGGACCTCGGAGAGGGCCTGGCGCGCTGGAAGGCGATGGCGTCGCGACCGTGGATCTGGTGCGGCATCGGCTGCTATGTCGGCGAATTCCTTGTCTGGCTCGCATTCCTCTCGCTGGTGCCGTTGTCGGAAGGCGTGCTGCTGGGTTCGATCAACATCGTCGCGGTGATGATCGCCGGTCGCGTGCTGTTCGCCGAAAAATTCTCGCCCCTGCGCACGCTCGGGATCCTGCTGATCGCCGCCGGTGTGACCGTGGTCGGACTCGGATGATCCGATGAAACGCTTCTATCTGATTGGCTTTCTGGTCCTCGTCTGCTTCGATACCTGCGCGCAGGTCTGCTTCAAGCTGACCGCCAATCACGCGATGCCGCCGGAGCTGGGTGTCGCGTGGCTGCTGCGAATCGCGTCGTCGCCGTGGGTGTATGCGGCGATTGCCTGCTATATCGGGGCATTTGTGACCTGGATGACCCTGCTCGAACATGCGCCGATCGGTCCCGCGTTCGCCGCTTCGCATCTTGAAGTGATCAGCGTGATTGCCTTTTCGGTCATCTTGTTCAACGAACGCATCGGCGCGCCGCAATGGATTGGCAGCGCGCTTATCATCGCCGGCATCGCCTGCCTTGCGATTAGCGAAACCGATGGCAAAGAATCGACAACCTGATCGCGAAGTTCCGCCAACGGCCGGCCTGCCGCCGCGCTGGCGCGATTTGCTGCCGTCGGAAAACAACGATCTCGCGCGGTGCACGGCAGATTTTCTCGGCACGCCATGGGTGCAGCTTGAATGCTCCGGCACTGCGGCTCTCGTTGTTGCATTGACTGCACTGCATCGGCTCAGTGGCCGTCGCGTCGTGGTGGTGCCGGCTTACACATGTCCGCTGGTCGCATTGGCGGTCGCGCATTGTGGGCTGGAACTGCGCTTGTGCGATCTTGCGCCGGCTTCGATTGATTTCGACACGAACGAGCTGGCGCGTGTCTGCGATCGCGACGTGCTCGCGATCGTGCCGACCCACTTGGCGGGGCGCGTTGCCGATATAGACAGTGCACTCGCGATCGCGCGCAACGTCGGTGCCTTTGTGATCGAGGATGCGGCGCAGGCGCTTGGCGCGCGCCGCAACGGATGCTCGGTCGGGCTCGACGGTGACGTCGGTTTTTTCAGCCTCGCAGTGGGCAAGGGCCTGACCACGTTTGAGGGCGGCGTGCTGGTCGCGCGCGACGCCGTCGTGCGCGATGCGCTCGCACGCGCGAGCCGCGAAATCGCGCCGCGAAGCATTGCCTGGGAACTGAAACGCTCACTGCAATTGCTCGGCTATCACGCGGTTTACCGTCCCTCGCTGCTGCCTCTCGCCTATGGCGCACCACTTCGCCGTGCCCTGCGTCGTGGCGATCCGATCGCCGCCGTTGGCGATGATTTTTCGTCCGATATCCCACTGCATACGCTGGGTCATTGGCGCCAGTCAGTTGGTGCGCGAGCGTTCGCGCGCCTGCCCGCATTCCTTGAAGCCTGCGCCGAGCAAGCGCAGCGGCGCCTCGTTCGACTGGCACGCATCGCCGATGTCCGCGTGATCAATGATCCAGACGATGCCTGCGGTGTGTGGCCATATCTGTTGCTGCAAATGCGAGATGAATCCACTCGCGACGCCGCGTTGCATCAACTGTGGAGCGCAGGGCTCGGCGTCAGCCGGCTATTCATCCATGCCTTGCCCGACTATGCCTATCTGCATTCGATGATGGGTGAACAGCATGTCCCCACGGCACGCGCGTTCGCGGCAACCACGCTGACAATTTCAAACAGTCCATGGCTGCGCGACGCGGACTTTGACGCGATCTGTGCGGTGCTGGAATCGATCCGATGAGGTTCGCATCGAAAATTCATCGCATCGGCGCCGGCGAACTTGCGCCAGCGCCAAGCACGAACGCGGAAGATCAAGCTGCCTTGCGCGCATTCACGACGGGGAAGTCGATTTCTGTCTGCGCAACTTCGTTGATGTAGTTGGTCCACGTGTTGAGGGCGACGTGCAGGACGATCTCGATGACTTGCGCATCGTCGTAGCCGGCGAGCTTTACCGCGTGGACGTCGTCTGCACTGACATGCCCGCGCTCGCGTGCGACCTTTGCCGCGAAGCGCACGGCCGCATCGGCTTTTGGATCGTTCGAGCCGCCTTTGCGATTTGCAATCATCTCGACATCGTCGAGCTTTGCTACATGCTTGCCCAGGTAAGTATGCGCAGAAAGGCAATAGCTGCAGCCATTGACCTCGGCGATGGCCAGCGCGATGCGCTCGCGCGTCGCAGCGGGCAGATCGCCCTTGGCCAGCGCGCCCGACAAGGAAAGATAACCTTCTAGCGCAGCGGGACTGTTGGACACGAGACGGAACAGGTTCGGTACCACGCCCAGCTGCTGCTTCACGGCTGCGAGCATGGGCTGGGAAGGGGCGGGCGCGGCGTCAATCGTGGCAGGGGTTGGAATGCGTGACATGGGAAGGCTCCTGATAGTCGGACCGGAATGGCCTCGAGCCAGCACAGGCTAGATCCTGCTGTATTACGAGACTAGCCGTGATATTTTGAAGTCATCCTTCCATTTTGCGGAATAAGTATGGATCGTCTCGCAGCGATGTCGGCCTTCGTCGCCGCGATCGAGACCGGTAGTCTGTCCGCTGCTGGCCGGCACTTGGGCATGCCTCTGGCAACCATCAGTCGGAAGGTTTCGGAGCTGGAAGCGCAGTTGGGCACACGCTTGCTGCGTCGCTCGAAGCGACAACTGACGCTTACCGATTCCGGCCAGGACTATCTCGCCGCATGTCGGCGCATTCTTGAAGATGTCAGCGAGGCCGAGCGAGCGGCGGCAGGTGAATACAGTGCACCGCAGGGTGAACTGATCGTCGCGGCGCCGATCCTGTTCGGTCGCCTGCATGTGTTGCCGGTGACGACTTCATTTCTGAAAGCCTATCCGCATGTCGACGTGCGGCTCGTGTTCGGCGATCGTGTTCTCAACCTGACGGATGATCATATCGACCTGGCGATCCGCGTCGGCGAGCTGCCGGACAGCAGCCAGGTCGCCACGCGCGTCGGAGCTATCCGCGAGGTCGCCTGTGCAAGTTCCGCCTATCTCGCCGAGCGAGGCACGCCGAAACATCCCGACGAGCTCGCCAAGCACGACTGCATCACGTTCGACGGCTTGATGGCAGCCGATGCATGGAAATTCCAGGTGGGCGACGCCGAGCGCTCATTCCCGATTCGCTCGCGCCTTACCGTGAACACCGCCGATGCCGCAATCGCTGCAGCGATCGCGGGCGTCGGCGTCACGCGCGCGCTGTCGTATCAGGTCGCAGATGCACGCCGGGCAGGCACGTTGGACGTCGTGTTGCCGAAATTCGAGCCGGCATCCAAGCCGGTCAGCCTCGTGTACGCACGACAGGGAAGATTGCCGCTCAAGCTGCGCGCTTTCATCGATTTCGCGGTGCCGCGCCTGCGGGAACGCCTATTGGAGGTTGCGGCTTTGGCCTAGACCCGCTGCGCTGAACAGTCATTGCCGACCTTCAACGCCGAGCTTTGCAATCTGCGACTCGATTGCTACCACGAACGCATCGGGTCCCGGCCAAGGCGTGATTCTGCCGAGCTTGCGCGATCCGTTGAAAATCATGAAAGCAGGAATTCCGTGCAAGCCGAAGTGCGTGCCGAGCGCGGGCTCGGCGTAGACATTGCCGTGCAGCCAACGCACCTCGGGCCATTGAAAGCGCGCTGAAGAGTTCAGGATCGCGCGCTTGGCGATATCGCAGTTCGGACAATCGCGACCCCACAGGAACAGGATGCTGAGTGGCTTCGCTGCATCG
>JBBRZD010000093.1:0-10331 GCA_038237055.1 Lysobacterales bacterium | reverse complement strand
GATCGCGATGCCGCGGTCGCACTCTTGCATGCGCACGCACCGCAGCTTCGCGCAGCGCTCTCGCTGTCGACCGCGCGCGAGCAACTGCCCGACATCGTCGTCGTGCAAAGCGAGTCGCTGTTTGATCCGGCGCGCCTGCATGATCTGCTGAGCGGTCGTTACCTGCCTGAATACCATCGGCTTGAACAGCATGCGAGCGCGGGCGACCTCAAGGTTCCGACCTTTGCCGGCGGCACTATCCGCACCGAGTTCGAGGTGCTGACGGGCGCGCCCCTTGCAAGCCTCGGTGGCATCCAATATCCATGGCTTGAACTCGACCGCAATACCTACCCGGGTCTGACCCGCGTGCTCGACCAGCATGGCTACCGCAGCGTTGCGATTCACCCGAATGCAGCCGCATTCTGGAATCGCGCGCGCGCCTATCCGGCGCTGGGTTTTGAACGTTTCATCGATGGCGAATCGTTTGCGAAGGACCGCATCGTCGGCCTGTTCACCTCGGATGCCGCGATGACCGATCGCGTGATGGACGAACTCGCCGACGACGGGCCACCGCAATTCGTGTTTGCGATCAGCATGGAGAACCACGGCCCGTTCGACTGGCGTCCAGGGCTCGATGCGCAGCGCCTTGCCGCGTTGCCGATGCCGGAGGAACTCGACGCCGTTGATCGCGTATGGCTAGGTAATTATCTATACCTGCTCGATGACGCGGACCACGAACTAGGGCGGCTCGCGAGCGTAATTGCGCAGCGCAAGCGACGCACGCTGCTGCTGTTCTACGGCGATCACCTACCCGACCTCGGGCCGGTCTATGCAAAGCTTGGTTTCGATGACGGTCGCGAGGCCAAGCAGCAACCCGTGCCATGGCTGCTGCTCGACAATACTGATCCACATGCACGGCATCTGGACGCGCATGCGTGGATGCTGCCCGCCCTGCTGCTCGAAAGCGCTGGCATCCGCGATGACGACTACTTCAACGTGCTCGCCATCCTTGCACGCGAAAACGATTTCAACCCCGACGACCCCTCGACCGCGGCTGGCTTGAACGCGCTCGCCCGCCTGCAGCTGCGCGGTGAACTGACGCCTGTGCTGCGCGAGGCTCTCGACATTGTCGAAGAGCCATCGCACAGCGGCTGAAACGAGCGCGCACCGAAGTCGCCTGCCGCCCGATTGCGCCCGCCCTGATCTCGGACCATGCCCATATCGTGGCAACGGCACTGCGCACGCATGTCGCAAAATTCCCTCGTTTGACGTTTTTCAATTTCAGACCCAACAGCTGGGCCTTGCAATTGGAGCCATCGATGAGGCCAACATGAAGGAACACCCTGCTTTCCACTTGCCGGTATCCAGCGTGCGATGGAGAGCACGATGAAGGAGCTGACGGACAGCTCGTACAAGGTTTACCTGACTCCCAACTCCGACGGCGCCACGCTCGCACGCGTGGAGTGGCTGCTTGCAATACGGGACACCAGCTTCCGTAGCTACATCGATCAAGAGCGCATGCGATCGAGCGACCTGGAACCGCTGCGGTTCTCGACCAACGCAGAACGCCTGCGCGAACTGGCGAGAGCGATGCTTGCCTGCGCACGTGAACTCGATGCGATAGAGGCCTACACGAAACCGTCGGATGTGTGCGAGCGCACGACCGACTGCTTCGGATACCTGGAAACGATCACGCTGGCCGACAGCGAGGCGTGCTGAGTCGCGCGTAAGAACGTGCGATACGTCGCACGTTTATGGCACCACCGAACGCTTGCTGCGCTACGCGAACTCAATCGATGGGTTCGATGGACTGATCCACGCATGAATCGACGGAAATGCCAACGCGTCGACAGTCTTTCGCAGCCCGGTCGCACGCACGCCATGTGCGGATTACACTGCGAACATCGCCGTGAGAATCGCCCATGCCCGCGACTGTGCCGCCCCCTGTCACCGATAGCGTCGCCGGACCGCCCACCTCGGTTTCCTTCGACGCGGTCTACGAACAGCTCAAGAAGTTGGCCAGCCGCCAGCTTACGCAAGGTGCGCACAACACGCTCGACACGACTGCGCTGGTGCACGAGGTCTATCTGCGGCTGGATGGTGGCCGCGAACTCGCGTTCGAGCACCCCGGGCAATTTTTCTCGTACGCGGCGCGCGCGATGCGTCACATACTGGTCGACCGCGCGCGCGGCCGCATGCGGCAGAAAGCCGGTGGTGACTGGGTCAAGGTCACATTCACCGCGAACGCGGAGGCGCAACCAGCCATCGAAAGCGCCGAGCAGGCGCTCGCGCTGGAGGAGGCGCTGTTGAAACTCGAACAAACCGACGATCGTGCCGCGCGCGTGGTCGAACTGCGTTATTTCGCGGGCCTGACACCGGAGCAAATCGCCGAGGTCCTGAACGTGACCCGCCGCACCATCGACCGCGACTGGCGCTACGCGCGTGCGTTCCTGCATGCGGCGCTCGAATGATGTCCTGACTGGTTGCGTTTCGGCGTTATCGAAAGGACATCCCGCAATCAGGGCGAACATTGCCGACCATGATCCAACCGGTACCGAGCCAACGCGACTTGTTCGAAGCGGCACTCGCGCTGCCCGTGGCACTGCGCGCGGCGTGGCTGATCGAGCATTGCGCGGATGTAGCCCAGCGCGACGCAATCGAGCGCATGCTGGCCGCAGATGATCGCGCCGACGAGCAAATGCTCGATCATTCTTTCGACAACCTGCTCGACGATATCGGCAATGCCGAGCACGACGGCCATTCGCTCGGTTCGCGTATCGGTCCCTTCAGCCTGATCGAAAAGCTTGGCGAAGGTGGCTCCTCGATTGTGTTTCGTGCCGAACGCGAGCAGGCCGGCGTGAAGCAACTGGTCGCGCTCAAGCTGTTGCGTCGAGGCCTGCATACGCCGGACGAACAGCGCCGGTTCCGCGACGAGCGTCGCGCGCTCACGCAGCTGCGCCATCCCGGCATCGCGCGTCTGATTGAAGGCGGCCTCACCGACACCGGCACGCCTTACATTGCGCTGGAACTGGTCGAAGGCGAGCCCATAACCCACTACGCACGCAACCGGAAGCTCGATCTTCGCCAGCGCCTGACGCTGTTCGTGCATGTCTGTCGTGCGGTGGAAGCCGCACATCGCGCGCTGATCGTGCATCGCGACCTGAAGCCTTCAAATGTTTTCGTTACTCACGATGGCGACATCAAGCTGCTCGATTTCGGTATCGCGAAGCTGCTCGATGCGGACGCGCGCGGCGACGACACGCGCACCTTGCATGTACCCATGACCCCAGCTTATGCGGCGCCCGAGCAGTTTTCGCGCGGCCAGATCACGACAGCCACCGATGTCTACGCTCTGGGCGTGCTGCTCGACGAAATGATCACCGGTCAACGTCGCGAGCACGACGACCCGCGCACGCCGTCGGCGCGGATCAGCGCGAACACCGCGCCCGGAGAACTGCCGATTGCACCGAAGATCGTGCGGCGCCAACTGCGCGGCGACCTCGACAATATCGTGATCAAGGCAACCGCCGTCGAACCCGACCGCCGCTATGCCTCAGCCGGAGCATTCGCCGACGACATCGAACGTCATCTTGCCGGTCTGCCGGTGGTCGCTCACCCACCGTCACCGTTGTATCGCACGCGCAAGTTCGTCGCCCGTCACCGTGGCGGCGTGCTCACGACCGCGTTGCTCGTGCTCGCCATCGTCGCTGCGCTCGCGCTTGCCCTGTGGCAGGCACAGGTCGCGCGCCACGAGGCGCAGCGAGCGAACCAGGAGGCAAAGCAGGCCAGCGAACAAGCCACACGCGCGAACAAGCAGGCAGCGCGGGCGGAGCGGGTCAAGGACACCCTCGTCAGCCTGTTCAGCGGCCTCGACCCGGATGTGTCGCCCGAAAGACGCCCCACCTTGGAACAGATTTTCGAGAAGGGAATTACGGAGTTGCGCGCGGACGCCGCGGTCGAACCGGCGCTGCGCGTCGAGCTGCTATCGATCGCCGGTCATGTGCTGCATCGTCTTGGCCAGCACCAGCGCGGGCTGGATCTTGCGGGTGAAGCCGTCGCGCTGGGCGAAATTGATCTGCCCGCCGATTCGGAAACCTATCTGTCAGCCGTCGCCACACTCAGCCATCTGGACTTTTATGAAGGACGCCTGGATCGCGCCAGCGCGCGTTTGACCGCCGCGCTCACGCGTGCCGGTCAGAGTGCAAATTCAAATACCGGGCAAATGGACGTGCTGGTGGAACTGGCGTCGATCGCGCGCACGAAGGGCGACCTCAATCAAGCCGTCGGCTATCTGGAGAAAGCGAATGCGATGCACGATCGCATTCTGCCGAACACGTTCGATGAGCGAGCATTCTCGATACGCGGCGAACTGGCCTACACCTACGTGCAGATGTCGCGCTACGACCAGGCGCTACCGATGGAGCGCGCGTTGGTGGATGCCGCCGTAAAGCGTTACGGCCGCGAACAAGAAACCACTGCGCGCTTCATGGGAGATCTCTCCGACTGCCTCACACATCTGGGCAACTGGAGCGAGGCGCTCGGCCTGCTCGAATCCAGCGGCACCTTCCTGCGCAAGACCTTGCCGGCGCCGAGTCCTTCTTTCTCCAACTGGCTGTACGGCATCGGCTGGATTCTGGCTGATCAGCATTTGTGGCGGCCCGCGGAAAAGATGTTCGCGGATGCGGACGCGATCATGGCCGCGCGTTTCGGCGCGGATTTTCCGCTCGCGTTCGGCCCGCGCATGTGGCTGGCCGAAAGCTGGACCGAACAAGGGAAAGCGCAACTTGCACGAGCGGAACTGGAAAGACTTCTTGCCGTGCAATCGGCACAAAAACAGCCCAATGCCCGCGCGATAGCGATGTTGCGCCTGGCACTCGGCCGAGCCCTGCTGCGGCTGGATCGCCCCGATCTCGCGCGCGAAAATGCCGAACAGGCCCGGGCAACCTTCCGGCAACTGTACGGCCAGGAAAATTCGCACAATCTGGAACCGCTCAACCTGCTGTCGCGCAGCCTCGCTGCAACCGGCAAACACGACGCGGCACTGTCCGCCGCGCATGAAGCCGGAAAAATCGCCGACGCATCATTCGCGCGCGGAAATTCCGCCCGCATCCGGATCGCACTGTTGCTCGGTGACCTCTTGCGTAGCACGCCTGCACAAGCCGCGGACAGTTATCGAACCGCGATTGTCGAAGCGGCTGCCGCGCCCGAACGTCCGCTGGCCTTGTTGATCGAGGCGCATAGCGGTCTTGCCGACCTTGCGAGCGCAAGCGGGAGCGCTGCCGAAGCAGCTCGCGAGCGGGAAATCACGCAGGGATTGCAAAACGAATTGGACGCCCACGAGCGCGAAGTCAGCGCGCAACTGGATACATGGCTGGCGAATGGACCTGCGTACAAGTGAACCGGCCGTGGCGCCATAGGGCCGGTTGATCCACCTCCGGGCAACCGTTGGCCGGAACTGATCGTTGACTCATGCAATCGGCAATGTATCGACCATGATCGAGCCCATCGCGAACCAGCGCGACCTGTTTGAAACGGCATTGGCACTGCCGCTGGAGCAGCGCGCTGCTTGGTTGAACACACACTGTCGCGACGCTGCGCAGCGGCGCGAGATTGAACGCATGTTGAGCGCCGACACCAACGAGGACGTGCTCGATCGCTCGTTCGACGACCTGCTCGTTCGACGACCTGCTCGGTCGTGTCGGCGAATGCGAGCCGGATCTGGAGGCGCCCTCAATTGGCGCCAGCATCGGGCCATTCCGTCTTCTCGAAAAACTCGGCGAAGGCGGCTCGTCGATCGTCTATCGCGCTGAGCGCGAACAAGCCGGCGTCAAACAGACGGTCGCACTCAAGCTGCTGCGTCGCGGCCTGTATTCGGCGGACGAACAGCGCCGCTTTCGCCGCGAACGGCATGCGCTCGCTCAATTGCGCCACCCCGGCATCGCGCATCTGATCGAGGGTGGCGTGACGGATGTCGGTGTGCCGTATATCGCGCTCGAATTCGTCGACGGCGTGCCGATCACCGATTATGTGCGCGAGCATCGCTCCGACCTGCACGAGCGCCTGCATCTGTTCATCGCAATCTGTCGCGCGGTCGGGGCGGCACATCGTGCGCTGATCGTGCACCGCGACTTGAAACCATCGAACGTCCTGGTCGCCCGCGATGGCACGGTCAAACTGCTCGATTTCGGCATCGCGAAACTGCTCTCGGGCGACGAAGACAACGCCCTGCATACACAAACGCCGGCGATGACGCCGGCCTATGCTGCACCGGAGCAATTCAATCGCGGTCTCGTTACCACCGCGACCGATGTCTATGCGCTCGGCATCCTGCTCGGCGAACTCGTCACCGGTCGCCGCCGCGAACACGGCGATACGCGCACGCCTTCTTCCCAGGTCGTCGCCGGCGTCGACGCCGATGCGCCGCCGCTACCGGCGCGCACGCTGCGGCGACAATTGCGCGGCGACCTCGACAACATTGTGGTGAAGGCGATCGATGGCGAGCCCGAGCGCCGCTATGCCTCGGCTGGCGCGCTGGCAGACGACGTCGAACGCCATCTCAACGGCCTTCCGGTCGCCGCGCATCCGCCATCGCGGCTGTACCGCGCGCGCAAGTTCATCGCGCGCCACCGCGGCGGGGTCGCGACGACACTCGCGTTTCTCGTCGCCATTCTCGCCGCACTCGGCATTGCGCTGTGGCAGACCAGCGTCGCGCGCTCAGAAGCAGCGCGCGCGGCGACGATCAAGGACTTCCTGATCGACATGTTCCGCGCCAGCGATCCGCGCGTGGCGCAAGACAAACCGCGCGGACAAATCACGGCGAAAGAGTTGCTCGACCTCAACGCACCCCGCATCGCCCAGGAATTCGGCAGCGATGCGGAAACGCAGATCGAGCTGCTTGGCGTCGCCGCTTCGATCTATCGCGAGCTCGACGACGACGTGCGTTACCGAACCCTGCACGCGCAGCAAATCGATCTGGCGCGTCGACTGTACGGCGATGCGCACCCTGCGATCATCGACGGATTGATCGAGGATGCACAGCATGCAAGCAACAGCAACGACTACGCTGGCGCGCGCAAGGCACTCGCGCAGGCCGACCCATTGATGCAGCGTGCCGGCCTCGATCATGCCGTGCAGCGCGCGCGCTGGTGGCAGGTACAAAGTGGCTTGCTGTCGGAGGACAATGCCGCGCGACAGCAGTCGGATGCCGCGCTCGAACATGCAGTGGATCTCTTTGCGAAAGTCGCGTCGAGCGATCCGGGTTACGTGCACGCGCTCGACAGCTTTGGGTTCCGCGTACTGTCCAGCGACCCGGCGCGCGCCGAGCAGCTGTATCTGCGCGCAATCGCGGCCGCGGCGAACAGCCGTCCGCGCAACGATGCCGAACTGCAGCACCTGGCCTATCCCGGCCTTGCGCAATCACGCGAAGACCAGGGCGACTACACAGGTGCCGAGGATGCGTATGAACGCAGCGCGGACATCGCGCGCAAGACGTATGGCGAAGATCACAGCACTGCCTGGGTGCCGGCGGCACAGCACGCATGGTCGGTGCACAGACGCGGCGAGCGCGAACGCGCGCATGCGCTGTTCGCTCATTTGCTGGCGTTGATCCCGCCGGACTGGAGTGCCGACTCCTATGACGAATATGCGCGCGAGTTCTACGCTGGATGCCTTGCTGCCGAAGGCCGCGCGCGTGAAGCGATCCCGCTGCTTGAAGCCGCACAACGTGTGTATATCGAAAAGCCTTCGGTCGACTACGAGCTGCGCCGCAATCGCCTCATACTCGGCGACGCCTACGATCGGGTCGGGCGTGTCGACGAAGCACGCACGATGATCAAGGCTTCGCTCGATGAGCGCATCGCCAAGGAAGCGCCCGATGCTCACACGGTGATCGACGCGCGCGAACGCTGGGGTCGCTTCCTCATCGATCAAGGTGACGTGGGCGGTGCTGAAGACCAATTGCGCGAAGTATTGGCACAGACCCACGGCCGCAAAATCGTGACCGCGGCAGTGGCCGAGGGCGATCTCGCCCGTCTGGCAATGATGCGCAACGATCTGCCGGCAGCGCTCAGTGCCAGCGCCGGCGCCGTCCAAGCATTCGAGCACGTGATGGGCCGACTCGACGTACGCAGCGGACCCATGATGTGGCTGATCCGCTCAGAAATCCTGCGCCGCTCGGGCGACAAACACGGCGCGCGCGAGTGGGCGCAACGCGCACTCGATGCAAGCCGGCGCTACGACGATCCGGCGGCGGCCTCGATCGTCGCTGCCGCAGCTGCGGTCCGCGCGACAGAATAGGCGCAGGCCGCGCATCTCTCCTCGACTTGCGAATATGAATCGCTAATCCGGCTCTCCGACAGACCCCCGCGAGGCTATTTTTGCCAATACGCTGGCGCGTGTCTTGAATTCGGGCCGAACATCGTTCTCTTGAATACGGCCGGTCCACGGCCCGAGCAGGAGAACGCAATGCGTACCACGACCATCCGGAATCGGGCCTGTACGTTGGCCTTTCATCTCGTTCTGATCGGAGTCGCCGGCGCGTTCTGCCGCAATGCGCAGGCGATGCTCACCGTCGGCCCCGCTTCTGATAGCACGTGCGATTACCACGACATTGCCGCTGCGGTTCAAGCCGCAGGCCAGACCTCGGGACCGGAATTGATCGCCGTCTCCGGTGGACCGTGGACCGCACAGACAACGATCACCGATCACGACGCCGACGGGCTGACCATCGAAGGCGGCTTCGCCAACTGCAGCGCCGGTGTCTCAAGCGGACGCACGACCCTGGATGGCCAAGGCGCGTCGGCGGCCCCGCTGATCGTGCACAGCGGCAACGGATCGCTGACGCTGTTGCACCTGATTCTGCAGAACTCAAACGGCGGCGGTGTGCAAGCCGTACTCGCCGGCCCGCTGACGTTGAGCGACGTGCTGGTCTATTCCAATCACGCCGGTTACGGCGCGGGCCTGTTCACCAGCGGCAATAGTATCTTCCGCCAGCAGGTGACCCTGATCGGAACCAGCATCAACAGCAACACCGCAACGGTGAATGGCGGCGGCATTTATGCCAGCGACACCGACTTTGCGATCTCCGGTGGCAGCAACATTGTCGGCAACATTGCGCAAGGACCCGGCGGCATCAGCGACGGTGGCGGCATTTATGCGATCGACTCGAATATCCTGGTCAAGGACCATTCCATTTCATTCAACGCGTTCATCGGCAACAACTACGCGCAGCGCAATGGCGGCGGCGTCTACTACTCGGTCGCGAGCGCTGGTAGTTACGAAGTCCTGCTCTGGAACGACCTTGCCAGCCAGCCCTTGCTGGTCGCCGACAACACCGCGCTGAACAACGGCGGCGCATTCTATTTCTCCACGATCGGCTCGAACGCGCAGATCCTCTCGTTCGGTGGATTTGCGAACACCAATTTCCAGCGCAACGTGGCCTATGGCGGCGCGGTGATCTACGCCTTTTCAAGCGGCAGCGGAGCGTACAACGTCTCGACATCGATCCAGCTGGCGCAGAGCTCACCGGGCGGTTCGATCCCGACCTGTGCCGTTGGCCTGGAATGCAATGCGATTGACGACAACCATGCCGTCAGCGGCTCCATCATTGACCTTGAACCTGCCGGCAACGCGGGATTCGTCGGCTTCGCTCTATCGCGCGGGCGCATGCGCGGCAATCGAGCGGACACCCTGATCGGCGGTGACGCCTACATGACCATCGACAGCAGCCTGTTCGCGTCGAACGAAGTCGGCGAGCTGGCGTTCAATATCTCCAACGATTTGAACATCGGCAACAGTACGTTTGCCAACAACACGGTCGCCGGAAATCAGATGTTCACGGTGGCGCTGCCGCCGGCATCTTTGGAAATCCGCCACAGCCTGTTCGTGCAGCCGTCGGACAACGCAGTGCCACACGCCTATTCCCTCGGCGTCGGCGTGCCGGTCACCGTGCGAGATATCGGCACGCAGAATGTCACCTTCGATTCCGGCACCAACGTGCAGAACCTGAGTGATCCGTTCGTCAACGCCGCGAATGGCGATTTTCATATCAAGCTGACCTCATCCGCGGTCGATCGCTGGGGCTCGGCGAATGATCCGAACGACCCGCCGCCAATTGCCGATCTCGACGGCGCACTGCGCCCCTACATCAAGAATTCGCCCTCCACACCCTACGATTTCGGCGCGTTTGAAGCCGGCGCGGTGGTCGACGTGATTTTCGCCAACGGATTCGACTGAATATCCTGTCGCGTTGTTTGCAGGGCGCTGCGCCGCACGCGTGGGATGCAACAGCACGTCGAAAAACCGTGCCGTCGATGGCAGCGACATGGCACGTATGAATGCAAACCGCGCGCGTG
>JBBRZD010000092.1:0-10391 GCA_038237055.1 Lysobacterales bacterium | reverse complement strand
CTTGAGCAGCTTCATCGTTTCCAGGTCGTCCTTGTCCCACTGGATGATCGTGCGATCGGGCATTGATGCGTTCTCGACCGGCACGAGATAGTGCAGCGGTTGTTCGGAAATCACGAAGCCGCCGACGTGTTGCGAAAGATGGCGCGGAAAACCGCGGATTTCATTCGCGAGCGCGAACAGGCGATGCAGCACGCGACTGCAAGGATCGAAACCACGCTCGCGCAACCATTCCTTGAGCGGACGATCGCTGCGCACGCGCGAGAACATGCCGGTGAGGCTGTCGAGCTGGTCTTCGGGAATGCCAAGGGTGCGGCCGACGTCGCGCACGGCGCTCTTGCCGCGGTAGCAGATCACGGTGGCGGCAAGTGCAGCGCGATCGCGGCCATATTTCGCGAACACGTACTGGATGACTTCCTCGCGGCGCTCATGCTCGAAGTCGACATCGATATCCGGTGGCTCCTTGCGTTCCCTCGATACGAATCTCTCGAACAGCAGGTTGCCGTTCTGCGGTGTCACGACCGTGATGCCGAGGCAATAGCAGACGGCCGAATTCGCCGACGAGCCGCGGCCCTGACAGAGGATCGGCGGTTTCTGATCGCGCGCCCAACGCACGATGTCCTCGACGGTGAGAAAGAAATGCTCGTACTCCAGTTCGGCAATCAGCACGAGTTCTCTTTCGACCTGCGCGTGCACATTGTCAGGAATGCCGCCGGGCCAGTGCTTCGCTGCGCCTTTCCATGTCATTTCGCGCAGATGATCGATCGCTGTCATGCCATCCGGCACCAGTTCCGCTGGATATTGGTAATTGAGCTTGTGCAGATCGAAGGTGCACATCGATGCGATACGCAGCGTTTCTGCGAGCAGGTCATCTGGATACAGCGCAGCGAGATCATCGATCTTGCGCAGATGCCGCTCGCCATTGGGGAACAAGGCATGCCCGGCTTCCGCGATCGTGCGGCCCGTGCGAATCGCGGCCATCACATCCTGCAATGCGCGTCGCCGCCGTTGATGCATATGTACGTCGCCGGCTGCCGCCAGTGGCAGGTCATGACGCTTGCCGAGGTTGCGTAACGCAGCCAGTTGCGCTGCATCATCTGGACCGCAATGCAGTTCGACTGCAAGCCACGTGCGACCGCGGAAATGCTGCGCCACCCATTCGAGATGGGTCGCGCAGATGGCCAGCACCAGCACGCCCTCGCCGAGTTGCTCCGCATCTGTGCGAGTCAGGTGATATTCGCCTTTCGCACTGCGCCGGCGACCTGTCGTGATCAGCTTGCAGATGTCCGTGTAGCCGTCTTGATTGCGTGCGAGCAGCACGAGTTTCGGGCCATCGGCGAGTTGCACTTCAGTGCCGACGATCAGGGCGATACCGGTTTCATCGGAGGCTTCGAGCGCGCGCACGATGCCGGCGAGCGAACATTCGTCGGTGATCGCGAGTGCGCGATAGCCCAGTTTCTTCGCGCGCTCGAACAACTCTGCTGCACTGGAGGCGCCACGCTGGAACGAGAAATTCGACAGGCAGTGCAGTTCGGCATAGCGCGCTTTGAGCGGAGCATGTTGCGCAACACATGGATCGTCACTTTCGCCGGCGCGTGCATTTTCAGTGGTACAGGCGACCTTCGTGAGAATGGAGCCGTCCTGGCTGCGATTCATGCCCCCGGCATTGCGCTTGATCAACGTGTGCAGGGCACTGCGTGGATCGTCGCCGATCCCGGCTTCCGGCAGATCCGGTTCGAGTGCTGCGCGCAGGCGGCGCGGCTTCGGGCGTTGCGGCGGTTTCATGCGAACCATCCATGCAACGTCCAGTTAATCGATAGGCGACTTTCATTTTTTGCGAGAGGAACCCATGCACCGACTTCGACCGAGGCACCTGCTTCGACGAAAGCCCACGCACGCTGGCCGCGACGGGTCTCGACGACGTAATAGTCGCGGCGCTGGTCGTGTTCGTCCCACCAACCGCTTTCGATGCGCTCAGGGCCGGCGAGGATGCGTGCGGGTGTTTCGCGCAGGACGATGGGCCGACGCAGCAGCCAGAAGGGGCGGATCTTCGCGGTTTCGCTCGTGGCCAAGGCTCGCGTAGGAGCGGCTTCAGCCGCGATGCTTTTGGCACGGGATGCAGCACCATCCCCACCCAACCTCGGACATCCTGTCCGAAAGCCCGGTCTGCACATCCCTGTGCAGCCGCTCGCCGGCGCGCGGCATGCCGCGCAAAAGTCCGGCTCACCCTTTGAAGGGGAGGGCTTTAGAGCATCACCACGCAATCCTCCCCTTGAAGGGGATGGCTTTAGAGCATCACCCACCCCACCCCTTGAAGAGGTGGGCTTTAGAGCATCGCGGCTGAAGCCGCTCCCACGAGCATCTCCGGGTACGGTGTACCGCCAAGCGCGGCCGGGACGATGGTCCGCTGCGCACACCAGACCATGCAGGGCTTCATCGCCGAGCCGCGCGCGCAGACGCTCGGCGAGTGCAGGCCAGTCGAGTTCGTCGTTGCGGCGGTTGTCGAACAAGTCCTTGTGCAGTGGACACAACGGCGGCAGATCGTCTGCGCGCAGGGTCAGTGCATGCACGGGGGCAGGCAATTCGATGCGCTCGAGGCGCGCACGCGCGAGTTCGAGCAGGCTCGCTGCATCGCGTTGCGGCGCGAGCAGACCGACTTCGATGCGTGTGCACGCGCCGCGCTCGTGACCGAGTACGAGACTGAAACGCTGCACGCCGCCGTCGCGCGCGATCAGGAACAGCGCAAATTCGCGGATCAGACGTTGCAGCGGAAACGCGAGCGCGGTATGGGATTCGACCCCGAATGAAAATTCGATGCGCTGCTCGAACCGATCCGGCGGCCGCCAGCGTGGTAGTGCCTCGCCGATGCGTCCGCGCATGCGGTCGAGATGGTCAATCGCTTCCTCACCGATGCGCCGCGTGAGTTCCGCGCGCGGCAGCCGGAACACGTCACGCAGATGGCGAAAGCCCATGCCGTTCAATGCTGCGATCGTCTTCGCGTCGAGGCCGCTGGCCGCAAGCGGCACGGCACCGAGTGCACACACGAGAGGTTCGAGCGTGGGGATCGCCATGCCATCCGATTGCATTGCGAGAACGCGTGCGCCGCTTGCCGTCGGCGCCATGGCCAGCGAGAACGCGCAACCGAACGCGCCGAGTTCGCTGCGCAGTCGGCGCTCCAGTGCCGGCCAGCCCTCGAACAGGGCGAGGCTGGCGCCAACTTCGATAAAGATCGTATCCACGGATGCGAGGTGGATTTCGCCACTGTAGCGATACGCCCATGCAGCGAGCGTTTCGAGGCGCTGGCGTTCGGCTGCTGTATCGCGTGGCGTGACGGTGAGTCGAGGGCAGAGCATCTGTGCAGTTGCCAGGGGCTGACCGGCGCGCACGCCCCATTTCATCGCCGCTGCATTGGCGAGAACAATGTGCCGTCGCGCTAGCGGACCATCGATGACGGCAAACGGGGCCGCTGTGAACGACCCCGATGCGGTGGACGTCAATGAAGACGATGTAAAAGAACCGGACCCCGGCTTGCGCCGGGATGACGCCTCCCCGGATTCAGGGGACGGCATGTCCGCATCGATGCGAATTGCATCGAGCGCCAGTTGCGGAAACCAGAGGCAGGCCCAGAGCACGCATGCCTCGATGCAATCAGGCGCGCAGCCGGATTGCCGTGGTGCTGTTGCCGAAACGGCCGCGGCATTTCAATACATCGATGCGCGGCCCACTTTCGGAGGCCGTGACCCGGATGCGCAATGCGGCCGGACTGGCCTGGCTCGCGGCGCTCAGCGGACGGAACACGAAGCCGATCGCGGCGCCAGTCTCGGCAGCGAGTTGCAGGCGACGCAATTGCTGATAGTCGGCCTGCGGTAGCCAGTTCAGCACCGCCCCGCAGCAGCCAGCGCGCAGGCACTGCTCGGCAGTCCAATGCGTATCCGCTGCGCTCGCATCGATATGCACGAGTTGGGTGAGGTCGACGCCGGCTGCATGGAGTGCCGGTGCGTACGGAACATACGGTGGTGCGACCAGCGCCACGCGTTTGCGCGCTTGGGTCAATGCAGCCATCGCGGGCAGCAGCAGGCTGCATTCGCCGATGCCGTCTTGCTCGATCAGGATCTCGCTGAGCGCACCACGTGGCCAGCCGCCACCAGGGAGGATGACATCGAGTTCGGCGAGTCCGGTGGGTTGTGCGTTGCCGCTGGTGCCAGGCTTCGTACCCCGGCGCCAGATGCCGGGATGACGCAGAACTTCGGCAAGGGCGGCATCATCGCGTGGCGCGCGAGTATCCGGTGTCGTGCGTGGCGCGGGTGCCAGCAGCGGCGCTTGCACGAAATTCGCGGTTTCGAAAGCAGACGCAGCAACGTCGAGGGCATTTGAGGTAAGCATCGCAAGTCATCCTTGGCGCTGGATTTTCGATGGGCTGGCAGGGCGGATCAGGCCGACATAAAGACCTTCGATGGCGAAGGCATGGCGGCGCGGATCGACTTCGATCGGTTCGAAATCCGGATTCGCCGGGAGCAGGCGCACATGACCGTTGCGTTGTTCGAGTTGCTTGACCGTGACTTCATCGTCAAGGCGGGCGACCACGATGCGGCCGTTGTCGGCCGTGGCACTGCGGTGAACTGCGATCAGGTCGCCATCGAGAATGCCGGCATCGCGCATGCTGAGACCGACGACGCGCAGCAGGTAATCGGCGCGCGGGCGGAACAGTTCGGGATCGACGCCGTGATGGGCTTCGATATTCTCGGCAGCAAGGATCGGGCTGCCGGCAGCAACCCGCCCGACGAGGGGAAGATGGGTTGCCGCCGGCGCCCGTGAGCGATGCGGCAGGCGCAGGCCACGATGATGCGGTAAACGCTCGAGTACGCCTTTGCGGACCAGCGTCTCAACATAATCCTGGGCTGAACTATGACTGCTAAGCCCAAGATTTTCCGAGATTTCCCTTAGCGTCGGCGCACGATCATACAGGTCCAGATGGCGTTGTATACAGTCGAGTACGCGTTGCTGGTTGGCGGTCAGGCGGGAAGTGTTCATACGTACAATGTACGTACTTTTATGAGCGGGCGCAAGCCCGGCCATGAAGCTCGAAATCGTGCAAACGGCACGGACCTATTGGGCGAGGCCCGACATCCTTGCGATACGCGCATGAAGCCGCGCAATGCCGTTGTCCGCCAAAGCGCGCAGTACATGGCGATCGGTTTTCGTGAACGGCGATTTGCGGCCGCACTGCTCACGCAGCATTGCGTGGTCCTGTGCTTCGCCAAGCAGGATCGCCAGTCGCTTGCCCCGTTTGTCGGTTTCGACCGGGTCGGAAGCGGCATTGCCGAGTGCGCGCAGTTGCTGCGACAGGCGTCGGGCGCTCCGGCGCCAGTCATGCCAGCTCTCGTCATCTCCGCTGGAGTGTGCTTTCGTGCCGGCAACGCTGGCGCGGAGTCGACTGCGTTGCAACGCTGTGTGCACATTGATCGTGCTGATCGCATTCCACTGCAGGGCAGTCAACGCAGCCAGCAATGTCGTCAATAGTGCGCGTCGGCGCTGCAGTTGCGGGTCTTTTGACAGCATCGCGCATGCGCGTTCGGCGCGGGCTCGCGCGGCGGTCCGGCGCATGCGTCGCAATGCAGATACCGCTTCATGATCGTCTGCTTTTCTATCGAGCAGGTGGTCGAGTGAAGTGATCAGCGCCTGTGAGTCGCGCAGCTTCGACAAGCTGCGGTTCACACGGCGCAATTGGCGATCTATCAGGTTCGCACCAGGTCCGAGTGCAGGCATGCCGAGCGCGATCGTCGCACGTGTACGGCGAAGCGACTTGCGCGCCTGATGCACGCCTTCATGCAGTCGTGCCCCTCGCCAAGACAAGCATGCAATCGCACGGGCGATTTCCATACTTGCGTAATCAAACAATTGCGCGTCGATTGGTTTCGGCAACGGGACAGGAGACGGATTATTTGCACGCATGCCGATCAGCAGCAGCGCCCGCCGCCACCCTTGTAACGCGCCTGCTGACGTTCGTTGAAGAATTCGGCATACGTCGGCAACGCGCGCTCCGGATGATGCGTGCGCAGATGCGCAAGATAGTTTTCGTAGTCGGGCACGCCGATTATCTGGCGCGCAATGCGCACGCATTGACACCAGATTGATCGTGTCGAATCGACGATCGACGTGTTCATGACGCAATGCCGGCGAGAGCCACGTACGGCGTTTCGTGAGCGGTCACGATGGTCGAACGCCTTGCCGCCACTGCCGCGCGCAAGCCGAATACAATCACCGCGACCACCAGCAGCATGAAGATGGCCGCAAGCGTCGCGTCGACATAGTCGTTGGTCAGGATGCGATGCATGTCGTCCATGTTCTTGGCCGGCGCGAGCAGCTGGCCCGCGTCGATCGCCGTCGAATACTTGCGCGCATGAGTGAGGAAACTCACCTTGATGTCGTCGCCGAGAACTTTCTGCCAGCCCGCGGTGAGCGTGCAGATGACTAGCCACACAGTGGGCAGCAGCGGTATCCACACGTAGCGGTCGCGCTTCATCTTGATCAGGCAGACGCAGGCGAATGTCAGCGCGATGGCGGCGAGCATCTGGTTGGCGATGCCGAACAGTGGCCACAAGGTGTTGATGCCGCCGAGCGGATCGACCACGCCCTGATAAAGGAAGTAGCCCCAACAACCGACGCAGAGCGCGGTGGCAATGAGATTCGCCGCCCACGACTCGGTCTTCTTCAATGCCGGCACAGCGAGGCCGACAAGTTCCTGGATCATGAAGCGACCGACGCGCGTGCCGGCGTCGACGGTGGTCAGGATGAACAGGGCCTCGAACAGGATCGCGTAGTGGTACCAGAACGCCATCATGCCTGCACCGGAAAAAAGACCATGGAGAATCTGCGCCATGCCGACTGCAAGCGTCGGCGCACCGCCGGCGCGCGAAAGGATCGAGGTTTCGCCGATGTCCTTCGCCGTCTGCAGCAGCACGTCGGGGCTGATCACGAAGCCCCACTGGCTGATCGCCAGCGCGGCCGAGTCGGCGGTGGTGCCGATCAGTGCGGCGGGCGAGTTCATCGCGAAGTAAACACCGGGTTGCAGCACGCACGCAGCGATCAACGCCATGATCGCGACGAACGCTTCCATCAGCATCGCGCCATAACCGACCAGGCCAGCTTCACGCTCGTTCGCAAGCAGCTTGGGCGTGGTGCCCGACGAGATCAGCGCGTGCCAGCCCGACACGGCCCCGCAGGCGATCGTGATGAACAGGAACGGGAACAACGCACCGGCAAACACCGGTCCGCTGCCGTCGATGAACTTGGTCAGTGCCGGCATCTTCAATTCCGGCATCGCAAATACGATGCCCAACGCGAGCAGCAGCACGGTGCCGATCTTCAGGAAGGTGCTCAGGTAGTCCCGAGGCGCAAGCAGCAGCCAGACGGGAATCACCGAAGCGCAGAAGCCATAAGCGATCAGCATCCATGCGAGCGCCTTGCCGTCGTAGGTGAACGATGCCGCCCAAGCTGGATCGGCGGCGACTTTGCGGCCGCCCCAGATCGACAGCAGCAGCAACACCAGGCCGATGATCGAGACTTCCAGCACCTTGCCAGGACGGAAATAGCGCAGGTACAGGCCCATGAGCAGGGCGATAGGTATGGTCATCGCGACGGTGAACGTGCCCCACGGGCTGATCGCGAGCGCCTTCACCACGACCAGCGCGAGCACGGCGAGGATGATGAACATGATCATCAGGATGCCGATCATTGCGATCACGCCAGCAGCCGGCCCGAGTTCCGCGCGCACCATTTCGCCGAGCGAACGGCCATCGCGACGCAGTGAAAGGAACAGGATCAGGAAATCCTGCACTGCGCCGGCGAGGACGACGCCGATCAGGATCCACAGCGTGCCGGGCAGGTAACCCATCTGCGCCGCCAGCACCGGTCCGACCAGCGGACCTGCGCCTGCGATCGCGGCGAAGTGGTGACCGAAAACGACCCATTTGTCGGTCGGTACGTAGTCGAGGCCGTCATTGCGGCGCACCGCAGGCGTCGCGCGAGTCGGATCGATGCCGAGTGCCTTCTCGGAGATGAAGCGGGCATAGAAGCGATGCGCGACGAGAAAGATCGAGGTCGCCGCGGCGACCAGCCAGATCGCGTTGATCGTCTCGCCTCGATGCAGCGCAATCGTGCCGAGACAGAACGCGCCGACGATCGCCAGCACGAGCCAGCCTGTTTTTGCCGCCACCGAATCCATAGCGCCTCCAGGCCAGTACGACGAATCGACACGGAAGACTGTGCCCGTCACGAAAACGCGTCAAGACGCGGTGCATTAGCCTTTGGTCGAATGGTGGTCGTCGAACGGGCAGGGCGGGGACACGGACGACGCACGCTAGCCATCGCTCCGTCCACTCTCTTGAAGTCGCTACTGCCCTACGATTTGCCCGCGCATCGGGCTGAACAAGGCCAGCACCTGCTGCTGTGTTGCCGCTGCAAGCTTCACTTCGTTCATTGCCGCGACCAGATCTTCGACAAAGGCGGTGAAGTCAGCCTCGTTGAGATTCATTCCGGAATGGGCTTCTTCCATGCTGCGGCCGGTGTAGGTGCAGGGGCCGCCGCTGGCCGCGCAGATCTGCTCGATCAACAGCCGGCGCAGGTCGGCGAGGTCGGTGTGCTCGAAGAAAAGGTTGATGTGCAGGTCGGCGTGGATGCGAGCCAATGCTGCGTCGACCAGGTGCGCGACTCCATCCGCTCGACCAAGTGCGCGATACAGCGCATCCGATGGCGTTGCGTGTGCAGTGTCGGCAACGGGATTCGCTGTGCGCGGCGCCGGTGTGACACAGGCAGTGAGTGCAAGGATCGCTGCGAAAAGAACGGATTTTTGCATGGCGCTTCCCCGGTAGCGTGGCCCCTCATCCTGCGAGGCTCGACCATGTTATGCAACCGCCGATGATTTGGATGCACATCTGCAGGACTTGCGCTTCCTTGACATGATCAAACCCCGACGCGGATGAGCGAACGTTTCCGTTGTAGTGACAGCAATCGGCTGTCACCGAAAATGCCCGGTTCGCGTGGTCGACACGCCAGACTGAAGCTCAATCCCATGGAGTCCGCCGCATGCGTCGTCTGCTGGTTTCAATTCTCGCTTTTACTTCGGTTGCCGCATTGGCCGCGCACGGCGACATGCCGCGCATGGTGGCGGCGCTGCGTTCACTGGCGGAGCCGTTGCTCGGTCACGGCGACGCGATTGCACCGCGGTTCGACACGTTCTATGCCGGCATGATCGAGGCCTTGCCGTCGCAGGAACGCACCGAGCGCGCACTTGAACTGGCAATCGACAACTATCAGGGCGCGGCCGACTATGTGGTCGATCACGCACAAGTCTGGCGTGGCCAGTTCAAGGCGAGCCACTCACTGCATGCGCTGCTGCACGCTGCCTTGATCTCGCGCAGGATTGAAGTGCGCATGGCTGCCTTCGAGCTGAGCCTGGCCGAATACAATCTGCAAAAGACGCCTGCCGAAATCGACCGTCTGCTCGCGCGACGCGCGACCGATCCGCAAGGTTCCGGGCCATGGGCGTTGTGGAACATTTCCCTAATCGGCGCGCGCGGCGTGGAGCGCGAGCGCATCTACGAAATCCTCGTGGACGCTGTGCGCGACAATGACGAAACGCAACGCCGCTGGGCCGTCGATGCGCTGGCGCGTTTCGGTGGCGAGGAGGTCGTCGATCCGCTCCTGGCTATCGCCGCGCATGATGCGTCGAGCGAAGTACAGGAACGCGCGTTCTGCGGTCTGGCGCAATCGGGCACCTTGCAACTTGCCGAGCGTTACCGCGCGGTGCCGGGACTGCTCGCAATTGCCGAAGACCGTGGCGCGTCGGCGCAGCAGCGCGCCTGGGTGTTTCAGGCTTTGCGCGAAATCACCGAGACCTACGATGTGCGCGACGACGTGTCGGCCTGGCACGCCGCACTCGATCGCGCAGGATTGTTGGAGCTCTGAGCCGCGTCACGCTAAATCGCGTGTCCGCTTGTTCATTGCGCGCAGGCAACGGACTCGCGCTCGGATGTCCAGGCATAGCGGCCTTGGCGTAGTTGAGCTTCAGATCGGCATTGACCACGCCGACGTCTTTCGGCAGCTGCAGAAATGTCGCCTGGAACGTCGCCGTGTCGGTCAATGCTGCCAGTTCACCGTCGTGAACGATGCCGAACGGCTGCAGGTGATGGCCGTCGAGCCGATATTCCTCAGGCCCTGTTCCGGATTCGATTGTCATGATGTCGTCGAAGGCGCGCCATAATCACGCTCAAATAGCAGGGAATTCGATGAAAATACTCATGGTTCTGACGTCGCACGCCGAGCTTGGCAATACCGGCAGGAAAACCGGCTTCTGGCTGGAAGAATTCGCTGCGCCGTACTACGTATTCAAGGAT
>JBBRZD010000091.1:0-10408 GCA_038237055.1 Lysobacterales bacterium | reverse complement strand
TGCGCAACGACTTCAGCCGTTCGCAGACGCAATCGGTCGAGGACAAGGATCTGCAGGAAGCCGATCCGTTGTTCAGTTCGCCCAATGATCGCTGGCTGCTGCCAAGCTCGGAAAGCCAGTACCGCAAGGCGATCACGCATGTCGATGGTTACCTGACCCGCCTCAGCGACAACGATGCGAGCAATGCGCAGTTCTACGCGCGGGCGGACAATCTCACCGACTATCTGCAGACGGTTTCGGCGCGATTGGGTTCATTGTCGCAGCGCCTGTCGGCAGCGGCAGGGCAGGTCCGTATCGATACCGATCTTGCTGGCGATCAGCACGCGCAGCAGTCGACGCCGACGACAAGCCCGCGCATGGTTCAGACGCCGTGGCTGAAGATCGACGATAACTTCTATGAGGCTCGCGGCTATACCTGGGCGTTGCGCGAGCAGCTCGAAGCGATCCGCATCGACTTCGCGCCGATCCTTGCAAGCAAGAACGCGCTGGTGAGCTTGGAACAGGTGATCCGCGAACTCGAGGAATCGCAGAAGCCGCTTGGCAGTCCTATGGTGCTGAATGGAATGCCGTTTGGTTTCTTTGCCAACCATTCGCTGGTGATGGCGAACTATATTTCGCGCGCGAATGCTGCGGTGATCGATTTGCGCGAGTTGCTCAAGCGCGGGTGATTGCTCCTGGGCCGAACACCATCCCCACCCAACCCTCCGCTTGAACGGGAGGGCAGAAAAAGTCGCTCCTTCTCAAGCCCTCCTCTTCAAGCGGAGGGTTGGGTGGGATGGCGTCACTCCCGAAGGCGGTTCGTGCAAGACATCGCGGGCGCAAGCCAGCAAGCGCGACACAACCCGCGCCAGCATGCCAAGATTCCGCCTATCCTCGTCTTCACTCAGCGCACACGATGACTCCTGCGTTTTCTGCTCGTTCCGGCTGGCCGCATTGGCGCTCAGTGCTCGAGCACCCGCTGTTCCTCGCCTTGATCCTGCTTGCTCCGATTGTCTGGTTATTGGGGCCGGTACCGATCGACGAGACGCGCTACCTCGCGGTCGCGTGGGAAATGCGCCAGACCGGCGAGTTCCTGGTGCCGCACCTCAACGGCGCGACGTACGCGCACAAACCGCCGATGCTGTTCTGGCTGATCAATGCCGGCTGGCTTGTGACCGGTGTGCATGCATGGACCGGGCGGGCGGTTACGCTCGCATGTTCGTTGCTGAGCCTGATTTTGATGCAACGGCTGACCCTGCGCCTGACGGCATCGGTCGCGGCGGCTCGCTTGTCGATGTGGTTCCTGCTGGGCGCGATGTATTTTGCTGCGTTCGCGAACGCGATCATGTTCGACGTGCCGCTTGCAACCTGCGTGCTGTTTGCAGTGCACGGTATCGTCGATCTCGTCGACGGGCGCACTCGGCGCGGCATTCTCGTCACCGGTGCAGCGATCGGACTCGGTATCCTGGTCAAGGGGCCGGTGATGCTGCTCGACATCGCGTTCGTCGCGCTCGGTGCGCCGTGGTGGGCAGAGGCGGCATTGCGCGGTCGGCGTGCGCGTTACTTTGGCGCGTTTGCGCTCGCATTCCTGCTAGGTACCGCGATTGGCTTGGCGTGGGCGATTCCAGCGGCGCTGCGCGGCGGCGACGCGTATGCGCGCGCGATCTTCCTCAACCAGACGTTCGATCGCATCGAAGCGGTCAAGGGTGCCAGCGCGCATGGTCGCCCGTGGTGGTGGTATGGCGTGGTGTTTCCGGTGATGCTGTTGCCATGGCCACTCGCAATCCGCGGTTCGTGGAAACAACTGCGCGCGCTAGCGCACGAGCGCACTTTGCGCCTTGGCCTTGTATGGGTGTTGCCGACTTTCATTTCCTTCTCGCTGATCGGCGGCAAACAGCCGCACTATTTGCTGCCCGCGATTGCCGGTGTCGCCCTGGTGCTCGCGTTCGCGCTCGATCGCGGCGCGCTTCGCGTGCGCGTGGTTCTTTTTGCCCTGTTCCTTATAGGTTTGGGCATCGTATTTGCTCTGATTCCGCACTACGCGTTAACGCGCCCCGGTTATGAATATTTTGGCGACACATCGCCATGGTGGGGAGTCGCGGTTATCGCGATCGGCACGTGTCTCCTGCTGCGCGCGCGACACGTCGTGCACCCCGCTTGGCCAGCATTGGCGACGCTAGCCCTCACCTTGCTGGTCAAGCTTGCGGTCGTGCAGGGCCCCGGCGATCGTTACGACATGGGTCCCGTATCCGCACAGGTGCACGCCGCGCAGGATCGCGGCCAGCCGATAGCACACATGGATTGGCATCACGGCGTGTATGAATTCGCCGGCCGCCTGACCCAGCCGCTGCCGGTGCTCTACAGCGAAAAGGAATTAGAGGCCTGGGCGAAGCTGCATCCCGATGGGCTTGTGATGACGATCTACCGGCGGTACCGTTTTCGCGCGAAGCCGGTCTACACGCGAGCGTTCCGAGGTGGCGAAGTATCGATCTGGAACGTTCGCGATGCGCTCGCTTCGGGGATCGATCCCGACATCGAGCATACGCACGATGCGACCGACGACGCGACCGAGGACTAGTTTTTCCGCCAAGCGCTTTCAGCCGCTGCCGGTGCGAGGCAGCGGACGAACCGCGAAGATTGATTCGAGCCGAAGCTCAGGATTTGGATTCCGCCTTGTAGCGTTCGACGCTGGCCAGAATTTCCTGCTTTGCCGACGCAGCGTCGACCCAGCCGTCGATCTTGACCCATTTGCCTTTTTCGAGATCCTTGTAGTGCTCGAAGAAGTGGCCGATCCGCTCAAGCCAATGGCCCGACACCTGGCCGATATCGGCGATGTGCGCATAGCCCGGAAAGGTCTTCGGGTGCGGCACGACGATCAATTTTTCGTCGGCACCCGCTTCGTCGGTCATGCGCAGCATGCCGACCGGGCGGCAGCGGATCACCGAGCCGGGCACCAGCGGTAGCGGCAGGATAACCAGCGCGTCGAGCGGGTCACCGTCGCCGCCGAGCGTCTGCGGCACGTAACCGTAGTTGCACGGATAACGCATCGGCGTGGAGAGCACGCGGTCGACGAAGATTGCGCCCGAGGCCTTGTCGACTTCGTACTTGACCGGCTCCGCGTCTTTCGGAATCTCGATGATGACGTTGATCTCGTCCGGCACCTTGTTGCCGGCGGGAACGCGTTCCAAACCCATGATGCTCTCCTTCGCGCCAGCCATCGTTCAAGCCGGATGCCGCGTATTGTCTATTCGCAAGCGATCGTGCGTCGGGCGCACGATGCCGGCTGGGGCGCGAAGAATACGGCAAAGAATGCGGCGGCGCAGCACGATTCAGGGATCGCCGTAGCAATAGCGGCAGGCGGTGACTTCCAGTCCGGCATACCGGCCATCCTTGGGCTTACCGGAAAATGCTCCTGCATTTCCGGTATTCAGGCCATCCATGGCCGTCATAAAAAAGCCCCGCGCGAGGCGGGGCTTGAGATGTATCGAAACTACCCCGCGAAACCGCGGGGTCAACCATACGTTTTAATCAGAGCAACGGAACCAGTAACAGCGCGACGATGTTGATGATCTTGATCAGCGGATTCACCGCCGGACCGGCGGTGTCCTTGTACGGGTCGCCCACGGTATCGCCGGTGACGGCGGCCTTGTGCGCTTCCGATCCCTTGCCGCCGAAATTGCCGTCTTCGATGTACTTCTTCGCGTTGTCCCAGGCACCGCCACCGGTGGTCATCGAGATCGCGACGAACAAGCCGGTAACAATCGTGCCGATCAGCACACCGCCGAGCACCTGAGCGCCAGCGAGCGTGCCGCCACCGAGCCACTTGAAGCCGAAGGCGACGACGACCGGTACCAGCACCGGCAACAGCGACGGGATCATCATTTCCTTGATGGCCGACTTGGTCAGCATGTCCACGGCGCGCGAATAGTCCGGCTTGGCCGTGCCTTCCATGATGCCCTTGATCTCACGGAACTGGCGGCGCACTTCGACCACCACGGATCCCGCCGCGCGACCGACCGCTTCCATGGCCATCGAGGCAAACAGGAACGGAATCAGGCCGCCGATCAGCAGGCCGATGATGACCAGATGATTGGACAGGTCGAAGGTGAAGATCTGCTGCGGATGCTCGACGCTGAGCTTGTGCGTGTAGTCGGCAAACAGCACCAGCGCAGCGAGGCCGGCCGAGCCGATCGCATAACCCTTGGTGACCGCCTTGGTTGTGTTGCCAACTGCGTCGAGCGGATCGGTAACGCCGCGCACTTCCGGCGGCAGGTCGGCCATCTCGGCGATGCCGCCCGCGTTGTCGGTGATCGGACCATACGCGTCGAGCGCGACGATCATGCCGGTCATCGAGAGCATTGCGGTCGCGGCGATTGCGATGCCGTATAGATCGGCCAGATCGTAGGCGCCCCAGATCGCGGCGCAGACGGCGAGCACCGGCCATGCGGTCGACTTCATCGAAATGCCTAGGCCGGCGATGATGTTGGTGCCGTGGCCGGTCGTCGAAGCTTGTGCAATGTGCCGCACCGGGCCGTATTCGGTCGCGGTGTAGTACTCGGTGATGACGACCATGGCGCCGGTCAGCACGAGGCCGATTACGGTGCAGCCGAAGATGTTCATGACACCGTAGCTGCTGCCCGCCATCAATTCCTTGGTGACCGGGTAGAACGCGATCAACGCCAGCACGGCCGACACGATCACGCCCTTGTACAGCGCGTTCATGATCTTGCCGCCAGGGCTTACCTTGACGAAGAACGTACCGATGATCGAGGCGATGATGGAAACGCCGCCGAGTACCAGCGGGTACAGCACGGCGTTCGGGCCAGCCTGTGCCGCCATCACGCCACCGAGCAACATTGTCGCGATCAGGGTCACCGCGTAGGTCTCGAACAAGTCCGCTGCCATGCCGGCGCAGTCGCCGACGTTGTCGCCGACGTTGTCCGCGATCACCGCCGGATTGCGCGGGTCATCTTCAGGAATACCCGCTTCGACTTTTCCGACCAGGTCCGCACCAACGTCGGCGCCCTTGGTGAAGATGCCGCCACCGAGGCGCGCGAAGATCGAGATCAGCGAGGAACCGAAGGCGAGGCCGATCAGCGAATGCAAGGCTTGATCAGTCGTGTAGCCGAAATGCAGCAGCGCCATGTAGTAGCCTGCGACGCCGAGCAGGGCGAGGCCGACGACCAGCATGCCGGTGATCGCACCGCCGCGGAACGCGACCGCGAGCGCCGGTGCAATGCCGCCGCGTGCCGCTTCGGCGGTACGCACATTGGCGCGCACCGAGATATTCATGCCGATGTAACCGGTGAGACCGGAGAGAATCGCACCGAGCGCAAAGCCGATCGCCGTGGTCCAGCCCAATGCGGGAACGACCCCGATCACCACGAACAGGACCACGCCGACCATGCCGATCGTGCGGTATTGCCTGTTCAGATACGCACGAGCGCCTTCCTGGATCGCCGCGGCGATCTCCTGCATGCGCGGATTACCGGCCGGCTTGGCCAGAATCCAGCGGATCGACCAGGCGCCATACACAATCGCAAGCCCCGCGCAAATCAACGCAATCAATAAACCGTGGTCATGAAACAACATCGAACCCTCCCTTGACGTACCAGGACTTGAAGACAAAACATCGGAAAATGCGAGCAACCCATCCTGAGTATAGCCACGGCTCCGAGCAACGCGCATTGGTGCAGTGCAGCATTAGCGCGATTCGTCGCGCACAAGTCGGTCTGGCACGCCACGATGATCCGTATCGAGGCCGTATTGCGCGTCTACGGACTGCGATAAATACTCTTGTGGCAGGGTTCCGTCGGATACCAGCGCGGCACCTTTCTTGTGATCTAAACAGGGGAATAATGGCAATGAAGATGCAGTGGATCGGAGAGCCCGATCAATCGCGATGGCGCGCCGCGCAATGGGCCGTACTCGTTTCCTGCTTGAGCGTCGCAATGGCAGCCTCCGCGGCAGATCTGCAGTTCGACTTGCAATATGCGCCTGCGCCGCTGCCAATGGCGACTGGGCGTTTACTGGTCTACGAACTCAACGTGGGCAATCACGACGCCACCGACTGCGCGTTTGGTCGACGTGCGTGCCGAGGGCGGCGACGGAGCCTCGCAGCTGCAGCAGCGCTACCACGGCAAGGTCATTGCGGCCAACGCGCTCCTCTACGATGCAAACATGGCCGCGCATCAGAATCCGGCCAACCCGCATGAATCGGTGTATCCGGTCGACGTGCCGCCCGGCGGCGGTGTCGTCGTTTTTTTCTTCCTGAACCTGGCCGATGGCAAGCTGGTACCGGCCACTTTGCGGCATAAACTCGATTTCACCGCCTGCACAGACGGCGCGACAGCGCGCCAGACCATCGCTCGAGAATCGCCGCTGTCAGCCGAGCCGCCCGTCGTCGTCGGCCTGCCGTTCCGCGGCAACGGCTGGGTTGCCGGCGGTTCCGTGAATCCGGCCGGCACCCACCGGCGCACGCTGATCCCGATGCGCGATGCGAATGGCAATCTCGTGACTGGTGTCTTCCACGTGCCGGAGCGTTACGCGATCGACTGGGTTGCCGTCAACGCACAAGCGCAGCGGGAGATTGGCCCGGTCACCGCGAACGAAAGCTATCTCGCGTTCGGCCAGGAAATCATCGCAGTTGCCGACGGCGTGATCTCGCGCACGCGCGATGGCATGAACGAGCAGACGCCGCCTGACAATCCCCCGGCGGGCACGCAGACCCAGCAGACCGCCGCGGGTAACTACATCATGGAAGACATCGGCGGCGGCCACTTCGCGTTCTATGCGCACCTGCAGCCTGGCAGCCTGCGCGTCGCCGATGGCCAGCATGTCACGCGCGGCCAGGTCATTGCGCTGCTCGGCAACACAGGCAACACGAGCGAACCGCACGTGCATTTCCATGTCTCGGATGCGAACGATCCGTTGATTTCGGAAGGCATCCCTTTCGTGTTTGACCAATTCCAGACGACCGGACAGGTCGATGGCATGGACGAAGAAACCGGCCTGTTCAACGACTATCGCCAGCATGATCCAATGCCGCGCTGGTCGCAGATGCCGGCCAGCTACTCGGTGCTGACGGCTGGGGCCGCTCCGCTGTCGCCGTTCTCGTGGGCGTACCCGCTGCTGCGCTGCGGTCCATGAGACCTGCCGGGTGGCCCGCGCTCGCCAAAGCGCATGACGTGGGCCACCCGAACCCGATTCAGCGGTCGTCTATCGTGTATGCGGGCAGCTTGCGGGTGACCAGGCGGTTTTGCAGGCGCACGTAATTGGGCAGGCCGTCTTTCCCGTATTTCGGCGGATCTTCGCCGCGGATCAGTGGTTCGAGATAGCGCCGCGCTGCCGCGGTGATGCCGTAGCCGTCGCGTGTGATGAAAGACTTCGGCAGCTTTTTTTCATGGTTGGCGACCTTGCTCAGCGGGGCCGGCTCGATCTTCCAGCGATACGGCGCGTCCGCAGTGCGCACGATCACCGGCATCACGGCGTTGCGGCCTGCGAGTGCGTACTCGACGGCCGCCTTGCCCACGGCATACGCCTGCTCGACGTCGGTCTTCGACGCCAGGTGGCGTGCGGAGCGTTGCAGGTAGTCCGGCAGCGCCCAGTGGTACTTGTATCCCAATTTGCTCTTTACCAATTGCGCGAGAAACGGTGCCACACCGCCGAGCTGGCTGTGACCGAACGAATCCGTGGTACCGGCTTCGGCGAGGAACTGGCCCGCCTGATTCTTCAGGCCCTCAGACGCGACCACCGTGCAATAGCCGACTTTCTTGACGCAGGCCTGCACGCGCTTGAGGAATTCCGCTTCCTTGAACGCGACTTCCGGGAACAGGATGAGGTGCGGCGGTTCGCCCGCGTTGCGCGCCGCAAGGCCGCCGGCGGCGGCGATCCAGCCCGCGTGCCGACCCATCACTTCGATGATGAAGACCTTGGTCGAGGATTCGTGCATCGATTCGACATCGAGGCTGGCTTCGGCAACCGAAACTGCGGTGTATTTTGCGACCGAGCCAAAACCCGGGCAGTTATCGGTGACCGCGAGATCGTTGTCGACCGTCTTCGGCACACCGATCACGTTGATCGGATAGCCGAGTTCTTTGCCAATCTGCGAAATCTTCAGCGCAGTGTCGGCAGAGTCGTTGCCGCCGTTGTAGAGAAACCAGCGGATGTCGTGCGCGCGAAACACCGCGATCAGGCGTTCGTACTGGGCACGATTCTGTTCCAGCGACTTGAGCTTGTAGCGGCATGAGCCGAACGCGCCGCCAGGAGTGTGGCGTAATGCCGCAATTGCAGCACGAGTTTCCTTCGACGTATCGATGAGCTCTTCGCGCAGTGCACCAATGATGCCGTTCTTCGCCGCCAGCACCGGCACCTTGGCTGCGCGGGCCGTCTCGATGACTGCGCAGGCGGTCGCGTTGATGACCGCGGTGACACCACCCGATTGCGCGTAAAGCAACTTGTCCTGGCTCATGCGTGCTCCTTTTGTGCGCGGTTTGACACGGTTTGGGTCAGCCGCTAGCGTTACCCCCATTGTAGGCGCGCCCCGTGCCGGCGCGATTCACCCCATCCACATTGCGTAATTCGCGCCTTCGTGCGCCATCGGAGCAACATGCGACTCGTTCTACTCGGCGCACCCGGTTCGGGCAAGGGTACCCAGGCCGAGATCCTGAAAGCCGAACTCGGCGTTCCGCATGTCTCCACCGGCGATCTGTTGCGCGCGGCGGTCAAGGCCGGCACGCCGCTGGGATTGAAGGCGAAGGCGGTCATGGATACGGGCTTGCTCGTATCCGACGATATCGTGCTGGCGATGCTCGAAGACCGCCTCGCACAGCCCGACGCAGCCAGCGGATTCATCCTCGACGGCTATCCGCGCAATGTCGCGCAGTGCGAAGCGCTGGAAATCCTGCTTGCTCGGATGGGCCAGCCGCTTGAGATCGCGATCAAGCTGGATGTGCCGAGCGAACTCATCGTCGAGCGCATCGCGGGGCGTGCCGCCGCGCAAGGGCGCAAGGACGACACGCCGGAAACCGTGCGCGAGCGCCTGCGTGTTTACACCGAACAGACGGAGCCGGTCGCGAACCACTTTGCGCAGATCGGCAAGCTCAAGGTCGTCGATGGCGTCGGCGAACTGGCGGACGTTTCGCGTCGCATTGTCGCCGCGTTGCCGCGCGATTCCGCCACCGTTGGCTGAGTGTCTGACGGCAGGCACGCTGCGCACATTGCTCTATTCCTTAGCGACAGCGCAGCTGAGAAGCGTGCCATGAATTCTCCGCGCCCGTCGTTTTCCAGCCTGTCACGCATCGTCTTCGATCTGTGCCGCCTGCGCGGCAATCCGCAGGACTTTCCGTATTCGCCGAGTCTGCTCGCGCTGTTGGTCGGCGCCGGAACCGCGCTCGACACACTAGTAGGCGGCCTGCTGGGCGAGGCCGACACGACGCTCGCGCGATCGCTGTTGTCGACTGTCATCGTGCTCGCCTTGTGCTGGGTGGCGCTAGCGATTCGAGGCCTGCGCAACCGCTACGTGCAGACCGCGTGTGCGTTGCTTACCTGCAGCTTCGCGCTTTCGCTGCTGCAGTTGCCGATCGCCCTTCTGGCAGGGCCGCCGCCGACAGCTGTCGCCGACATGTCCGCGATGCAAGCGATGTTCGGCTGGATCACGCTCGCACTACTGCTCTGGCAGGTCAGCGTGAACGCGCACATCATGCGGCATGCGATCGATGCTTCGTTCGGCCTCGCTTTCGCACTGGTCCTTTCGTGGCTGATTGCCTACTGGGCCATCGACCGCATCCTGTTTGGCGTCTGACGGAATTCACTGCGCATGCGACTGCACATTCTCGGCATCTGCGGCACCTTCATGGGCGGCATCGCTGCGCTCGCACGCGAACTCGGCCACACGGTCGAGGGTTCGGATGCGAACGTGTATCCGCCAATGAGCACCCAGCTTGAACAACTCGGCATCACGCTGATGCAGGGTTTCAAGGCCGAGTACCTCGATCGCACCGCCTCACAGCCTGCACCGGATCTCGTAGTCGTCGGTAATGCGTTGTCGCGCGGCAACGCGGCGATTGAGCAGATGCTCGACGCGCGCCTGCGCTACGTTTCCGGCCCGCAATGGCTGGGTGAGACCGTGCTCGCCGAGCGCCGCGTGCTCGCGGTCGCCGGCACGCACGGCAAGACAACGACAACTTCGTTGCTCGCCTGGATCCTCGAATCGCAAGGCCTCGACCCCGGCTTCCTCGTCGGTGGCGTGCCGGCGAATTTCGGCGTTTCCGCGCGGCTGGGGAAATGGGGTCAGGTTCATTTTCCCGAGGGGAAATGGGGTCAGGTTCATTTTCCCGATGCAGCAACGCCCACCCAATCTCGTGTGCGGGAAAATGAACCTGACCCCATTTCTCCGTTTGTCATCGAGGCAGACGAATACGACACCGCG
>JBBRZD010000090.1:0-10803 GCA_038237055.1 Lysobacterales bacterium | reverse complement strand
CGATCCGGGATCCATGTTCGTCGTGGGTGAAAGTTGGACGGCCCCCGGCAATGCGTTGCGCGTCAGCGTGACGGGTGCGACTGCCAATGGGTTCTTGGTCGATGTGCGCCGCGGCAACGTGCCCGATGATTTGATCTTCAAGAACGGCTTCGATTGAACGAGGGCTGCGCCGCGGCACTGCGTAAGGTCTGTGCAGGTCGGATGTGAAGAAGCCGGCCTCGCGGCGGTGGCGAACGAATCGGCACATTCATCAACGATGGATTGATCTGCGCGCAATCATTGCGCGCAAAAAACCCGCCAAGCGGCGGGTTTTTTTTGGGTTCATTGCGTGCGCAGAACGTCAGCTGACTTCGCCAGCCAAGCGATAACCTTTCAGTCGCGCCGAGAATTCGGTGAGCGTGCGGATGCCGGTTGCTTCGGCTTCGGCACACCATTCGCGCAATGCGTCGATCATGCTGTCGGCATTGCGACCGCTGCGCTGTTCGGTCAGCGCCGCGAGGCGTGCGCGGAATTCGCATACCGTACGCAGCTGCGGATGTTTCTCAGTGAACTGGGTCAGGCGCTCGCGCGATGCCGTATCGAGCCAGCGCCCGCCGTTGCCGAGCGCGAGGCGCAGGCGACGCGGTAGCGCCTTGAGTCCAGCGCCAGCCTTGCCAGCTTCATCACGCAGGGTCGGCGCGATCACGCCACGGAAATAATCGCTCATCACGTGGAAGCGATGCGCAAGCACGGCCTTGGCGGTGTCGGCGTCGGGCAGATTCATGTTCGGGCGAATGTCGAGCGACGGCGCGACGCGCAGCACTTTGGCCAAACCCAGCGCTTCGCAGCCACGGATGACCGCCCAACCGCTGTCGAACTCGAACTTGCGCAGCGCAAATTTCGACGAGCTCGGGAATGCGTGATGATTGTTGTGCAGTTCTTCGCCGCCCAACCATATCGCCCAAGGGGTCAGATTGGTTGCTGTGTCGGCCGTCTCGAAGTTGCGGTAACCCCACCAGTGACCGAGGCCATTGACGACGCCTGCAGCCCAGAACGGAATCCAGATCATCTGCATCGCCCAGAGCGCAATGCCGACCACCCCGAACAACAGGAAGTTGAGGACGAGGAACATGGCAACGCCAAGTATCGTGTATGGCGTATACAGCTTGCGTTCGATCCAGTCATCCGGCGTACCGATGCCGTACTTGTCCATATCCGCACGATTGAGGCTGGCCGTGCGGTACAGATCGACGCCGTCGAACAGCACCTTGTTGAGGCCATAAACTTGCGGGCTGTGCGGATCTTCCTCGGTCTCGCACTTGGCGTGGTGCTTGCGATGGATCGCGACATATTCCTTTGTGTTGATGCCGGTCGAAACCCACGACCAGAACCGGAAGAAATGCGCGAGGGCCGGATGGAACTCGACACCACGATGCGATTGGCTGCGATGCAGGTACAGAGTCATCGTGAAGATCGTCAGCTGGGTGACGATCAATCCATAGATGAGCCACGTGCCCCAGGAAGCCTGGGTGAGTCCGCGCGAAGCGAAGGAAAGCAGGGAATCGAGCATGGGTGTCGCAAGGGATGGGACGGAAAGTCCACTATACGCGGACCGGAATGGGGCTGCCACGGCCGTTCCTCAAGGTTTGCGAACGCAGCTTCCGACCATCAATTCCCTGAAAAGCACCTGCGCGTGACCCAGTTCTCATCACGGCGCTTGCCCTGTGGCGGTGCAAACCGGAACAATCGGAGTTCGTGAGCACCCCCACCCCCGCAATCCTCGCCCTGGACCACGTCAGCCGCCGTCTTGCCGGCCGCGAGGTCGTGCGCGACCTCAACCTTAACGTGGCGCGCGGCGAAGTGCTCGGCCTGCTCGGCGTCAACGGCGCCGGCAAGACCACGACTCTGCGCATGATCGCCGGGGTTCTCGCGCCGAGTGCGGGCACCGTACGTCTGGACGGCGTCGATCTTTATGAACAACCCGAACGTGCGCGCCGTTGCATCGGCTACCTGCCAGAGGCGCCGCCACTCCATCAGGAACTGAGCACCGAGGAATTCCTCGCGTTCTGCGCGCGCCTGCACGGCGTTGCGCGCAAGACGGTCGCGGCAGCGGTCGCGCGCACGCTCGAGCGCTGTGAGCTGGGCGATGTGCGGCGTCGACCGATCGCGGCGTTGTCGAAGGGTTTTCGCCAGCGCGTCGGGTTGGCTCAGGCCATCGTGCACGAGCCGGAACTGATCGTGCTCGATGAGCCGGCTTCTGGCCTCGATCCGGTGCAGGCGATGAAACTGCGCGAACTGGTGCGTGGTCTCGGTCAGGATCACGCGGTCATCCTGTCCACGCATGTGCTGCCCGATGTCTCCGCGTGCTGCGACCGCGTGGCGATCCTGCATCGCGGTGCGTTGCGTTATAGCGGACCGGCCGCGCCCAGCGTTGCCAATTCCTTGCGTGTCGGTATTGCCAAGGTCGCAGATGCGAACGATTGGGCATCGCTCGCGATGGTCGCGTCGGCCGAGCCGATCGATGCCCTGCACTGGCGCGTGCATCTGCGTGCAGGCGCGTTGGTTGAAGCGTTCGCGGATGCCGTAGTCGGGCGTGGTCTCGGTCTCATCGAATTGCGCATGGACGCGGTGCCACTGGAATCGACCTTCCTCGCGATCGCCGCGGCCGACGCACCGGCGCAGGCTGCATGAGCGCGACTGCGCTGATCGCGCGTCACGAGTGGCGCCGCCTCGCGGTGCAGCCGTTCGCGTGGCTGCTTGCCGCCGTCGTCATCGCATTGATGGCGTGGCAGTTCCTGCTCGCGCTCCAGGGTTATCTCGATCTCGCGCCGAAACTCGGCGGCTTGAAGGACGCGCCAGGTGTCACCGATCTCGTCGCGATTCCACTGCTGCGCAGCTTCGGCAACCTGCTCGTGCTGCTGGTGCCGTTGATCACGATGCGCACGCTGGCTGGCGAACGCGGCGCACAGACCTTGCCCTTATTGCTTGCGAGCGGTGTCGGCAACATGCGCATCGTGCTCGGCAAGTATTTCGGCGCACTGGGTTTCGTCCTCGCATTGATCGTGCTGGTCGCTTTGATGCCACTCGCGCTCAGCTTCGGCACGACGCTGGATTTCGGCAAGATCGCGGCCGCCGTGCTCGGTCTCGTGCTGTTCGCGGTCGCGCTCACCGCAATCGGCATTGTCGCCAGTGCGTGGGCGGCGCAGCCGGCGCTTGCCGCAGCGATCGCACTCGCGATTACCTTGTTGCTCGCCGTGGTGGATGCCGGCGCCCGTCTGCAAGGCATCGCCAACAGCGGCATCAATTACCTCGCCTTGCCGACGCATCTGGAACCGTTTTTTCGAGGCCTCGTGGCAAGCGTCGACATCGTCTACTTCGTGCTGCTCACCGCAGTCGCGCTGATTCTGGCAGCGCGGCGTCTTGATACGTTGCGCTCGAGGTCGGACTGATGCGCGACCGCTTGCGTAACGCGTTGCATGTGCTGCTCTTGATTGCGGCCGCAGTCTTGGTCGCGTTTCTGAGCACACGCTTCGGCTTCGATCAGGACTGGAGCCACGCGCGCAGCGCGAGTCTCGGCGACGCCTCGATCACGCTCCTGAAAACCCTCGATGCGCCGGTCGAGGTGATCAGCTACGCGCGCAAGCAAGGCGGGCTGCGCGGGGTCATCGCGGACTTCGTCGATCGCTATCGGCGTGCTAAGCCGGACCTGAGCTTGCGCTTCGTCGATCCCGACGCCGATCCGAGTGCAATGCGCGAGGCCGACGTGAAGGTCGATGGCGAACTCGACATCCGCTACAAGGGTCGCAGCGAGCGCCTCAAGGTGCTCAGCGAAACCGAATTCTCCAATGCACTGCTGCGCCTGTCGCGCGCGCGCGAACGCATCGTCGCGTTCCTCGAAGGCGAAGGCGAGCGCCAGCCGCTCGGCAAGGCAAACGCGGATCTCGGCCAGTTCGTCGCTACGCTCGCCGAACGCGGCCTGCGCGCCGTACCGTTGCCGCTGGCCAACACCGGCAAAGTGCCCGAGAACACGGACCTTGTTGTGATCGCGAGCCCGCAGGTGAAATTGTCGGCTGCTGCTGCGGCAGAACTGGTCGATTACGTCGCGCGTGGCGGCAATCTTTTGTGGCTGACCGAGCCGAATGAAAGCGTCGGACTCGACGATCTCGCCAAGACGCTTGCGATCCGCGCGCTGCCTGGGACCATCGTCGATGGCAACGGTCAGGCATTTGGTCTCGGCGATCCTAGCTTCGTCGCGATGGATCATTACCCGCCGCATGCGATCAGCAAGGATTTCGCGCTGACAACGTTGTTCCCGCAAGCAGCCGCGCTTGCGCAGCTGACCGATGCGCATTGGGACATCAAATCCGTCCTGCGCTCGAGTGCGAAATCGTGGAATGAAACCGGTCACATTCCAAAATCGGGCGAGAGCGCGGAGAGCGTGCGCCAGGATGCCGACGCCGGGGAAATTCCAGGCCCGCTCGACCTCGGTTTCGCGCTCAGTCGCGTGTCGCCGCGTCCTGACCGCCGCGAGCAGCGCGTGGTGGTGATCGGCGACGGCGATTTCCTCTCCAACACGTATCTGGGCAACGGTGGCAATCGCGAGTTCGGCCAGCGCGTATTCGACTGGCTGCTTGGTGACGATGCGCAGATTGCGATCGCGGACAAGAGCGCACCCGATCGCGAGCTGAAACTTTCGCAGGCTGCACTGACTGCAATCGCGCTCACCTTCCTGCTCGCGCTGCCGCTATTCCTGGCGCTGAGTGGCGGGCTGATCTGGTGGCGCCGCCGGCGTCGTTGAGCGGGTCTTACGCAATGAACCGACACACGCGCACCAACCTGTTCCTGATCGCGATGGTGGCTCTGCTTGGTTTCGCGGTTTATGCGGAGCTGCGCAAGGAGGACGCGATCGCGACCGACCCGCTGACCGCGCTCGACCTCGCCGCGGTGCACACGATTGGCATCAGCTGCAGCGAATGCAAACCTCGCCGATTCGAGAAAGTCGACAGCCACTGGCGCATGCTCGAACCGTTTGCGCAGGCCGCAGACGATGCACGCATCGAGCGTATTGTGGCGATCGCGCGCGCGCCAGTGCGTTTCCGTCACGCCGCGGGCGATCTTGATGCGAAGAAACTCGGTCTCGATCCGCCCTGGGCAACTTTGCTGCTTGACGATACGACGCTGAGCTTTGGCACCACCGATGCGATCCACGGCGATCGCTACGTGATGGTTGGCGGCACGATTGCGCTGGTGCCGGACCGGTTCAGCGCGCTGCTGTTTTCAAAACCGGAAAGCGAGCTGGCGTCGCCGCCTGCGCCGATAAAGAGATAACGCGTGCCGGAACTTCCCGAGGTCGAAACCACGCGGCGTGGGCTCGCACCGCATCTGATCGGTCGTATCGTGATCGCGCTCGACATCCGCCAGCCGCGTCTGCGCTGGCCGATTCCGAAGGCCCTGCTCACATCGCTGCCGGGACAGCGGATCGAGGCAATTGAACGCCGCGCGAAATATCTGCTCGTGCACACAGAACCTGGAAGCGCACTGCTGCATCTGGGCATGTCCGGCTCTCTGCGCGTGTTGCCGGCGAATACGCCGGCTGGTAAACACGACCATGTCGACTGGCGCCTCGATTCCGGCCAGTTATTGCGCTATACCGATCCACGCCGCTTCGGCAGTCAGCTCTGGCAGGCGCGTGGCGAGATTCATCCCTTGCTTGCCAATCTGGGGCCCGAGCCGCTGTCCGACGACTTCGACGGCGATCGCCTGTGGTTGCGCGCACGCGGACGCAAGGCAGCGGTGAAGATGTTCCTGATGGATCAGGCGATTGTCGTCGGCGTCGGCAACATCTATGCGAGCGAAGCCTTGTTTGCCGCGGGTATCCATCCGAAACGCGCCGCCGGATCGGTTTCGCGCGAACGTTACGTGCGTCTCGCATCCGAAGTGAAACGCATCCTCGCGTATGCGATTGCTCGCGGGGGCACGACCTTGCGCGACTTCATCAGCCCTGATGGGGTGCCCGGGTACTTCGAGCAGGAGTTGTTCGTCTACGGCCGAGCGGGCGAGCCGTGCAAGGTTTGCGAAACGGCAATCAAGTCGATCATGCAAGGGCAGCGTTCGACGTTCTACTGCTCGCGTTGCCAGCATTGAGTGGGCACCGTCCGGCCTGCATCCAATCAAGTGATGTCCCTTTCCGCTGATGTCTTGCGTACTACTCCGGTACCTATTCTTCCCGGAGTCACTGATGCGCATCTCCTCGCTGTTTCTACCGCTGGCTTTCGTTCCGCTGCTCGCGTTCGCCGATGCGACGTTACCGACAACCGACAAGCCCGGCTCAAAGGATCCTGCAGCGCTGGGTCGGTACGAGGGCAGCGTGCTCGTTGAATACCAGGGCGGTGCGTTCGACGCGATCCGTCTACCCGCATCCATTCTTGAACGCGCCGAACCGGTGCGCGCCACCAGCTTGAACAATACGGTTTTCCGGGCGCAGAAAAATGTTGATGCGGAAGGCCGCCTCGCACGTGTGGTGTACCTGCAGCCCATCGGACGCAGTCCACTCGAAGTCCTGCGCAATTACCAGGACGTCATCAAGGCCAAAGGTGGCGAGACGCTCTACGAATGTAGCGGCGACGACTGCGGTGGCGAGGCCACGTCAGGCGCCGGACATGGTGGTGGCGACATGGGCCTGATCGACATCCTGTTCCCGTCGGAAAAAATCGATGCCGACGCATTCAGCAATGCGGCCTGCGCGGTGAATCGAGATCGCGCCGAACAGCACTACAGCGTTGGCCGCTACGGTAGCGAAGGTGCGCAGACGACCGTTGCCGTGCTGACCTATGTGGTCAGGGACGATCTCTACTGCAAGGCGTTCAACGACCGCACGATGGCGGTCGTCGTCGTTGTCGAAGCAAAGTCGCGCGAGCAGAAAATGGTGACGGTATCGGCGTCCGAGCTGAGCACGGCGATCGCCGGGAGTGGTCGAATCGCCCTCTACGGCATCCTGTTTGATGTCGACAAGGCTGAACTCAAGGCCGCGTCCACGGCCCAGCTCGAGCAAATCGGCAGCCTGCTGAAAAGCGACGGCGCGCTCAAACTGATGATCGTCGGGCACACGGACAATCAGGGCAGCGTCGCTCACAACATGGATCTCTCCAAGCGTCGCGCCGAGGCGGTAGTCGCTACGCTGACGAAGCAATACGGGATTGCTGCGAATCGATTGATCGCCCAGGGCATGGGCAGCGCCGCGCCCGTTGCGTCGAATGACAGCGAGGACGGTCGCGCAAAAAACCGGCGCGTGGAGCTGGTCAAGCAATAGCCGCGGATGCGTGCAGCCGTTGCTGGGGGTTCAATCGGGCCAGCGTAGCGCGAGATGGCGGTTGTTGAATTCTGGATCGTCCAACGCGCCGGCGTGGTGGATCGTCATGTTCGCAGGCGCGCCATCCGTTTCTATGACGCGACCGTCTTCGACGATGCCGCCAAGCGCCTGGAAATCGACGAAGCGATTGGCAAGTTCACCAGCAACGCCGGCCGAAGCGGGCGGCACGTTGCGGATGCTGATATCAGGTCGTGCGAACTTGCGCATGCCGCGCGTGTGCACGTGCAAGCGACCGGTTGCCTGGTCGTCTTCGCTGCAGAGAATCAGCACATGGTCGCGCGCCGTGAAAGCCTCTTCGGCGAAGAATTGCTCGCGCCATTCAGCGGTATCGAACATCGAAAGAGTCTGCGGATCGATCACCGCGACCCCGCCGAGATCCCCGAGTGCGGTGATCGTGCCGACCAGATCGCGCAGCGCATCGAGATCGCTCGGGTCGGCGAGCGCGCCGCGCAGCATCACGCATTCGCGCGCACTCTTCGCGCGTTCGAACAGACGCGCGTTCTCGTCCCAGAGTAAACGTCCGAGTGCGCCGGCGAGTGGGTAGCCGTCCCATTTCGCGAGTTCGCGGTTCACGTAGCGAACGACCTCGATGCCTGGCGGCGTGCCGCGCGTGCGGTATTCCACGGCGTCAATCTTGAAGTCCGGCTCGAAATCGCCGAACACGAACCAGAGCAGGAATGCCTGATCGCCACTGTCGTGCCACTGCGGCCGTGGCCAGTTCGCTTCGCTCATGGCGCTTCCCTCTTTGCATCCAGCGGCAGCACGGGTTGCTGCAGTTCAACGCGGCCTTCGCCGGACATGATCTTCTTGAACTCCGTGCGACTCACCGAGACATAGCGGTCGTTGCCGCCAATCTCAACCTGTGGGCCATCGGTGACCGCGCGACCGTGGTCATCGACGCGCACGACCATCGTCGCCTTCTTGCCGCTGTGGCAGATCGTTTTGATTTCGATCAGGTTGTCGGCCCAGGCCAGCAGGTACTGACTGCCCTCAAACAGCTCGCCGCGAAAATCTGTGCGCAGGCCATACGCAAGCACCGGAATGCCGAGCGTGTCGACGATATCGCTGAGCTGCCACGCCTGCGCCTTGCTCAGGAACTGCGCCTCGTCGACGAGCACGCAGTCGAGCTTGCCGTTCGCTGCAATGTCCGCCTGCGCGATGGCGAGCAGATCGTCTTCGCGCGCAAAGCGCCGCGCGTTCGCACGCAGGCCGATGCGTGAGGCGACCACGCCCTCACCTGCGCGCGTGTCCAGCATCGGCGTCAGGATCAACGTGCGCATTCCGCGCTCGTGATAGTTGTACGCGCTCTGCAGCAGCGTCGTGGTCTTGCCGGCGTTCATCGCCGAATAGTAGAAATAGAGTTTGGCCATCGGACGAGTGCGAAAAGCGTTAGTGGACCAGTGCGGTCGCGCAGCATACCTGCGGACGCTCGTTGACGTAAAAACGACGGGATGTCGCCATGCACCGCTTGGGCAACAATAGCCCCATGCAACCGACGCTCTCTCCCATTTTCGCCGATGCCGACGATGCGCACGGTGCGGCCCTGGCTGGATTCATTGCGGGACATCCGCGGCTGTTCGTGCTGACGGGAGCGGGCTGCAGCACGGCATCCGGAATCCCCGACTATCGCGATCGCGACGGCAATTGGAAACGCAGGCAGCCGGTCACCTTGCAGGCGTTTCTCGCCCATCGCTTCACTCGATCGCGCTATTGGGCGCGCAGTCTTGTCGGCTGGCGGCGCTTCGGTCGCGCGCAGCCGAGCGGCGCACACGTGGCGTTGGCTGCACTCGACGCTGCCGGCGCCATCGGCTCGCTGCTGACACAAAACGTGGATGGACTGCATCAAGCCGCCGGCAGCCGCAACGTGATCGATCTGCATGGGCGACTCGATGAGGTTTGCTGCCTCTATTGCCGACAACGTCAGCCGCGTGAGGATTTCCAGCGCGTGCTCGAGGATCGCAACGCCGAATGGTGCGAACTCGATGCGCTGGATGCACCGGATGGCGATGCTGATCTCGAAGCACTTGACTTTGGCCGTTTCGACGTGCCCGATTGCGCGACCTGTGGCGGGACGCTGAAGCCGGATGTGGTGTTCTTTGGGGAAAACGTGCCGGGCGAGCGCGTGGAACGCGCCCATCACGACCTCGCTCAAGCCGATGCGATGCTGGTCGTCGGATCCTCGCTGATGGTCTATTCGGGCTATCGGTTCGTGCGTACCGCTGCAGAGGCAGGCAAGCCGATCGCTGCGGTCAATCTGGGCCGCACGCGAGCCGATGAGTTGTTCTCGGTAAAAATCGAGGGCGATTGCGCGACCGTTCTGCAAGCCGCGGTGTTGTCGCTGAACGAGCGGCCACGCAGTTCCTCGCCGGCATAGCAAAACGCCGACTGAGCGTGCGCTGGATCCACTAGCCGATCGCCCGCTGTCAAGCTGTCCGACCAGCGCGCTCGCAGGCACAATCGAACTTCCGCTGTGTCTGCGTGCCGATGAGCCTCAACCCCCAACAACGCGCCGCCGTCGAATATTGCGACGGCCCCCTGCTCGTGCTCGCCGGCGCGGGTTCGGGCAAGACGCGCGTGATCACCGAGAAGATCGCGTACCTGATCAAGCGTCGCAATGTTCCGGCGGCGAAGATCGCCGCGATCACGTTCACCAACAAGGCGGCGCGCGAAATGCGCGAGCGCGTCGGCAAGCTGGTATCGGGCATTGCTGCCGAAGGGCTCACTGTGTGCACCTTCCATGCGATGGGTCTGAAGTTCCTGCAGATCGAGCATGCGCGTGCGGGTCTGCGGCGCGGGTTCTCAGTGCTGGATGCGGACGATACGCAGGGCATGATCAAGGAGCTCGCACCCAAGGGCATCAAGCCCGATGGTTTGTTTGCGCTGCAGTCGCTTGTGTCGCGTGCGAAGAATGAAGGCCTCACGCCGGAGCAGGCATACGCGCGCGCAACCAGCGCACGCGAGCGCGAAGCCGCGGAAATTTATGCGGACTACCAGCGTCGCCTGGTCGCCTTCAACGCGGTCGATTTCGATGACCTCATCCGCCTGCCGCTTTCCGTGCTGGAAAACGACGCGGATGCGCGCGATGGCTGGCGCGAACGCTTGCGCTATCTGCTGGTCGACGAATACCAGGACACCAACAACGCGCAGTATCGTCTGGTGAAAATGCTTGCGGGCGAGCGCGGCCAGTTCACCGCGGTCGGCGACGACGATCAGTCGATCTACTCCTGGCGCGGCGCGAATCCTGAAAACCTGTCCGAGTTGTCGCGCGACTATCCGCAGCTCAAGGTGGTCAAGCTCGAACAGAATTACCGCTGCGCGCGGCGCGTGCTGCGTGCTGCGAACGCACTGATCGCGAATAACGCCCACTTGTTCGAGAAGAAACTGTGGAGCCAGCAGGCGGAAGGCGCGCCGATCCGCGTGATCGAATGTCGCGACGACGAACACGAAGCGGAATG
>JBBRZD010000089.1:0-10859 GCA_038237055.1 Lysobacterales bacterium | reverse complement strand
AGTTGAAACACCTCGCTTCCGGCTACATGCTCGCGGCGGCCGCTGAAGGCAAGAGCGGCGAAGGCAAGTGCGTCGTCGCGAAGATGGATACCGACAAGGATGGCAAGGTTTCGATGACCGAAGCCGAAGCCGGTGGTTTCAGCGAAAGCCAGGTCAAGGCCTGGGACAAGAACGCGGACGGCATGCTCGACGGCGCCGAACTCGCGGCAATGCACAAGTCGATGGACAAGAGCCATATGAAGAAAGGGGCGGAAGGCTCCTGTGGGGGAGACAAGAAGGAAAAGGGCGCCGAAGGCAGCTGCGGCGGCAAGATCTGATACATGTCGACACGTCCTCGCCCGCCGATCAACGGTGCAGGACTCGGTCTGCGGCGGGCCCTTCTGGGTCCGCTGCAGGCTCATCACTCGCAAACTAGCGTCGCCCATCAAGACATCGATTTCTTCGAAATCGCGCCGGAAAACTGGATCGGCGTAGGCGGCAAGCTTGGCCGCAACCTGCGTGAACTGAGCGAGCAATACCCGTTCGTCTGCCACGGCCTTTCGCTTTCGCTTGGCAGCCCCGCGCCACTCGATGAAACCCTGCTTGCGCGCATTCGCCGGCTGCTCGATACGCACGGCATCGCAATCTATTCCGAACACCTGTCGTACTGTTCCGACGACGGCCACCTGTACGACCTGATGCCGATTCCGTTTACCGCAGAGGCGGTGCATCACGTCGCCGCCCGCATCCGCCAGACGCAGGATGTGCTCGGCCAGCGCATCGCGGTCGAAAACGTTTCCTACTACGCAGCGCCCGGCCAGGAAATGCGCGAAATCGACTTCATCAACGCGGTCCTCGCTGAGGCCGATTGCGATCTGCTCCTCGACGTCAACAATATCCACGTCAACAGCGTCAATCACCGCTACGACGCAGGCGCATTCCTCGATGCACTGCCGGGCGAGCGCGTCGCCTACGTGCACATAGCCGGACACTACGTCGAAGCTCCCGACCTGCTGGTCGACACGCACGGTGCAGCGATCATCGATCCTGTGTGGAAGCTGCTCGCGCGAACCTACCGCAACTTCGGCGTGCGACCGACCTTGGTCGAGCGCGACTTCAATTTCCCGCCACTGGCTGAACTCATCGCCGAAGTCGAGACAATACGATCGATCCAGCGCGACAACGTGTCCGGCGAAAATGCGACCGAGGTGCACGATGTCCGCAGCGCCTGATCGCACGCAAGCGCTGCAGTTTGCGTTCGCCGCGCACATCCGCGATCCCGCGAACGCGCCATGCCCGGCCGACGTTGAGCCGCGACGCATGGCTGTCTACACCGACCTCTTCTTCAACAACATTGAAAGCCTCTTCGCCGCGAATTTCCCGGTGATCCGCAGCTTGCATGACGATGCCGCATGGAATGCACTGGTGCGCGACTTCTACCGCGATCACCGCTCGCGTACGCCCTTGTTCACCGAGATTGCGCGCGAATTCATCCGCCATCTGGAAAGCCGCGCGGAACGCGAGCTCTGCGATCCAGCGTTCCTGGTTCAACTTGCCCACTACGAATGGAGCGAACTGGCGCTCACGCTCGACGAGCATGATGTCGCAGCCGTCGATCACGATCCCGATGGCGACCTGCTCAATGGCGTGCCGATCGTTTCGCCGACCGCGCGGATACTCGCGTATCACTACCCGGTCCATCAGATCAGCGCTCATTTCCGCCCGGATGCACCGAGCGCACAACCGGTCCTGCTCCTGCTCGTGCGAGATCGAAACGACGACGTGCGCTTCCTCGAAATCGATCCGCTGAGTGCGTTGCTGATAGAGCGACTGCAAGCCAATCGCGAGCACGACGGAAGAGAGTGCCTCGCGGTCCTGCTGCATGAAATCGGCCGTGGCGAAGACGCCGGACTGCAGGCATCCGGCATCGCTATCCTGCATCGTCTGCGCGAACGCGACGCGATCCTCGGAACGCGCCGCACGCGTTGAATGCGGCTCAGGCCGCCGACATGACGAGCAGATGTTTGGCCAGCGCGCCCTGCAAACGGCCGATGCCACGCGCCAGATGCAGCATTCCAAACAGCAGGAATACGCCGGCGACGAAGACGAACGGCGTCAGGATCAAGGGCGGGACGATCATGTCGCCATCCAGGTAGATGCCGCCGCCAATCACGCCGTAGTACGAAAGCAATTCCGCGACCGGTGCGACCATCAGGCTGAGCGAGAGCGAGATGCCCGTGACCGCAATCGTGAAGTAGATGATGCCGAGCGGCAGCATCAGCACCATGTAGAACAAGGTCGACCAGGTGCGCGGATCGGTGAACATGTCCTTGACGCGTCCCCGCCAGGATTTCTCCGTGTTCGCGTACAGCGGTCGGCGCGGCATGCGTTCGCCGAGCATGACCTCGATGATGCGCCCTTCGACCAGGGACAACACACGCACGGTGCCGAAGAACAGCACGGCAAATACAATACCGAAAATCAGGATCGACAGGCCGATCGACAGCGAGATGCCGGCGACTGCCCAGACGAAATAGAAAATTCCGGTCGCCAGCGAAAGCAGCATGTAGAACAGCGCTGCGTACGCACGCGGATCTGCGGCGACGCCGAAGAAACGGCCCAGCGCACTGCTGCGCGGCGGTGGCGGCGGCGAACGCAATGCCTTCTCGACCTGTTGCTCCTTGTCGACATAGATCGCCGCGACTTCATCCGGCGCGCCATAGCTGTTGGCGATCTTCGCGAGAATTTCCGCTTCGGACTTGCCCGGGTTCTCGGACAACTCCGAACGCAGATGGTCTTCGGCGTCGTAGAGCGCGTCCTGGATCAGCGCGGGATCGGCACCGCGCAAGGCAGCGCGCAGCTGCTCCAGATAGTCGGCGATCGTGCGCGGCAGGGGCATGTTCATGCGGAAGCGTCCTCCAGTACGGTATTCACGAAATCGCGCGTTGCGCTCCATGCATAGGTCCACTCTTCCAGCACGCGCCGACCAAGAGCGGTGATGCGGTAGTAACGCCGTGGCGGCCCGGCGACGGAGGGCTCGGTCTCGCTCGAAAGCAGACCTGCGGCATCCAGGCTGCGCAAAACAGGATAGAGCGCGCTCTGCTTGCCACTGAGCACGCCCTCGCCCGTTTCATCGAGCTGCTTGGCGATCTGATAGCCGTACATTGGCTTCTTCGCGCGCGCAAGCACCGCGAGTAGCACCAGCGAAACGATCCCAGCGCTCAATTCCTTGTGGAATTTCCACAAATGAGTTTCGGTGTCGACCATCGCCTTGCCATTCACCTGACCATAAGCACGTGTTGATCATAGTGTGTACTTGATACTAGTGAACGGGCCGGAAGTCATGGGAAGGACTTCGAGCCCAAACAAGGCCGAACTGCTGCCGCTCAGCGACAGGCTGTCGATTGCGGACTCTCGCGGTTTGTTCAAACGGGATGCGGAAAGACAGCCTTCTGCCACAACCGGAAATGGAATGGCTTTGCATGATCGCCCGAAAATCGTCATTCGATCGGCTGACATCCTGCGCTTGCGCGGCCGAATTCTTCGCGAACCGGCTCATGCCTGGAGCATGCTTGCGTCACTTCTTCGCAGTTCCCTGCCGTGCGTAGAAGAATTTCTTGGTGATTTCGGCTGCGACGACGTAGACCAAGGTCAAGCCGATCATCGCGAGCATCAGCGGTGCGGGCAGCGGGATGAAGCCGGCGATGAAATCGAATGGCAGATAGGGGATGACCAAGGTGATCGCGATCACGACCGATGTGCTGACCAGCAGCAGCTTGCCCGGCCGGCTGCGCCAGAATGGGCGCCGCGTGCGCACGACGAGTGCGATGACCAGTTCGGTCAGCAACGACTCGACGAACCAGCCGGTGCGAAACTCTTCGGGCGTGGCCTTGAACAGCCACAGCAGCGTGCCGAATGTCGCGAAGTCGAACACCGAGCTGACCAGACCGAACACCACCATGTAGTCGCGGATGAAAACGGTATCCCAGCGACGCGGCTTCTCCACCCATTCGGCATCGACGTTGTCGCTCGCGATCGTCGTGGCGGGGATATCGGACAGGAAATTGTTGAGCAGTATCTGCGAGGCCAACAGCGGCAGGAAGGGCAAAAAGATCGAGGCTGCAGCCATGCTGAACATGTTGCCGAAGTTCGCGCTGATCGTGGTGAGGATGTATTTGAGCGTGTTCGCGAAGGTCCTGCGCCCTTCGTCGATGCCTTCGCGCAGGATGCCGAGGTTTTTCTGCAGCAGCACGAAATCGGCGGCTTCCTTGGCGACGTCGACCGCAGTGTCGACCGAAATACCGACGTCGGCGCAGTGCAAGGCCGGCGCATCGTTTATACCGTCGCCCATGTAGCCAACCACGTGCCCGGACTTCTGCAGCGCGCGGATAATGCGCTCTTTCTGGTTCGGATCGACCTCCGCGAAGACCGTGGTCGCTACGGCCACCTGCAGGAGTGCCTCATCGCTCATGTTGTTGAGCTCGCGCCCGGTCGTGATGCGCGTGATCGGCAACGCGACCGCCTCGGCGACGTGGCGAGCGACCTTCTGGTTGTCGCCAGTGATGATCTTCAACTGCACGCCGCGCTGGGCGAGATCGAGGATGGTCTGCTTCACATCCGGTTTGGGTGGATCGAGGAACAGCAGGAAGCCGGCAAAGCACAGGTCGCATTCGTCCGCTCTCACGTAGGCGCCACTGCGCGCTTCGACCGTGCGGGAAGCGACCCCGAGCACGCGGTAACCCTGGCCGCTCCAATCGTCGTAGCGCTTCTCTATCTGCGCACGCAGGGTGGCGTTGAAGGGTGCAGGGCCCGCCGCTTCCTGCACGGTCGCGCACATGGCCAGGATGTTGTCGAGCGCGCCCTTGGTGACGAGAGTGCGCACGTCGGCTGCGTCGGCAGCGACGATCGACAGACACTTGCGCACGAAGTCGTAGGGGATCTCGTCGAGCTTTTTTTCCGCACTCAGATCCACGCCGGACTTGGTCGCACTCGCATTGACTGCATCATCGAGCGGATTCGACAACCCGGTCTGGAACTTCGAGTTGATCGCGGCCAGTTGCAGGACGGTCGACGAGGGTTGGCCCATGACGTCGAATGCCCCATCGAGTTCGACCACGCCGGCGGTCAACGTGCCGGTCTTGTCGGTGCATAGCACGTCCATGCTGCCGAGGTTCTCGATCGAGTTCAGCCGGCGCACGATCACGCCGAGCTTGGCCATCCGCTTCGCGCCATGCGAAAGCGTGATGCTGATGATCGCGGGCAGCAATTCAGGGGTGAGGCCGACCGCAAGCGCGAGCGCGAACAGCAGTGAGGCGATTGGCGGCTTGTGCATGAAGATGTTGATCGCGAGCACCACCAGCACCATCACCAGCATGATCCGCGTGAGCATGTAACCGAAGCGTTTGATGCCACGCTCGAACTCGGTCAGCGGCGGGCGCAGCGCGAGTTTGTCTGCGATCTTTCCGAACTCGGTTGCCTTGCCGGTTTTTACCACCAGCAGGCGCGCGGTGCCGCTTCGCACGCTGGTGCCCATGAAGACGCTATTGCTGCGTTCGGCGAGGCTGGCATCGGCGGCGACCGCACCGGGTTTCTTTTCGACCGGGAAGGTTTCACCGGTCAGCACCGCCTGGTTGACGAAGAAATCCTTCGCCTCCAGCACCACGCCGTCGGCCGGTATCAGGCTACCGGCCGAAAGCATGACAACGTCTCCGGGTACAACTTGGGTCGATGGCATCGTCTGTGTCTGCCCGCCGCGGAGCACGACCGAGTTGATGGTGATCTGCGAGCGCAGCTTCTCGATCGCGTTACTCGCGATATATTCCTGGATGAAACCGAGGATCGTGCTGCCGAAGACGACGGCGAGCACCACGGCTGCATCGATCCACTCGTTGGCGATCAGCGAAACGATCGAGGCGACGATCAGGATCAAAACCAGCGGACTCTTGAACTGGTTCGCGTAGAGGCCGAGCGGTCCCTGCTTTTTCGTTGCAGCGAGGGCATTGGGGCCGTAGCGACTGAGCCTCAGCGCAGCCTCGGCTGGCGCTAGGCCATTTGTGTCCGAGGACATCGCGGCCATCAGTTGTTCAGGCTGCAAGCTCCACTCGGCGACGGAAGCACTCTGTGACGGCTGTGCGGAGGCGGATGGGCGTTGGGATCGAGCTGCGAAAAGGTTCACGCATTGTCCTTGATCGGTTCGCAACAGCATAGGCGCGAACCGACGTCGAAACCGGACGAGGCGTTTTTCCTTTCCTGAAAGTCAGGACGTCTCAAGTTTTTGACGTTTCCTGCGCAGGATCATGCTGCGCGTGCCAACAGGCGCTTTACCGATACCCCGACAGCAACAACGGGTTGGCTGCGTCGGCGGATTCTGCGACGACGAACCGGGCGGTCGGGAGCGGCTTGCGACGCGTGCCGCATCCTTTGATCCGACGGGTATCTGACGCTGCTTCCCGCGATTTCAGTTCGCTGATGCGTGCGCCGACGGCGGGTCGAGTTGACCGAACGCTTGTACGGACTGGACGTGGACTGAGTCGATTGATGAGCGCCCAAACTCGTCGCGGACACTAGTCGTGTTGTAGCCTCAGAAAGCAGCTGCAGACGAGCAGTTGCAATGGGTCGGACTTCGCCCTCCGCCAACGGTGCCAAAGGCGTTGTTCGCTGCGAAAGCGTGCATTAGCTTATTCAGAGGAATTTCGCCCGTCTTTCTCCTACTCGCACCACAGTTCGGAGTGCCTTAGCGTCGGCTTGATGCACGGTTTGCTATCGCCTGCAGAAGGCGTGGGGAGCGGCTCGCCGGGTTTCCATAGGCCGAGGCGCCTCTGGATATTGGGCATTTCGGAGTCGATCACCGCCAGTGGATTGCCGTCGTTGTAGTGGGTGGCGCTGAGGTAGCGAAGTACTTGGCGATATGCATCCACAGAAGACAGCGTATTGACCACGATCCAATAGCCGTACGGAGCGTGTTGCTGTGGCTCGGCTGTGATAACGCTCCCGCGGAGCGGCCCATCAACGATGAAACGAATTTCCTGATTGTTGTTGTGGTCAGTGCCTTTGCTGAAGACGCGTCGAAACTCATCGCGGCCAGAGTCGTAGCGTACCAACTGGGTGTATACGAGCTGATCGCCATCTCCGGAATTCAGGCTGCTGGTAACAAGCAAAAGGAACGGCGCGGCCTTCGGTCCCCGTGGATAGACCACCTTGGTGGTCAGCAGGTAGTGCGGCTCCCACGCTACAGCGCCATCGGGCGTAGCATCCAGGAGCGGAGGCGTAACCGGCTCAGGCACGCACGGGCCCGCTGGGCCTTTTTGCAGACACAGGGTGAGCGCGCCGGGCGCATCATTCTCGCCGTAGTCTTTGACCGCCTCCCCCTCAGTCACGACCAAGCGCCAGGGCGATCGGGTGTGGAACGTCTTTTCCAGGTCAAGCCGCCCGTCCTGCGGAGCGGGGTGGAACGTCGGTGATGCGACTGGACTCTGCGCCTTCGCGGCGGTGCCTGTCAGCCCAACCGCCAGCGCCAACACGAGAGATATCCGATTGCGCATCGCCACTCCTGACATCCTTCTAAACATCGTTCTATGCGATCCGCATCGTCGTCCAAAAAGGAACTGACCGGCCGCGACGCGCAGCCTGTTTTTCAAGGTGCGCCGCCGCCGTCACCAAAGCCAGCCAACCGAAGGCGCATGCGCGAACGCGCGTCCCCGACCGATAGCAGTCGATGCTTCACCATCGTGGCGGACAGTCTGAAGGGTCAAATCTGTCCTCATCTTGTTGAGCGTCGCGAGCGATCCGTTCCACCAGCTCGCCATCAAAATCTTCACGCGCTTCAAGCGCGTTTCGACCGCCCTAGCCCATCGCGTCTTCCACATCGTCGACGTTTGAAGCATCAGTCTGCAGGAATTCGCTTTGCGCATCGGCAACGAACTTGCCCTGCCCGTCCAGTTCGGCAAACAAACCGCCGAGTGCGACGAGTTCCTCGTAGCGCCCCTGCTCGACGAGTTCGCCGTCCTTGAGCACAAGGATGATGTCGGCGTTGCGTACCGTCGACAGGCGATGCGCGATCACGAAGGTCGTGCGGTTGAGTGTGAGTTTGTTGAGTGCGCGCTGGATGCGGGCTTCGGTCGCGTTGTCGAGCGCACTGGTCGCTTCGTCGAGAATCAGGATCGGCGCATCCTTGAGCATCGCGCGCGCGATCGACAGACGCTGACGCTCGCCACCGGAGAGCGAGCGACCGCGTTCGGCGACGAGCGTTGCGTAACCTTCGGGTTTCACGACGATGAAGTTGTGCGCCTCGGCCGCGCGCGCCGCGGCTTCGAGTTCCTCCTGCGTCGCATCCGGATCGCCCATGCGCAGGTTATCTGCGATCGAACGGTAGAACAGACCCGGATCCTGAAACACGACCGCAATGTTCCGCCGCAGGGAATTGAGGCTGACGCCATGAATGTCGATGCCGTCGACGAGGATCCGGCCTCCGCTTGGATCATAGGCGCGATAAAGCAAGCTCAATGCCGTCGTCTTGCCCGCACCGGTAGGGCCGACGAGTGCAACCGTGCCACCCGCGCGTACCTTGAACGTCAGATGCTTGAGTGCTGGATGTGAGATGTCGTATCCAAACGAGACATTCTCGAACTCGACCTCACCACGCAGCGGCGGCAGATCCGGTGTGCCCGGTTTTTCGTTCAATGTTGCCGGCGTGTCGAGCACGGCGAAGAAATCACCGAGCGAATGCGTCTGGAAGAACAAGCCGGAGATGAAGCTCGCGAATTGTTCAAGTCGCCCGATCAGCATCATCGCGAATCCGACGAAGCTGACGATGGCGCCGACGGTGACCTCGCCCTTGATGTTCAGCGAAGTACCGAGCGCGAAGATCGCGACGATGGTCAGTGTGCTCGCCGCGCGGTTCGCGACCGCGAGCCAGGCCCAGCCGCGCAAAACCGGATATTGGGCCGCCAATGCGCGCCGCATCAGCTCACGAATGCTTTCCACTTCGGCCGCAAGATGGGTGAAGCTCTGCACGACCAGCACGTTACCGAACACGTCGCCGGCACGCTCGGAGATCTCGTGGTGGAGTTCTTCGACCTCGCCCTGCGCCTTGTGCGTCTTGCGCATCGCAATCGCATTGAACACGGCGAAGCTGATCATCAGCACGATCATCAGCACCGCGAGCTTCCAGTTGATGCGCAATGCGAGTGGCACCATCACGATGATCGACAGCAACGTGGCGAGGTGTTCACGGAAAAAGCCAAGCCACAAGCCGAACAAATTGCCACTGCCGCCGTGCATGATGCGCAGCAGGCGACCGGTATGGTGTTCGCCGTGGAACGCGAGCGGCAATGCGATCGCATGCTCGAAGAATTGTGCGATCGCCGCCTGGCGACGGCGGTGTGCAAGCCGGTCGGAATACAGCGAAACCCACACGCTCGCAACGACGCCGCCGAGGCCGACGCCGGTCCACATGCCGATCAACCGCCATGCCTCGTGCTTGCTCGGCGACGCAAGGGCATCGACAACCTTGCCGAATAACCACGGTTCGAGAAAGTACACGCCGGCCAGCGACAAATTCGCGAGCGCGAGCGTGATCGCCAGCCCTTTCTCCGGCGCAAGCAAGCCAATGACTCGGAGATAGATACGCCATATCGACACGGATATTTCCTTTTCCCGGACCCGCGCGCATCCTAGCAAACGCGCAACGCATTCAACCCTTGCCAATGGCGCGAACAAGGTGAAAATAGATGCCCCCTTCATGGATCTTGCGATGAACCGTCTATTCGTAACAGTTGCATTGTTGCTGCTCGCAGGCTGCGCCACCCTGCCGCAGCAGCCAACGCCGGGCACGCCCGGGGCACCGAACGAGCCAGGCACCGCGAATGCGCCAGACACACCGGCCAGTCGTTATGAAATGGAAGCCGGCCGCGATGCAAAGACCATCGCCGAATTGCGCGCCGCGCCTGCGCCCGCAATCCCGGATCTGCAGCCTGGTCGAAATCTGGCCGGCGATCACGATCGACTTGCCGCACAAGGCTACGTGCGTATCGGCAGCGGCTATTTCTCGCTTGCCGAAAACGAAGCACGTGACGCTGCGGTACATAAAGGTGAGGAAGTCGGCGCCGAGCGTATCCTGCTCTACCCGCCGCAAGCGAATGCAGTCGCTGCCAACGAATGGGTCGCCGCGTACTACGTCCGCTTCAAGTTGGCGTTCGGTGCGACATTTCGCGATTTGCGGGCAGACGAACGCGCGACCTTGGGGGTGACTGGCGGTGTTGCCATCGGATCGGTCGTCGGCGGTACCCCGGCATCCCGTGCGAACCTGATTGCCGGCGATGTCGTGCTCGAAGTCGACAAGCAGCCCATCGCCGACCGTGCCGCATTCCAGAATCTGCTGAAGCGCGGCGCGGGTCGATCCGTCACCCTGACCATCGTGCGCAATGGTGAAAAACTGAAGCGCGTCGTGCGAATGGGTTCGATGCAGGCCGCTGATCACTGACGCAACTGCAATGTGATGGGTTGTGCGCGGACTCCGCGTGCATTGACGCAATTCCAGCAGCCGGCGAACGCGATCCCGACAGCTGATCCGCCAGCTCGCCAAAAAAAAGCGGACCGAAGTCCGCTTTTTTTACTTCGATCGTGATGATCGAAATTGTCGAACAGCCACCATCCGTGGCTGTCTCATTCAATCGATACGATCAGACGGGCGTACCGGCGGCAGCCGCCGCGGCGTCTTCCTCAACGGCCTTCATCGACAGGCGGATGCGGCCCTGCTTGTCGACCTCGAGTACCTTGACCTTGACGATGTCGCCTTCCTTGAGCTTGTCGGAGACTTTCTCGACGCGCTCGCTGGAGATCTGCGAAACGTGCACGAGGCCGTCCTTGCCCGGCATGATCGT
>JBBRZD010000088.1:0-10948 GCA_038237055.1 Lysobacterales bacterium | reverse complement strand
CGCCCGAAGACATCATCTTCGACCCGAACATCTTCGCGATCGCAACCGGCATCGAGGAACACGACAACTACGCGGTCGACTTCATCGAGGCGACGCGGATCATCAAGCGCACGTTGCCGCACTGCCACGTCTCCGGCGGCGTCTCCAACGTGTCGTTCTCGTTCCGCGGCAACGAAAGCGTGCGCCAGGCCATCCACGCGGTATTCCTGTTCCACGCAATCGCAGCCGGCATGGACATGGGTATCGTCAACGCGGGCGCGTTGCCGATCGTCGACGACATCGATCCGGAATTGCGCGAGCGCGTCGAGGATGTTGTGCTCAACCGGCGCAAGGATTCGACCGAACGCCTGCTTGAGATCGCCGATCGCTACAAGTCGAAAAAGGGCGAAGTCGTCGTCGAGAATCTTGCCTGGCGCTCGCTGCCGATCCGCGCGCGTCTCGCGCATTCGCTCGTGCACGGCATCGATGCGTTCGCCGAAGTGGACGCCGAAGAAGCGCGCCAGCTCAGTTCGCGTCCGCTCGATGTGATCGAAGGCCCGCTGATGGACGGCATGAACGTCGTCGGCGATTTGTTCGGTGCGGGCAAGATGTTCCTGCCGCAGGTGGTCAAGTCCGCGCGCGTGATGAAAAAGGCCGTGGCCTACCTGCTGCCCTTCATCGAAGAAGAGAAACTGCGTACTGGCGACACCGCCAAATCCAACGGCAAGATCGTGATGGCGACGGTCAAGGGCGACGTGCACGACATCGGCAAGAACATCGTGGGCGTGGTGCTCCGCTGCAACAACTTCGAGGTGATCGATCTAGGCGTCATGGTGCCGGCGCAGAAAATCCTCGACGCGGCAATTGCAGAGAATGCCGACATGATCGGCCTTTCCGGATTGATCACGCCGTCGCTGGAGGAAATGAGCCATGTCGCGCGCGAGATGCAGCGCCAGGGCTTCCATCTGCCGCTGCTGATCGGCGGCGCGACGACGTCACGTGCGCACACGGCATTGAAAATCGAGCCGCACTACAAATCGCCTTGCGTCTGGGTCAAGGATGCATCGCGCGCCGTCGGGGTCGCGCAATCATTGATCACCAAGGATCTCGTCGACGGATTCATGGTAAAAATCCGCGCCGAGTACGCGGAAATCCGCGAGCGCCACAAGGATCGCAGCGGCGCGAAACGGCTGATCTCCCTCGAAAAGGCTCGCGCACAGAAGTTCGACGGAAACTGGAACGAATACACGCCCACGCCGCCGCGCAAGCCCGGCATCACCGTATTCGACGACTATCCGCTCGCCGAAATCGCCGAACACCTGGACTGGACGCCTTTCTTCAGCGCGTGGGAACTCAGCGGACGTTTTCCGGCGATCCTGAGCGACGACATCGTCGGGCCACAGGCGACCGAACTCTTTGCCGATGCACGCGCGATGCTGGACAAGATCATCAAGGAAAAGTGGCTTACCGCGCGCGCTGTGATCGGGTTGTGGCCTGCAGCAAGCACCGGCGATGACATCGAAGTGTATTCCGCTGTCGCGACGGGGGTGGAGCGCGAACGCATTGCCACGCTACGCTGCCTGCGCCAGCAGGTCGACAAACCGGTCGAGCGCCCTGATTTCTGCATGGCCGACTTTGTCGCACCGAAGGGCTCCGGCGTCGTGGATCATGTCGGCGGCTTTGCCGTGACGACCGGCATCGGCATCGAAGCGCATCTGAAACGCTTTGAAAGCGATTACGACGACTATTCTTCTATCATGCTCAAGGCCCTCGCCGATCGTCTCGCCGAGGCATTCGCCGAATGCATGCACCGTCGTGTGCGCCGCGAATTCTGGGGTTACGCTCCCGACGAGGCGCTCGGCAACGATGAACTGATCGCCGAAAAATACCAAGGCATCCGCCCCGCTCCAGGCTACCCGGCCTGCCCGGACCATACCGAAAAGGCAACGCTGTTCGACCTGCTCGATGCGACCGCGAACGCCGGAATAGAGTTGACCGAAGGCTTTTCGATGTATCCCGCCTCGGCGGTCTCTGGCTGGTACTTCTCACATCCCCGCAGCCAGTACTACGTCGTCGGCCGCCTCAGCAAGGAACAGGTCGAGGACTATGCGAAACGCAAGGGATGGACGCTCGCCGAAGCCGAACGCTGGCTCGCATCGAACCTCGACTACGACCCGGAATAGGCATTGACCCTTTTTTGGGTGCTGCGGCAGCCGCGATTGTCTTTCCCTTGGCGCATCAGAAGCATCTCCACTGCTGCCGCTCTCACACAGCTCGCTCGCCCGGAGCTCAGGTCTCCTCAGAACCGCCGGGATTGACCGTTTCCGAGCGCTGATGGCGCACGTGCACGAACACGTTGTAGACCGAGACGAACATCGGAAATGCGTTGCCGATGATGCCGACTGAATCGTTCTTGCCCCAAATGAAGTACGCGAGCGTCATCGCGCTGCCGATGATCGACAGGTACCAGAACGACATCGGCATGACCACGCGCTTGAGCTTCTTGGTCGCGTAAAGCTGCACGAACCAGCGCGCAGTGAAAAGGAACGCGCCGATCAGGCCAATCAGCTTCCACGGCGTGATCGTGACGCCGTGCAGATGGACAAGTATTTCATTCATGGGCGTTCGCTCGATGCATAAAAAGGGACGCAGCTTGCTGCAGGCCTGCTTTCACTGTGCTTTCCATGACGGTTTCTGCGGAATCTGCCGTCCAGCAAGGACTTCAGTCCCGACGCTTCTCGACAAAAAGCGTCGGGGCTGAAGTCCCTCCCGTGCGAAGCATTTCTCCCGCGCGACGCTCAGCGCGTGCGCGCAGCGAGCCAGTCGTGGATCGCCGACGGCACTTCGCGCTGCGCGCGGCCGGAGACGTAAATGCCGATATGGCCGCCCCGGAACGCGATCTGGGTGTAGTCCTGGCTGCCGACGTGATCGGCAAGCACGCGCGATGCCGACGGCGGCACGAGATGGTCCTGCTCGGCGAAGATGTTCAGCACCGGCATCGTGACGTTGCGCAAGCTCACGTCGTGCGTGCCGATCTTGAGGCCGCCCTTGACCAGCTTGTTTCCTTGGTAGAAATCCTTGATGAATTGACGGAACGCTTCACCGGCCTGGTCGGGCGAGTCGAAGATCCATTTTTCCATGCGCAGGAAATTCTCCATCTCGACTTTGTCGTCGAGGATGTCGACGAGACCAATGTATTTCTGCTGGTTGAGGCGAATCGGCTTCAGCATCAGGTAACACAGGTTCATCAAGTCGGCAGGGATATTGCCGAGCGTGTTGACGAACAGGTCGACGTCCAGGTTGCGCACCCAACTCGACAGCATGTTTTCCGGTGTCTGAAAATCAACCGGAGTCACCATCGTGATCAGATTCTGCACCTTGTGCGGATGCATCGCGGCAAAGCACAGCGAAAACGCACCGCCCTGGCAGATACCGAGCAGGTTGGTCTTCTTCACTCCCGCATGCTTCGCGACCGCATCGACCGAGCGCGCGATATATCCGTTGATGTAGTCGTCCAGGGTCAACCAGCGGTCGGCGCCATCCGGATAACCCCAATCGATCAAATAGACGTCTTCACCGCGAGCAAGCAGATTCTTGACCAGCGAGCGGTCGTCCTGCAGGTCGACCATGTATGGCCGATTTACCAGCGCGTAGACGATCAAGATCGGAACCTTCGCCGTCGGCGGTTTTTCGCCCTTGAAGCGATAGACGACGAGCTTGTCTTCGCGATAAATCGCTTCCTTGTCGGTCACCCCGAAATCGACTTCGTCGAGCGAGCGCAATGTGGTCAGTGCCGCGGCCAGCTTGCGTTGGGTGGTCAGCGCTTCTTCGAGCGCGCGTGCTGCTTCGATCTTGATCGGGCCCATGGTGCGTCCTTAAGTTGTTCGTTCAGCGCTTCGACTTCTTTTTCTTCTTCGGAGAAACCGGCGCTTCGGCCTGCTTCAACTTACCGCGCGGCGTTCCGAGCGACGCGCTGGCGAACTTCTCGATGCGCGATGCGAAATTGCCCGATGCCGTCGCGGCGACTGCTTTCTCAGCGCGCTTGCCCGATTTTTTTCCGCTTTGCGCTTTTGCCCGTGCCGGCAACGCAGCGGCCCCGCGCGAGTCCCGTTTGGGTCTTGCGCGCGCATTCGAGTTGGCAGCCCGCCCGCCGCGTGCAGCGGGCTTGGCTGCCTCTGCTGCTGCAGACTTGATGGGCACAACCTTGCCGGAAACCGGCTTCACCGGCGCTGCCTTGTCGGCAGCCGTTGGCTGCAAGCGCTTTGTACCAGCCTTGAACGCCGCGAATTCTTCGCGCAATGCCGCGACTTCATCGGCCAGCGCACCGTTCGCACCGCTCGCTCGCACTTCGCGCCGCAGCGCCTGCAGACGTTCACCGATGCTGTTGATCTCGCTGCGCGTCGGCATGCCGAAATCGGTCGCCACGCGTTCGACTTCCTGCTGCACCTGCGAGCGCACGCGCATCTGCGCATTGACCATTGCGCCATAAGCTTCGCGAAATTCCTGCGATAGCGCGATCTCCGCGTAACCCTCTTCGGCGGCGTCTACCCACAGGTCGTACAACGCACGCAACGACTCGATCTGTCGGCCCGGCTGTTCGCGTTCGCTGAGCTTGCCCTCGAACAACTCGAAACCGCGCTGTCCCGCCTTCAGCATCAGGGCGTTGTAGCGCCCCATGTGTTCCTGATATTCAATCCAGGCCACGACGGACTTCTGCTGGTGTTCCTGATGCTCGCGCCCCATGCCGAATGCGGGCAGATTGAACCAGCTCTTGACTTCGTCGACCCCGCCGTTCGAAGGCGATTTCATCGCACTGATCGCGCTCATCATGCGTGCGAAACCGTCACCGCCCTGCCCTGCCATTCCCTGCCAGGCCTGTGCGGCCGAGGGATTGAACATCGGAGCGTTGCCGCCCATGCCGGCAAAGCCCTGACGCAGTGCATCGCTCCAGTTGGGTGCAGCCCCACCCTGCATGCTCGTGGCTAGCATCGACTGCATGAAGGATGCATAACTCTTCGCGCTATCGACCAGACGTTCGATTGTTTCGCCCTGGCCACCACCGACTGAGAAAAGTCGCGCTGCCTGCTCGAAGCCCGGCGGCCAAACTTGCGCTACGGGCGCAGCTTGGACATGTGCGCCATTGCGCGACATCTCCTGCCACGCGTTCATATACGGGCGCGACATGGCTTGCCACTGGTTCATCCAATCGGGAATAGGCGAATCGGCCACGGCGTGTCCTCTGCATTGCGGAAAGCGGCGTGCATGATAGCGCGCCAGGATTGTTCTACTGCTACGACGGACCGATCAGTTCGTATCGCCGGAGCGCACAGCACGAACCGACGTGGATCTGTTGCGCGTGTAGACATAAACCACGGCCGGCGGCACGTTCAACAAAGCGATCCCTGCGCGGCGCACGTTCAAGCCGAGCTCGCTGAGCAGGTCACGCGGCAGAGGATTGGACGGGCCATAGGTGAACTGGATCAACGGTGCATTTGAACCCAGCACGGCGAATACGGCCTGCAGGATCTGCTTCTGCAGCGTACGCGGCATGGTGAGGAATCCGAGACCGCTGATCACCGCATCCACTTCTCCGGCACCGGCAAATCGATGACGGGTCACGATACCTGCGAGGTCGCATGCATCGCCATTCACCACCAGCGATTGTGGAAATTGCTGCTGCAGAAGACGCGCAAGTTCTTCGTTCAGCTCGACAACAAGGAGGTCGTTGGCTGCAATGCCGCACTCGATCAGTGCAAGCGTGAATACGCCCGTTCCGGCGCCCAACTCAATGATGCGACGTGCACCGACCGGTAACTGGGCCATCATTTTTCCGGCCAGCTGGCGTCCCGACGGTGCCAACGCCGCGACGGCGCGCGGATTTTTCAGCCACTGACGAAAAAAAGTCCAGCCGCTCGGCGCTGTGCCGGCTGCAGTAGGACTGGGTCGACTGGAGTCGTCGGTCATGCGCTAGCCAAATCGGGATACATAGCGGTCCATCATAACCCGGCGGGGAGCACGTGCCGGCGTTTGCCCCCTGCCCGGCCGCGATGCGCAAGGGTTTGGGGCACCGCCTAAATTGCCGACCCACAGAGATGCGGGGAGTGTTCGCGGCCCCTGTGGTCATCGCACGTCGACGCTGGCAATTGCTCTTGCATTGCCAGCGTACCGTCCATCCATGGACATAAAGAAACCCCGCGACGATCAGGGGAAATCGTCGCGGGGCGGGAGTGCTGACGGCGGGGAAGGGGAGGATACGCCGCCAGCGCTGACTGGCGATCAGTGGTGGTTGTAACCGCTACGATCGTAGTAGGCGGCACGGTGTCCGTAATCGCCATCGCGACGGCGGTCATCGCGGTCGTAGCGGTCGTGATGGCTGTCCCGATAGTACCCGTGGTGACCAGAGCCACTGCGGTAGTAGGCCGAACCGTAGGACGAGTATCCGTAATAAGAAGAATCGTCGTAACCGGGGCTGTAATAAGACGCGCTGTAATACGACGGGCCGTAATACGCTGGCCCATAATAAGCGGGTGCTGCGTAGCCCGAATAGTAGCCGCCGCCGTAGCCGCCGCCGCCACCGTAATAGTTGCCACCCCACCCGCAGTGGCGACAATCGGAAAATCCGATGCCGATACCAGGCAAACCAATGTTGATACCCAGATTCACATGGCCGCGCGCGAACGCAGACGGCGCAAGCGCAACGCCTGCAGCGACCAGCAAACCGAACACCGCGAAGCGAACCTTGTTGTTCATGAACCTATCCTCCAGAAGTACGACTCGCATGCTGCGTTCGACCGGCTGAATCGAGACTGAGCATTTCACGGGCTGCGTTAAGAAATTGCTCAACTCTCGTGTAGACGACGCAATTCGTAACACCGATGAATCCGCGCGTTGCGCGAGAAGTCGAACGGGATCGTCGCCGCTGTGATGTCGCGCACATCGAACGCCTGCTGCACGCTTTCATCCAGCGTGAAACGACGCGAATTATTCGAAAAAACGATCAAGCCACCCGGCGCCAGTCGCTCGCCGCACAGTTTGAGCAATTGGGCGTGATCGCGTTGCACGTCGAAATCCTCCGCCCGTTTGGAATTGGAGAACGTCGGCGGATCCACGAAGATCACGTCGTAGCTTTCGCGGTCATGGCGCAGCCATTCCAGAACGTCGGCCTGAACCAGTTCATGGCTGCTGCCGGTGAAGCTGTTCAAGATGAAGTTGCGCGCAGCCCATTCCAGATAGGTCGCTGACAGATCCACGCTGACGGTCGAACGCGCGCCGCCCGCCGCTGCTTGCACGCTCGCGGTCGCGGTGTAGCAGAACAAGTTGAGGAACCGCTTGTCGCGTGCGAGTTCACGCATGCGCGCACGCACCGGACGATGGTCGAGAAACAGGCCGGTGTCCAGATAGTCGAACAGGTTCACGCGCAGCTTCAGCGCGCCCTCCTCCACTACCAGAAATTCGTTGCGCTCCTCGAAACGCCCGTACTTCGAGCCGCCCTTGGCTCGATAGCGCGTTTTGACCGCGATGCGCTCGCGCGGAACCTCGAGTGCGACACCCACCGCATGTACCAGATCACGCAGGCGATCGCGCGCGGTGTTCTCGGGAATGTCGCGCGGCGGCGCGTATTCCTGAACATGCAGCCACGTCTGTGGAAATACCCCCTGCGAGCCGCTCAATTGATCCCGCCCGATGGCCGTGTAGACGTCGATTGCGGCGGCATATTCGGGAAGATCGGCGTCGTAGATCCGATAGCACGAGATGCCCTCGCGCTCAAAGCGTTTGCGCAGATGCTTGTGGTTCTTGCCGATGCGGTTCGCGACGGCTTGGCCGCCCTCGGAAAGCGGCTTCACGACGCGCTCGCGCGGCACATGTTCGGTCAGGTCGAAGGTCAGCAGCTTGCATTCGAGGGCTCCGTTGAAGAGCACGTAACGCTTGTCCGCACGCAACCCAAGCAGGTGACCCAGCTCTTCGTCGGAAACGATGATGCCAGCGCGCCAGCCGGCAAATTCGGAGCGCAAGCGCTGGCCGAATGCGCGATACAATTCGCCGAGCGCCGCGCGTTCGCCGAGGCGTTCGCCATACGGCGGATTGCAGATCACCAAGCCCGGCGTATCGACATCGACCGGCCGCTTCAGATGCTCGGCGGACTGGCGTGCGAGATGCAGGAAACCTGCAACTCCTGCGGCTTGCGCGTTGCGCTTTGCTTCGTTGAGTACATTCGGATCGTGATCGAAACCGAAGAACAGCGGCTTCAGATTGCGCAACCCATTTCCGGCTCGCTCACCCGCTTCGGTCAGCAACGCGTCCCAAGCCTTGGCATCGTGCTGACGCCAACCGGTGAAACCGAAATACTCACGCTTGAGACCCGGCGCGACGTCGGCGGCCATGAGAGCGCCTTCGATCAACAGGGTTCCGCCGCCACACATCGGATCGAGCAACGCGCCGCCGGCGGCATGCACGGCGGGCCAACCCGAACGCAGCAACATCGCACACGCAAGATTTTCCTTTAGTGGAGCATCGCCCTGCCCCATGCGCCAGCCACGGCGATGCAGCGGCGTGCCGGACAGATCAAGCGACAGCGTTGCGCGGTTGCGATACAAACGGACATTGATGCGAATCGATGGTCGCTCGACATCGATGTTCGGCCGCTCGCCGCTGCGTTCGCGGAACTGGTCGACGATCGCATCCTTGCTGCGCAGCGCGATGTACTGGGTGTGGGTGAGCGCGCTCGCACCGGATACCGCGTCGATCGCAAATGTGCCTTCAAGAGAGAGGTGTTCGGACCAATCGATGGTCTGAACGCCCGCGTAAAGCGAGTCCGCATCCGCGGCATCGAATTCCGCGATACGCACCAGGATGCGACTGGCGAGGCGCGACCATAGGCAGGCGCGGTAGGCGAGTTCGAGCGGACCACTGAAATGCACGCCGGCCAGCGCCTCATGTGCGTCTTCGGCGCCGAGGGCGCGCAACTCGTCGCGCAGCAGCAGCTCAAGTCCTTTCGGACAGGTCGCAAACAGGGTCAGCATCTCAGCACAATCCATCAAGAAAGCTGCGGAACAGATCCGCACAGGTGTGAACATGCGCACTCAGGCGATGGTCATCGTTGACCAGGTTCAGATCCGCACCACGATCGCGCGCAAATCCGATCACGGCATCCACCGGGCACAGCTCATCGTGCCAACCGTGGACCAGTGCAGTCGGCACAGCGGCGGCCGAAAACGCATGCGGATAACCCGCTATCGCGGTCGGCAATGCGAGCAGAAACAAGCCTTCGCAGCGGCGTTGGACCGACGCGAAGCCTGAAATGAAGGCACCCATGCTCGATCCGGCAAACACGACGCGACCGGCGGCTGGCGTCTGTTCGAGCGCACGCGCAATGCGCGCATCGATCGCGAGCGGGTCGCGAGGCGCATCGATGTCGCGATAGTCCGGTCGCACGCTGGCCCAACCGAGCGCATCGCAGACCTCGGCCAGCGCACTGACCTTGGTCGCCTGCGGCCCGCTTTCGAGGCCGTGCGAGAGGATGACCGTGCCTTTCATTGGCTTGAGCGCCTGCTGCATGCGGAAAAAGAGCGTGATGCTAGCATTGCCGCGCAATCGCTGGCCCACAAGCCTGTCCCCTTCACTCGCATCGTTCCTTTCTGGAATCCTGAAAATGCCGGCACTCGCGATCGACAACTGGCCCCTGCCCTACGAGGAACGCCTTGCGGCGCGACCTTCGTCCGCGATCGATCTCGTCGTGATCCACTGCACCGAATTGCCCGACATGAAGATGGCGCGCGAGTTCGGCGAGCGCATCCACTACGCCGGCACGCACACGGGCAACAGCGGCCACTACTACATTGACCTCGAAGGCAAGGTGTTCCGCTTCGTCGCCGACACGCGCATTGCCAACCACACATTCGGTTACAACCCGCGCTCGATCGGCATCGAACTGGTCAACATCGGACGCTACCCGCATTGGGGCGACAGCCGTTTCCAGGCGTTTACGGTGCCGTACACGGCGCAGCAGATCGAATCCTTGCGCGCATTGCTCGGTCAGTTGCGCAACGATCACGCCAACCTGCGCTGGATCGCCGGCCACGAAGACCTCGACCGCCGCCTGGAGCCGGCAAGCGACGACGCCACAAAGTCGCTGCCACGACGGCAGGACCCTGGCCCGCTATTTCCGTGGGCAGACGTACTCGACGGCGTTGGACTCGAACGCCTGTCTCCGATCACCACCGAGCATTCGCACTAGCAACACATCGCTATACTTGCGCGCCTCTTCAAACCCGCGCAAACATGTCCACCTCGCCTGTCGAAGAATTGCTGTCCCTGCTGCAGCTTGAACGCGTCGAAGACAATTTCTTCCGCGGTGAAAGCCGCGACATCGGCACACGCTACGCGTTTGGCGGTCAGGTGCTCGGGCAGGCCCTGTCGGCGGCGCAACAAACGGTCGACGGCGCCCGCAGCGCGCATTCGCTGCATGCCTACTTTCTGCGTGCCGGCGACATCGAGCAGCCGATCCTCTACCACGTCGAGCGCACGCGCGATGGCGGCAGTTTTTCGATGCGCCGCGTGACCGCGATCCAGCATGGTCAACCGATCTTCAATTTCGCGGCCTCGTTCCAGGACGAGGAAGCCGGCGTCGAGCACCAGTTGCCGATGCCCACCGTGCCGAAGCCCGACGACCTCGCGCCGACCAGCCCACTGCCCGGCGACGAACTGGCAAAACTGCCCACCAAGCTGCAGCGCTGGTTTGGGCGCTCCGGTCCGTTCGAGTTTCGCCACGTGTATCCACGCGACGAACTCAACCCGCCGAAGCGGCCGCCTTTCCAGCAGGTCTGGTTCCGCCTCTCCAGCCGCGTTGCGGACAATCCGGTGATGCATCGTGCCTTGCTCGCGTTTGCGTCGGTCTTCCACTTGATCGGCACGACGATGTTTCCGCACGGCATTTCATTCCTGCAGCGCATCGTGATGGTGGCGAGCCTCG
>JBBRZD010000087.1:0-11007 GCA_038237055.1 Lysobacterales bacterium | reverse complement strand
CTGAGCTTGCTGCGTGTGATCCAGCAGGTGAAGCCCGACGAAATCTACAACCTCGCTGCACAGAGTCATGTCGCAGTTTCGTTCGAGGAACCCGAATACACCGCGAACGCAGACGGTCTGGGCACCTTGCGCGTGCTTGAGGCGATGCGCAGTCTCGGCCTCGGCGATCGTTGTCGTTTCTATCAGGCGTCGACTTCGGAACTCTACGGCCTCGTGCGCGAGACACCGCAGCGCGAAACCACGCCATTCCATCCGCGATCACCGTACGGCGTGGCCAAGCTTTACGCCTACTGGATCAGCGTGAACTATCGCGAGGCGTACGGCATGTACGCCTGCAACGGCATTCTGTTCAATCACGAATCGCCAATCCGCGGCGAAACGTTCGTCACGCGCAAGATTACGCGCGGGCTCGCCCGCGTTGTCTGCGGGCTGCAGCACTGCCTGTATCTGGGTAACCTCGACGCCCGACGCGACTGGGGTCACGCGCGCGATTTCGTCGAGGCGCAATACCTGATCCTGCAGCAGGATCAGCCAGCCGACTATGTGATAGCGACGGGCATGCAGCATTCGGTGCGTGAATTTGTCGTACTGTCCGCCCGCGAAATGGGCATCGAACTTGAGTTCCGCGGCGCGGGCGCGGATGAGCACGCCGTTGTCGCCAGCGTCGACAATCCGGGTGCCAAGGTGAAGGCGGGCGACGTCATCGTACGTATCCACCCGCAGTACTACCGGCCGGCCGAAGTCGAAACTCTGCTCGGTGATCCGACCTTGGCGCGCGAGCGCCTTGGCTGGACGCCGAAGACCAGCTTTGCCGAGCTCGTGCGCGAAATGGCGGCGGCCGATCTTGCGCTAGCGGAGCGCGAGGCGGCGGGCGCCATCGGTGCGCGCCATGGACGTCACCTGATCGAGAAATTGCCGGGTTGACCGTGATGTCCGCTTCGCTGGAAGATCGACTGACCGAGCTCGAAATGCGTATCGCTTTCGTCGACGACACGATGAATACGCTGAGCGAAGCGGTCGCATTACACGATCGTCATTTTTACGACCTGCGCAGCGCGATGGAACGCCTGCGCGGAGAGCTTGTTGCGGTGCGCGGTACGCTCGCCAGTGACCCTCACAATGAGCCACCGCCGCCGCACTACTGAGGCCGGCCGCAGCAGCGGCTGAATCGAACCGAACCACGTCGCATCATCATCATGTCCAACTCCCTGCGCGATCAGTTGCTGAAAGCGGGCTTCGCCGCCCCACCCAAACCCGATCCGGCTCCGAGGCGACCGCAGGACCAGCAGCGGCCGCGCCAGTCCGACCAGCGTCCGCCATCGTCGCAGCGGCAGTCGCCGCGTCCGCAACAGCGTCCGCCGCACAACAGGCCTGCGACTCCACCGCACGGTCCGGCATTAGCTCGCCCACAGGCGCGCGACCAATCCGATATCGATCTGGCGAAGGCGTATGCCCTGCGCGACAAAACCGAACGCGAGACGCGCGAGCGCGAACAGCGTGAAGCCGAGCAGCGCGCACGTGAGAAAAAGGAACGCAAGCAGAAGCTGGCGACGGCATTGAACGGCAAGGGGCTCAATGACGCGAGCGCGGATATCCCGCGTCATTTTCCGCATACGAACAAAATCCGCCGTATCTATGTGACCGCCGAACAATTGCCGCGCCTCAATGGCGGCGAGCTGGCGGTCGCCCAATTTGCCGGCCGCTATCTGCTGGTTACCCGGGAAACTGCGCTGGCTGTGCAGGCAATCGACCCGGAATCGATGGTCCTGTTGTGCGATCCCCATACGGAAGCAGAGGACGACATTCCGCCCGATCTCGTGTGGTAAGTCGCGATTTCGGAGTTCCCGGCTGCTCCTGAAAGGATGGCGGCGTATGATCGGCCTCTGTCCTCGCGATGGAGATCAAGGTATGTGCAGCCGCGTTTTCGTCAGTCGGCTCAGTCCGGTTTTTGCTCTCGCCGCGCTATTACCTCTGGCGTGCGAAGCCGCCGCGCTGCCCCGCTTCACACAGCCCAATGCAGTCTGGAACGTCGATGTCAGCAGTGCGTCGCTGCGCGCAAATTCTGCGGCGATGATGACGCATCTGGAATCGCTATCGAGCAGCGGGACCAAGAAATGGGGTGGCGACGGCAGCAACTTTGATTTCCAGATCGATTTCTCGATGTATGTGCTGCACGCGGATGCGACGACGCCGACCAAGCCGATCGTTGACGACGGTGAGTACTATTTGCCCGATTGCGAGAATCCGGGATTTGCATTCCCGGTGCCAGCGCATGGCGGTATCGAAGGCACCGGCCCTCCCAACGTGGTGACGCCGCCTTCCTATACCTGCGCCACCGGCGATGACTGCCACCTTCTGGTCAGCAATGATGCCACCAAGGTTCTTTACGAGTCCTACGCCACCAATGCGGTGGACGCATCCGGCGTGCATTCAATTTGTGGGCTCAGTTGGGATTTGAAAAAAACCTATCCACGATACGGTCGCGGCGAACATTGCACGAGCGCAGATGGCGCCGGATTTCCCATAGCGCCCTTGCTGTTCAACGCCGACGATGTGTGGACTGCTGCGCAGGCGCATGGGGATCTTGGTCATGCGATCCGTTTCATCATCGGTAACGACCGCATGATGTTCAACAAATATGTGCACCCTTCTTCGCATGGCACAACGGCGACATCAGACCCCAACGTGAATGCCGTGCCTTACGGATCGCACCTGCGATTGAAGGCGAGTTTCGACGTGAACGGGTTCAGCCCCGATGAATCCGTACGCGCAATTTTGCGCACATTGCAGAAGTATGGAATGTTTCTTTCTGATGGCGGCGGCATTCCGCTGACGGCGGAATCTGACTACTACACCACGCACAAGTGGACGGACGCCGACATGAACATCGACTCGCACTCGTTGTTCGGCATCAAGCCAACCAATTTTGATGTCATCGAGACCGGCGATCCCTTGAGCGTCGCAGACTCCGGCGGCAGTACCTACGACTGCGTGCGCACGCCGAACGATTTCATCTACATCGATGGCTATGATTTCTGATCCACGGCCTCGGCCGCGACTCAGAAATCATAAGGTGTTCTGATGGAGAAGAAACTCAACGAACTTGGCGGTGCGTGCGTTGTTGTGGATGGCAGATTTCACCTTTACGGACCTAACGAGGTCAGATTGGGAAATTTGGTGAGCATGTATGGCCAAGTAGATGTGACAGGAATTCACCGCTGCAGCGCGTAGGGTGCGGCAACCGCTTAACGGGGCGGAGAACGGGGGCGGGGTCAGAACACCGTATTCCGAGGGAAAGGGCGATAACGGGGCGGAGTAACTATTCGTTTGAATCTTCTGTTCGTTTGAACAAAAGCACAACCTTGCGCCGGGCTTTTGTTTGGCCGTCCAGTCGTCTTTCCCTGGGCAGCTGGCCAAGGTCAAAGGATCACAAGGTCGGCGCATGTCACCTGTTCCGCCCAACGATGGCGAGCGTGATGTTCGACAACGCGGCGGACCTGCGCCATGTGCAGGAGATGCTGGGTCACTCGATGATCGCGACGACGCAACGCTACACGCACGTCTCGATCGGGCGGCTGAAGGCCATGCGCGCGGTGGCGCATCCGGACGCGAGATTGGAGCGGTGATCGCGCGAGCCTGATGGCAGCGATCCGGAGGCGTAGAATCGCCGTGAGAGATAACCGGAGCATCGTCATGGTCAATGCCGCCCTGAAGCATGAAGTCGAAGAAATGCTGGAGCGCCTGCCGGAGACGGCGACGTTGGACGATCTTCTGCTGGCGATGCAGACGCAGGTGATCCCGCTCGATGAAGCGCAGGCGATAATGGCACAGGAGCGCGATCCGAACTCGGTGTTGCGTCAGTCGCTGCATCGCGGACTGTGCGAACTCGATGCCGGCGAAGGCATCGCGGACGAGGATCTGATGCCCTCGCTTGATCGTCGCGCATGAGGCTGGTCTGGTCGCCGGAATCGCGGCGCAATTTACTGAGCATCCGCGCGTTTATCGGCGAGCAGGCATCGGCGTTGCGAGCCGAGGAGATGATCGAGCGTATCCGCGCGGCGGCGCGCCAGTTGCAAATGGTTCCGCGAGCCGGTCGTAAAGTGCAGCCGGAGAATCGCGACGACTTGCGCGTAATGCGAGCGCGGCCGTTCTGGATTTACTACCGGATCCAAGCGGGCGCGATCGAAGTGGCCGCTGTCGTGCATTATCGGCAGCGGCAACCGCAGCAACGGACGTGAGCGCGGCTGTTTAGCTTCGCTCAAGCCGACCGTCGAGGCGTGGCGACAATCGGACGATACGGAAATGGGATACGGAAATGGAGTCTACGGAAATGGAGTCAGGTTTATTTAGCCGTCTAGCACGTCGCAGAGCTCAGCGTGGCTGCGACGGAGCAGTTGCAAATCGCTGCGCCGCCAACGGTACCAAGCCCGATCACTTCGAACGCCAATTCCAGCTTTGACGGCGGCTACACCCTGAGTGGGCCGGCCGTCACAGGGAAATCGAAAGCTACGCGGGTTGCTTGAAGAAATGGCTGCGTGGAAAGCGCAACAGAATGTTGAAAAAATTGAATATGTAAAAGTTTGGAACTAAAAATCCATGAAGTACCCGCCATTGACGGGGATGTTCGCCCCGGTGATGAATCCGGCGTCGTCGGCGGCGAGGAAGTCGACGGTGCGCGCGATCTCGCGCGGCTCGCCGAGACGACCGACCGGGATGTTGGCGATGATCTGGTTGCGGATTTCCTCCGGCACCGCCATGACCAGGGCTGTCGCACAGTAGCCAGGGGACACGCTGTTGACCGTCACGCCTTTCTTCGCGACTTCGCGCGCGAGCGCCATGGTGAAACCGTGCATGCCGGCTTTCGCCGCGGAATAGTTGGTCTGGCCGAATTGGCCGGTTTGTCCGTTAACGGACGAGATATTGATGATGCGGCCGAAGCCCTGATTCGTCATGCCGTCGACGACATGGCGGCACATGTTGAACACGCTTTCCAGATTGACCCGCAGAACGTCGCCCCATTGTTCGGGCGTCATCTTGCGCAAGGTCGTGTCGCGAGTGATCCCCGCGGCGTTGACCAGAATCGACACCGGGCCGTGCGTGTTGCCCACGTTTGAGGCAAAGCTCGCGCAGGCTTGGAAATCGGTGACATTCAGAGGCTCAAAGACGACCGAGTCGCCGAATTCCTTCATTTCCTCACGGAATGCATCGACGCGCTCGCTGCGCGAAGCGAGGTCGGCAGCGATGACCTTGCGGCCCGAGCGCGCCAGATATTTGCAGATTTCCGTGCCAAGTCCACCAATTCCGCCCGTGACAACGGCGACGCGCTTGCTCATCGAATGTTCCCCAGTGATTTGGCACGCCGCTCGTGCGCTGCGGCATCAACGGACGCGAAAATTTGCTGCGACGCAATGGTGTGCGTCGCGATTCGGTCGTGACCGGGTCCGACCAGATCGACTCAGGGTTTCGAGTCTTTCTTCGGCTTGCCTGCATCGGCTGCGTTATCGCGGACCGTATTCGCGGCAGCGGTCAGGAAACCCTGCTGCAGCGACTTCCAGAGATCCACATTTCGTTCGGTCAAACCATTCAACATCGACCACGGCGTCTGCCCGAGGATGTTGTTGAGCTGACTGCGAAACTGCTGCTGCTGATCCATGAAGATCTGCAGGCTGTGCTCCAGATAGCCGCCCATGAAGCCCTGCAGGGAGTCGCCGTAGAAACGGATGACCTGCGAGAGCAGCTTGGTGGTGAACATGGGTTCGCCATGATCCTCGTACTCCGAGATGATCTGGAGCAGGACCGAGCGGGTCAGGTTTTCACCGCTTTTGGCGTCGCGTACTTCGAACTCCTCGTTATCGACCACCAGCTGGCGAACTTCCTCCAGCGTGATGTAACTCGAAATCTCGGTGTCGTAGAGACGACGATTCGGGTACTTCTTGATGATGCGCAGTTCAGTCATCGCACAACGCTAGCAGAATGTGCGGCGGCGCACCAGTTACGCATGGTGCGGGGCACACAATGGTTGACGAAATGCTTGGGGGAAGGCGTTGCGGGAGAGGCGGGAGACGCGATGCCTGAAGCCCACGCTTTCATGCGAAAGAAGTGGGCGTTGATGCCATATCGTGGATCAGGCCGGTCGTGCGAGAAACGGCGTCGGTGCTATGCGCGCGGATAGAAACTCAAGAATATCGCGCACTCCATCCATGGCTCTTTCGACGCCATCCGTGGCTAGACGTTAGTGGCCGACCCGCCCGCTCGGCTCCTGCCTCGTCTGGTGATGTGCGCACCTGATGCCTGACGGCACCAGGTAAACGCGCACATCACCAACCCATGTACTGTCCGCCGTTGATGGCCAGATTCGCTCCGGTGATCCAACGGGCTTGCTCGTTGGTAAAGAAACCGACCGCGTAGGCGATTTCGTCAGGCTCACCGAGACGACCGACCGGAATCTGCGCGACGATCTTTGCGCGCACGTCCTCCGGCACAGCCATCACCATGTCGGTGCCGACGTAACCGGGAGAAACGGTGTTCACGGTGATGCCGAACTTCGCGTTTTCCTGAGCCAGTGAGATGGTGAAGCCGTGCATGCCGGCTTTCGCGGCGGCATAGTTGGCTTGACCATACTGGCCCTTCTGGCCGTTGATCGAGCTGATCTGAATGATGCGGCCCCATTTGCGGTTACGCATGCCGTCGATCACAGGGCGCGTTACGTTGAAGCACGAGCCAAGATTCGTCGCGATGACTTCCTGCCATTGCAGTGCGGTCATCTTGTGGAATGTGGTGTCGCGCGTGATGCCGGCGTTATTGATCAGGATGTCGACCGCGCCGATCTGGCGTTCAACATCCTGCACCATTGCCTCAGACGACGCGGCATCGGACACATCGCCCGGTGCGATCGCAAATTCAAAACCATCCTTGCGCTGCGCCTCCTGCCAGGCCTTCGCTTTCCCTTCATCGCGATAATTTGTGGCGACCTTGTGGCCGAGTTTGGCGAGGTGTCGGCAAATGGCTGTGCCGATTCCACCAGTTCCACCGGTGACCAGTGCGATGCGTGCCGTCATGATTCGTACTCCTTTGTGAGGGTTCGTGGCGAGCGCCGCCGCGTACGTCGGCACAATTGTGCCCGTCGTGTCAGCAAACGTCCTTCCGCGTCGCCGCATACGGCGTGGGAGTCGCGGAGGCGCGCGGAATGCGCTGTGGGTCGAACGCCAGCGCGGCTTGCGAAAGTAGCATTTCTGAATTGCGCGCCTTGGACACCGGCTGGCCGAGGAACTGCAGAGCAGCGTGCAGCGCCGGCAGGGGGTCACTGGCGTCGACGGCGAGCGCTTGTTCGTGCTTGCTGAGCTTGCGGCCCTCATGGTCGATCGCGAGTGGAAGGTGCGCGTACGCCGGTTGGGCCACGCCAAGCAAGCGCTGCAGCAGGATCTGGCGCGGCGTTGAATCGAGCAAGTCAGCTCCGCGCACGATGTGGGTAATCGCTTGCGCCGCATCATCGACGACAACGGCAAGTTGGTACGCGCACACGCCATCGGCGCGCCAGATCACGAAGTCACCGACTTCGCGGCGCAGATCTTGCGCTGTGACGCCCTGGATCGCGTCGTCGAAGCCTATTGTTTCGTCATTCACGCGCACGCGCCATGCGGGAGCGCGCGCACCAGCAGGTGCAATGCATTCAGCCGGGTGGATGCCAGCAAAGGGTTCGAGATCGCTGCGGCTGCACCAGCACCGAAAGGCGCGACCGGAGATTTCGAGGCGATCCAATGCGGCGGTGTAGGCATCCGTGCGATGGCTTTGATAGAGGACGGGCGCGTCTGATTCGAATCCGAAGGCGGTCAAGGTACGAAGTATGTCATCCGCTGCGCCCGCGACTTCGCGTTCGCGGTCCAGATCTTCCATTCGCACGATCCATTGGCCGCCCACCGCGCGCGCGAACAGCCAGCTGCCGAGAGCCGCGACCAGCGAGCCGAAATGCAGCGATCCAGTGGGCGAGGGAGCAAAGCGTCCGCGATACATGATGGCGAGCGAATTGGAAAAACCCGTCGATCCTAACGCAAGCGTTCCGATCCGGCGCAAGGCGTCATGACGACTTGAGTTCGCCGCTGCCACGCCACATCATGTTGGCTAGTGCAGCTTGCACGACCGTCGGAGTCATGCCCCATGATGCGCGTCCTTCTCTTTATCGGCACCAATATTGCGGTGCTGTTCCTGTTGAACATCGCCCTTTTCATCGTTCAAGGCGTATTTCACGTTCGTCTGGGCAACTACACGGGCCTGCTGTTCATGGCGGCCGTGATGGGCATGGGCGGTTCCTTCATTTCGCTTGCGATGTCGAAATGGATCGCCAAGCGCACGACGGGCGCGCAGGTCATCACTGAACCGCGCAACGATTCGGAGCGCTGGTTGATCGAGACCGTGCGCGCTGAATCGCAGAAGGCGGGGATCGGCATGCCTGAAGTTGCGGTCTACGATGCGCCGGACATGAATGCGTTTGCCACCGGCATGAGCCGAAACAGCGCACTGATCGCAGTCAGTACCGGCTTGTTGAAAAGCATGGATCGCAATCAGGTGCAGGCGGTGATTGGCCACGAACTTACCCACGTCGCCAACGGCGACATGGTCACGATGGGCCTGATCCAGGGCGTGCTCAACACCTTCGTGATTTTCTTCGCACGCATCATCGGCACGGTCATCGACAACGCGCTGACCGGCAATCGCAACAGCCAAGGCAGCGGCGGCGGCATCTTCTACTTCATCATCGTGATGGTGTTGCAGGTTGCGCTCGGTTTCCTCGCCTCGATCATCGTCATGTGGTTTTCACGCTGGCGCGAGTTCCGCGCCGATGCCGGTGGCGCACGCCTCGGTGGTCGCGAAAACATGATCTCGGCGCTGCAACGCCTGGCGGGCAACCAGGGCGAAGCTGCGTTACCGAAGGCGATTCAGGCGTTTGGCATTTCCGGACAAGGTGGCATCAGTCGCCTGTTCATGAGCCATCCGCCATTGGAGGAACGCATCGCGGCATTGCGCGCGGTCTAAGGCATCTGGAAGCGGCGGCCGCCGCTTCCACATCGGTCGGCGCTCTCGCTGAGTTCTACGCGGCAGCGTGACTCAGTATCTTTTCCGGCTCCTGCAGGAAATTGCCCTGCACGAAATTCACGCCGCAGCTGAACAGGATCGACATGCTCGCCGCGTCTTCGACAAACTCGGCGACTGTGAGCTTGCCGGCGTGGTGAGCCTGCTCGCAGATGTCCTTGATCTTGTCCTGGTTTTCTTTCTGCTTCGGAAGGTCCGCCATGAAATTGCGGTCGATCTTCAGATAGCGCGCCGGGATGTGCTTGAGCAACTGGAAGGAGTTCAGTCCAGAGCCAAATTGTTCCAGCGCGAAGCCGCAGTGAATCTGCTCCAGACCCTTGGCGAACGCGCGCGCCTGCTTCAGGCTGGTCACGACCTTGCTTTCCGGCATCTCGAATACGAGTGAATCGCCGCGCTGGCGCGAAGTCTTGAGCTGCTGCGCGATCCACGGCAGCAAGGTCTGGTCATCCAGCGATTGCGCCGTCAGCTTGATGAAGAACGTCGTGCGGTTGCCGGCGCGTTCGCGCTCGGCGATCGCGCGGATGGCATTCGCAATTACCCAGCGATCGATTGCCGGCAGCTTGCCGTGGCGCTCCGCGATTGGCATGAATTGACCTGGCGGAATTTCGCCCTTGGGTCCGGCCATGCGCAGCAGGATTTCGTAATAGTCGCCTTCGGCGCCATGCAGGCTGATGATCGGCTGGTAGTAGAGAACGAAACCGTTTTCCGCAAGCGCTTTGTCGATCAAGATGAGCCAGTGGCGATTCGCTTCCGCTGCCGCCTTGTCCTCTTCGGCGGGATCGACGATGTGGGAACGGTTGCCGCCTTCGGTCTGTGAACTGCGCAGCGCGGCGCTAGCCAGGCTCATGACCGTCGTCGCGTTCGCGTTCTTCTCGCCGATCAGGGCACCGCCCAGACTTACGGTCAAGCTGATGGATTGTGTGCCGATCTCGAAAATGCGCTCGCTGAACACGTTGCGCAGCTTTTCCGCCAAGTGCTTGGTCGCTTCGCTGCTGCGGCCGGCCAGCAGCACGCCAAACGTATACTCTGCAACGCGACCGGCAACGTCCGCCTCGTCAAGATGACGTCGCAGCAGGTTGGCAAGATCGCTGAGCAGCACGTCCGCATTGCCCAGACCGACCGTGTCCAGCACCTGCTTGAAATCGTCGGGTTCGATCAGGATCAACGCCTGGTCGCCCTTGCCATTGGCTGCCTGGGACACGCCTTGTTCGATCTGCGCCATCAAGTACTGGCGATTGAGCAAATCCGTGACCATGTCCTTCGAGCGCAGCGCGTCGATCTCCTGGGCGAGATTGGCATCGACCGATTGCAGACGGAACGTGATCTGCTGACAAGGCTCGCCCTCAAAGCTTGCTTCGCTGAATTCCATCGTCGCATCGAAGGTGGTGCCGTCGTTGCGTTTTGCCTTGAGGTTCATCCTCTGAGGGGGCTTGTCACCCTTCGAGAGCCGCTTGAGCAGGGTCTTGAAATCTTCGGTGTCGTCGGTCGCGATCATGTCGAGGATGGACACGCCTTCGACATCCTCGAAATCGTCGAAGCCGAACATTTCAAGATAAGCTTTGTTCGCGCGCACATGCATGCCTTCATGCACGAAGGCAATCGGGTCCCGCGATGAATCCAGCAACGCATCGCAACGACGCTCGGATTCGCGCAGGGACGCTTCCAGTCTGCGCACGCCACGACGCATCGTTAGCGCCTCGAATTCGCGCCGAATCACTGTCTGTATGTGTTCGTGCGAGCCGCGCAGCGCGAGCGCGCGTGCTCCGTCGCGGTATGCAGTCACAACCGCGTCTTCGGAGAGACCGCGTCCGAAGGCAACCAGCGCGACATCGCGCCCGCCGCGCGCCGCAGCCTCGCGTATTTGCGGCAGCTTCAGTTCCTTGCACATGAGGTCCACGAGGATCAGGTCCGGCATCTGCT
>JBBRZD010000086.1:0-11011 GCA_038237055.1 Lysobacterales bacterium | reverse complement strand
CCTTGATATAACGAGAAATTCCAGCGCTCGCGAGCAGCCGGAGCGAAACCTTGCAGGGGGCATGGTGCGGAGTCGGCGAGCGCCAAACACCCCATTATGACAGGGCTGGCCGTAAGATTCCGTTACATGCGCACAAAAACAAGCCCTTGGGCTTCAAAGCTGGGAATTTTCCTTGAGATACGCAGCCATGGGCCCCGCCAGAGCCGATGGCGATTTCATCCACGCAAAATGGTCGGCGGGCACATCACCCATTTCATTGGGTCCAATTAATTCCATTCGCTGAGGCGAATGCGGCATCTTCCCAAGCAGCCATTGCAGCGACGGCAGCGGCGCGAGCCAGTCGTCCTTCAGGTGCAAGGCGAGTATCGGCAGCGTAAGCGCGCGCAGCGCCAAATCGAAATCCGTATCGATTCCATCGACTGCATAGCGTCCACTGCGAGCGCTGCGCGCCCAATCGACCATCACGCCACGCGCCTCGTTACCTGCAAAGCGAAAGCGGCGTCCGGGAAAATATCCGAGCGCTGCCGCAATGGATGGCACGCAGGCCGCGAAGATGCCGATCAGCCATGGCCGCGAAAACCTGCGCCAATACGGTGCGCCGCTCGCGATCAGGAGCAAGCCGGCGTGATCTCTGCCGTGCATGCTCGCGTACAAAGCGGCAAGCTGCCCGCCCAAGCTGTGCCCGCCGAGCCAGATGCGCGCATCCGGCCACGCGGTTCGCACCGCTGCAACACTCGCTGGAATATCAAACGCGAGGAGTTCCCGATAGCCCCAGTTCGAAACGCGACGTGCGCGACGATCGCTCGAGCCGATGCCGCGCCATTCATGCAAGGCGACTGCGATACCCTGCTTTGCCAGCGCATCGGCGAATGCCAGATAGTTGCGCGCGGCAACGCCTAGCGCCGGCATCCACAGCACGACATCACGCACATGCCCAAGCGGCCCGATGAGGCTCATATCTGCCGTCGCGCCATCGGCTGAAGTGACGCGTGTCGTCCGCGCAATCGGAACCACTGCGGCAGTCTCCTGCGCCCGCTCAGGCATCGCGAAGCGCGCCTGCAGGTATCGCGCTCGCGGATTTCGACGCCTGCGCATGCGTGCCGACCGACTCGCGCCAAGGCTCGTGATCGAAGATCAACAGGCGCGGTCCACGACGGTTCACTTTGGAAAAGACGACCAGAATTGGATCCGACATGACGGGCAAAGTGACGCTGAGATTGCCACCCGTCGCCTCGATCGCCAGTAGCTGGTCCTGTGTTGCGGAAGCGCCTGTCTTGATGTGCGGCAACGGTACGCGCCAGCGGCGGACGTCCCTGCTGGTCGCAACCACTAGCAACAATTCGTGGCGACGACGCGTACCAGCAGGATACGGAATGAGAATCGTCGGTGCAGCATGAGGCACAGGCATCGATGAAAGCGTGACCTCAAATTGTTCCGGGCGCGCCGCGAGCGCGAGCAAGCGACGTCGGCTCAGCGACATCTGGCTGACGTAGGCCTGCATCGCCCATTGCTTGCGCTGTTGCCGCTCGGTGTCGGCCATGCTGCGATGCTCAGGTGCAATTTTCGTCGCCGCGTGCACGACATAGCCAAGACGGATGCAATGGTAGGCACTGCGCAGCATTGCCAGCTCCAGCATCACGCGCAATGCACTGTGATCAGGATGGCGGTCGACCAGCGTCGGCATCACCATGTGCGTCGGCGCGAACGCGGCAATCTCCTCGGCGAGTCGGTCGACCGCGAGGTCATCGCGCATCAGGCTGTCAGTCAGTCCCTGATCGGGCCAGTTGAGGAAATGCGCGCTGTGCTGAACTTCGAGACCCAAACGATTGAGCGCCTCGCCGGCTTCAATACGCCGTCGCGCACCCCAGCGTGCGCGCTCCGCGTCCCCAATACGCCAGCGCCGCTCTAGCCAGCGTTGCGGCCAGGGATTGTTGTCGCCGTCAGTCACGAAGACGACATGCACTACTGCGCCGCAAGCCCGTGCGAACTGGATCAATTCGCCAGTCGCCAGTGTTTCATCGTCGGGATGAGGCGCGAACACAAGCAAGCGGTCGGAAGCACACAGTTTCACTGGCGCCGTCATCGATCATCCATACTGGGCAACACGAACATCGGCAATGAAATCCACCCGTAGATAGTTGAGACTAGCGCAAGCTCGTTTTGAACGGCCGCAGGTTGAATATTTTTGTTTTCGTTCACGAACAATTGTTGTTGCGACAGCGGAAAAGATCGCGATTCCCGGCGCGCCATTCCTCCCCGAGCAGAATCCCGACCGTTTAACGTTGCCCCAAGCGCCTTGCACCGTGCACCGTGCACATGATTACCACGGAATTCCCGGCGCCGGAACATCTCGCGCGCTCATACTGCTCTGCATCTGGCGGCTGCTCTAAGCAAGCTGGCATTCCCCGGCGTGCTGGGCTCCGCCTGCTATCACGAACAAATGCCTGTTCTCGAACTTGCCGTACGCCCTAAGCACAGCGCGCGCGCAAGGCTGGTTGACGCGCTGAAATCAGGACCCAAGGTCGTGCAGACGCGCGCGCAGCGCATTGAGCTGAAGGTCCGCGCTTGCACCCGGTGACACGCGCGCTGCAAGGCTTGCCTCCGGCGTACGCCCCTTCCCGGCTGCTGTCGCCGACTCGGCCGCCTGGCGATAGGCATCGCGGAAAGGTACGCCAGCGGCGGCTTGTTCTATCGCCGCGTCGGTCGCATACATCGCCGGTTCGATCGCAGCACGCATCGCCGGAGCATTCCACTCGATACGAGCCAGCAAGCCAGGGAGTAATGCGAGCGAGGCAAGGCCGCGCGTAAAACCATGATAGATCGCGCCCTTGGAGAATTGCAGGTCACGCTGATAGCCCGACGGCAGCGACAGCAATTGCTCGATCTCGGTGCGAGCAGCCGCGACGCTGGCATAGCTCGCACGCATCAGTTCGATCACGTCCGGGTTGCGTTTGTTCGGCATGATCGAACTTCCGGTCGTGTATTTCTCTGGCAAGTTCACGAAACCGAATTCCGCCGTCGTGAATAGCGACAGATCCCAGGCAAGACGGCGCTGATCGAGCAATGCGCTGCCAAGCGCATCCAGCGCGGCGATCTCGAATTTTCCTCGCGAAAGTTGCGCATAGATCGGATTGATCTGCAGGCGAGCGAACCCGAGGGCTTGCGTAGTGTGCTCACGATCGAGCGGGAGGTTCACACCGTAGCCCGCCGCGGTACCCAGTGGGTTCGCATCGATCCACGCGAGCGTATCGCGCGCGCGACGCGCATCGTCGATGAAGGCTTCGGCGAATCCGGCGAACCACAGCGCCGTCGACGAGACAACCGCGCGCTGCAGATGGGTGTATCCCGGCAAAGGCAGCGACTCGCGCGCGGCGCGATCCAGGCACACTTCCGCGACATCGCGGCACGAGGCAAGCAAGTCCGTGAGACGCGCCTTCAGCCACAATCGCGTAGCGACGAGAATCTGATCGTTGCGACTGCGTCCGGTGTGCACCTTGCGAGCGGCGTCGCCAAGGCGCTCAGTCAGACGCGCCTCGATCGCGGAATGACCGTCTTCATAGCGATCGTCGAGCACGAAGCGCCCGGCGCGGAAGTCGTCTGCGAGCACGCCCAGTTCATGCACGATCGATTGCGCTTCATTGGCGCTGACGATACCGATTTTGGCGAGCGCTTCGACATGTGCGCCGCTCGCTTCGATATCGTGCAACAGGAACTCGCGGTCGAGGACGACATCGTCGCCAGCAAGGAATCGCATGATGCGTTCGTCGGTGCGCGTGCCGGATTTTTTCCAGAGCAGGTCACTCATGGGTGGTCCTCCTGTTCGCAACGATCGAAGTGGCAACGGAAGCCGCAACTTTCGCAATGGCGGCGTCGACCGACAGCTCGACGCGCTCGCCACTATGACGACGTTTCAATTCGACCAAGCCATTCGCGAGCCCACGCGGACCGATGACGATCTGCCATGGCAATCCGATCAGATCCATATTCGCGAATTTAGCGCCGGCCCTTTGATCGGTGTCGTCGTAGAGCACGCTAACGCCTTTGGCTTCGAGTTTTGCGTAGAGATCTTCGCAGGCCGCATCGACTGCAGCATCGCCGACCTTGAGACTGACCAGGCCGACCGCGAACGGCGCGACGGCGTCCGGCCAGACGATGCCGGCGTCATCATGGCTGGCTTCAATGATTGCGCCGACGAGACGGGAAACACCGATGCCGTATGAGCCCCCATGCAGTGCACTAGAGGACCCGTCCGGCATCGTCACGTTCGCACGCATCGGTTCCGAATATTTGGTGCCGAAATAGAAAATCTGACCGACTTCGATGCCGCGCGTGTGCAGACGATGCTCGGCCGCCACTTCAGTTTCGTAGCGCTCTGGCTCGTACACGTCAGATGTTGCCGCATAAATCGAGGTCCACGCGCGTATCACCGATCCGAGATCGCCTTCGTAGTCAATATCAGCGCCCGGCACCGGCAATTCCAGTACGCGCTGATCGCAGTACACATCCGATTCACCCGTGTCGGCGAGCACGATGAATTCGTGCGAAAGGTCGCCGCCGATAGGCCCGGTCTCGGCGCGCATCGGGATCGCTTTCAATCCCATGCGCGAGAAGGTGCGCAAATAGGCGACGAACATGCGGTTGTATGAACGCCGCGCGCCAGCTTCATCGAGGTCGAAAGAATACCCGTCCTTCATCAGAAACTCGCGCCCGCGCATCACCCCGAAACGCGGGCGTTGCTCGTCACGGAATTTCCATTGGATGTGATAGAGATTCCGCGGCAGATCGCGCCAGGAGTTGACGCCGGCGCGAAAGATCCCGGTGACCATTTCCTCGTTGGTGGGCCCGTACAGCAGTTCGCGCTCATGCCTGTCACGGATGCGCAGCATCTCGGGGCCGTAGGCGTCGTAGCGACCGCTCTCGCGCCAGAGGCCGGCGAGTTGCAAAGTCGGCATGAGCAATTCGATCGCGCCGGCCCGATCCATCTCTTCGCGCACGATGCGCTCGATATTGCGCAACACGCGCAGACCGAGCGGCAACCACGCATAAATGCCGGCGGCTTCCTGGCGAATCAGGCCCGCGCGAAGCATCAGGCGATGCGAGACGATCTGCGCCTCGGCGGGATTGTCTTTCAGTGTGGGGAGAAAATAGCGCGAAAGGCGCATGATGTGATTCCTCGATCTGGATGATGGATTGCAGCGATACCGCGTGTGAGCGTCACGGTCGCGGAATGCTTTCCATTTCATCGAATCCGAATGCGCCATTGAGGTTCTGCATCGCCTGGGTCGCTGCACCCTTCAACAGGTTGTCGAGCGTCGCGACGACGACGACGCGTTTGCCGCCGGGCGCGAGCGTGAATCCACCGATATCGACATGGTGCTTTCCCGCGATCGCACTGACCCATGGCATCTCGTCAATGACGCGCACCAGCCGTTCGTTCGCATAGAACTCGCGATAGCGCGCCCTGATCGCATCGAGCGTCATCGGCTGCTGCAACCACAAATTGACGGTCATCGTTATGCCGCGGAAATGCGGCGCGACATGTGGCATGAACTCGACCGGAAGCCCGAGCTGACGCGTGACTTCGCGCTCGTGTACGTGGTCGACCAGCGCATAGGGGATCAGGTTGTCGCGCAGTTTTTCCTGATCGTTCTTGTCTGACGGCGTGGTGCCCGCGCCGGAATAGCCGGAGACGCCAAAGCACGCCGGTGGCGCGGCCAGATCTGATTTTAGTGGCGCAATCGCCAGCTGCATCGCCGTCGCATAGCAGCCCGGATTGCTGATTCGATTTTGCCCCGTGTAGCGCTCGCGCGTGAGTTCTGGCAGGCCGTAGTACCAGCTGTCATCGAAACGGTAGTCGGCAGAGAGGTCGACGATGACCGTGTCCGGTCTTACCACATCGATCGCATTGACGATCTCTTTCGCCTTTCCATTCGGTAGGGCAACCACGACGGCATCAGCGCGCTTGTTCGCAACGTCTTCGTGACTGAGATTTTCGTATCGCAGCTCTCCGTCGAACTCGGCGACATGGTCGCTCACACGCTGACCGTCAAGTTCGCGCGAGGACACAAATGCGAGCTGCAGCGAAGGATGGCGCGCAACAAGCCGGATCATTTCCGCGCCCGCGAATCCGCGCGCGCCGACGATACCGACCTTGATGGTTTGGGAGGTCATGCGCGATCAATCCTGGAGCGTGGCGGGTCGTGTGCGGCAATGGTCGACGCAATGACGAACGTCGTCGAAATCATCCAGGCCGTACCAGAAGACCTTCCATTTGTCGTATTTCATGCAGCCATCGCTCCCGGCGAAATAGAACGCATTGACCGGGTTGCCGCGACGCGAACGCCAGAACAGCTGCGGATTCTCGTCGCGCATGACCTGCCATACCGCGCGGCCAAGGCCTTCGCCCTGTGCATCGTCGAGCACGGCGAACTTGTCGAGATAGGTGAAGGACGTGCCGTGCTGCAACCCTTCATCTGTCAGGATGACCGCAGCGCGATAGTTCTCGCTGACGTAGGCGCGCAACAAGCGAGTGCGCTCGAAGTAGTCCGGCAGCAGCCTACGCCCGAATGCCGATTCGATCAGCTCGCGCAGACGCGGCAGATCGAGTTCGCCCCAGGACGACGCGTGCAGCACGCGCTCGCCGCGACGCACGAGGGTGCCCGAACCCTTGTGCGTGAAGAGCTCCTTCGCCAATTCCGCCGGCCGTGTGATCGACACCGAAGACGACAACGGCAGGATGTCGAGCAGGTCCTTGATCTGGTCGAGCTTCACGCGCATGCCGCCGTTGATCCACGGCTGCGCGATCAAGTGTTCGTACTCGGTCGACAGGTTGATCGAATCGATCACGTGGCCCTTGTCATCGAGCAGACCACCGGTGCCGGTCAGGAACACGATCTTGTAGGGCTGCAACACCTGCACCAGCTCGTTTGCGGCGAAATCCGCGTTGACGTTGACGATCTGGCCTTCATTGGTTTCCGCCAGCGACGCGATCACCGGAATTGAACCGACCTTGATCGCAGCCTGGATGCCGTCGGTATCCACGCGCGTGACTTTTCCGACCAGACCATACACATTGCGGTCGAGATAATCTGCTTCAAAGACACCGGACTGGATCGACGTCGCGCGCACGCCCTGTGCTTGCAGCGCCTCGACCAATTTCAGGTTTTCCTGCCGCATCACCTGCCGCACGACGGCGAGCACCGCCGCATCGGTGAAACGAAGGTTGTCGATGGTGCGTTTCTCGATGCCGGCGGCTTTCATCCGCTCGTCCAGTTGTGGGCCGGCACCGTGCACGACGATCGGCGTCAGCCCGACCTGCTGCAGGAATGCGAGCGAGGACACCAGCGCTTCGAGTTCGTCGCGCAGCACCGCGCCGCCCACCTTGACCACGGCAAAGCGCGCCGCATCGAGTTGCGAGAAGCGTTTGAGGTATTGCTGGATCTCCTTTGCACTGGCCATGTTGGACAGCAGGCGGACGATCGTGGTGCGCATGTCGGTCATGGTCACATGGCGCTCAGGATGGGGGTGCCGGAAGTAGCCCCCGATCGGCGACGCCGTCGGAAAGCGAGGACGACAATGCATTCATGGCTCATGCCTCCAGCAGGCGTTGATAAGTTGTCGTTGCGGCAGCAAGCTGGTCGAGCGCGACCCATTCGTCGGCGCTATGCGCTTGGGCGATGTCACCCGGCCCGTAGACGATCGCGATCAAACCTGCCGCGGAGAACAGCGAAGCTTCGGTCCAGAAATCGACGGCGTTGCCGATCGGCAGATCGAGTGCGTCGGCAAGGTCGCGCGCCTCGAGACGACGCATCTCCGCCGCAGCGACATCGCCCGCCGGCAGCGAGGGACCACGGAAGGTTTCCTCGTAATGCTCGATGACGTCGGCGTCGGCAAGACTGCGAAAGCGATCATGCAACACATCAATCGACATCGACGGCGGCGGACGGAATCCGAAACTCACATCCGCACTAGGCGCAATCATGTTCGGCTTGATGCCACCTTCGACCTTGCCGATGTTGAAGCGCAAGCCGGTCAGCCCACCGAATCGCTGGTGCGCCTGCGACTCGACAAAATCCAGCGCACGGACGCCCCAGCGCATCGTCTGGTGCAGCGCATTCGTCTGCATCGCATTTGCGCCGGACGCGTGCCCGGCTGATCCGCGGAATTTCATCAGCGCCGAACTGATGCCGCGGTGAGCGAGCACCGCCTCGCACATCGTCGGCTCGGCAACGATCGCTTCCTTGAAACCATGATCACGTGCGAGGAACGCTGCGATGCAGCGTGCATCGTTTGCTTCCTCGTCGGTGGTGAACAGAAAAGCGGCATCGCTGCTGGTCGTCGCTGCTGCGGCCAGCAAAGCCGCGGCAGCGCCCTTGATGTCGCAGGCGCCGAGTGCGATCGCGCGATCATCCGTCACGCGCAGCACATGCGGATTGGCGCTCCACGCGGGTGATGACGGCACCGTATCCAGATGCACGTTGAACACGCGCGTCGGTGCACCGCGCACGGCAAGCATCGACACCGCACCGGCACCGTGGTCGACGACATCGATGTGGAAGCCAGTCAGCTGCGCGCGCAGGTAGTCGAAGATGCCGCCCGTGTCGATCGCGCGCGGCGGATTGCGCGTGTCGAACGACACCAGAGCTTGAAGATGCTTGAGGGTGATATCGAGCATGTCGATTACCTGCGGTTGATCTCGGCCCAGAGCGTACTGCTCATGCCGAACAGCTTGATGAAACCTTCGGCCTCCGCCACGCCCCAATCGGCCGCTTGGGCATAGATCGCGCCCTTCGCATTGAGGATATGCACGGATTCGATCGCAACCGCAGTGACGATTCCTCCCGAGGTTTCCAGCGTCACGTCACCGTTGACGCATGTCTGACTGCTCGCGAGGAAGGCTTCGAGATCGGTCTTCAACGGATCGTGGAAGAAGCCTTCATAAACCAGTTCGACCCACTTTCGCGCAACGTCCGGCTTGAAACGGTTTTGCTGCTTGCTCAATACTGCCTCTTCCAGAGCGCGATGTGCGGTCAGCAACGCTATCAGTCCCGGGGCTTCGAAGATGATTCGACCCTTCAGGCCGATCGTCGTGTCGCCCGTGTATACGCCGCGCCCGACGCCGTATTCGGAAAACAGACCGTTGAGCTTCGCGAGCATCGTGTGCCCGAGGATCGTCTCGCCATCGAGTGCAACCGCCTCGCCATTCTCGAACGTGAGTTTCACCTGCAGCGGCGACAGCGGCCATTCCGCCCGCGGCTTGCACCACCCGCGCGCACCTTCGCCCGGCACTTGCCAACGATCGATCTCGCCACCGGACATCGTCAGGCCGAGCAGGTTTTCGTTGATTGTGTAAGCCTTCTGTTTTGCGCGCACGCCGAAGCCGCGATCTTCGAGATATTTCTGTTCGTAAGCTCGCACTTCGGTGTGCTCTTTCTGGATCTCGCGAATCGGCGCGACGATCTCGTAGTCGCCGAGCGCCTTCACCGCCAGATCGAAGCGCACCTGATCGTTGCCCATGCCGGTGCAGCCGTGTGCGATCACCTTCGTGCCGAGTTCATTGCAACGCTTGAGCGCCGCTTCGACGATCAGGTAGCGATCGGACACCAGCAAGGGGTATTGGCCTTGATAGCCCTCGCCGGCCCACACGAACGGTTTGACGAAGCCGCTCCAGATCGCCGGACCGCCATCAACGGTGACATGCGTTGCGACGCCAAGTTCGGCGGCACGCTGCTCGATGAAAGCGCGCTCCTGCGCGTCGACACCACCGGTATCGGCAAAAACGGTGTGCACTTTCCAACCGAGTTCCTTCAGATACGGCACACAGAAGCTGGTGTCGAGGCCGCCGGAAAATGCGAGAACGATGTCTTTGCTCGTAGTCATGTTTTTTATCCGAGAAACAGGTTCATTGATTGGCTAACGCGGCCATGATCGCCTTCTGCACATGCAGGCGATTCTCGGCTTCGTCGATCGCGATGCAGGCGGGCGAATCCATCACCGCATCAGTCGCCTTGACGTTGCGACGCAGCGGCAGGCAGTGGCTGAACACAGCGTGGTCGGTCAAAGCCATCTTCTGTTCGTCGACGATGAAATGCTTGTGCGCATCACGGATCGGTTTTTCCTCGGCCCAGCGGCCGAAATACGGCAGTGCGCCCCAGCTCTTTGCGTAAACCACATGCGCGCCACTATAGGCCGATTGCGGATCGTGGCTGATCGTCAGCGAGCCTCCGTTCTCTGCGACGTTGGCTCGCGCGATATCCATGTAGCGCGAATCGAGCACATATTCCGGCGTCGGACACAAGAGAGTCACGTCCATGCCGTAGCGCGTCGCGATCTGTAGCGCGGAATTGGCCACGGCGGTATTGAGCGGGCGCGGATGGTAGGTCCAGGTCAGCAGATACTTCCTGCCGCGCAGGTCGCGCGTATCGAAATGCTGCTGCAACGCCTGGATATGCGCTAGTTCCTGGCATGGGTGCGTGATCGTCTCCATGTTGATCACTGGCACCGTCGAATACTTCGCGAACGCCTTGATGACGCGATCCTCGCGATCGGCCGACCAATCCTGGAATTTCGGGAATGCGCGTACGCCAATCAGGTCGACGTAGCGCGACAGCACACGCGCGACTTCGGCGACGTGTTCCTCGGTCTCACCGTCCATGATGGAACCGACATCGAACTCGATCGGCCATGCATCCTTGCCCGGCGCCAGCACTATCGCATGGCCGCGAAGCTGGAACGCACCGAGCTCGAAACTCGTACGCGTGCGCATCGAGGGATTGAAGAAAAGAAGTGCGATCGACTTGACGGCGAGCTGGCTGCCCGACTTCGAACGCTTGTATATAGCAGCCTGATCGAGCAACGCATCCAGTTCGGTACGAGACCAGTCTTGCGTGCTGAGGAAATGGCGAATCGTCATCAAAATGGTCCTCGGAAGTAGAGGCGAAGAAAAGCCAAAAAAAAACCCGGCGCGTGGGCCGGGTTTTCGTCGATTCGTGTGAAGAATTCGCGACAGCCT
>JBBRZD010000085.1:0-11038 GCA_038237055.1 Lysobacterales bacterium | reverse complement strand
GAACGCGGGCATGCACTTGACCGCGTGGTTGACCCGCGCCAATCACGGCGATTGCGAGCGGCTTGTTGCGCAGGCGCGCGAACGCGGTCTGGGTTTGTACACGATCGCGCCGTATTGTCTGAAGACACCTCCGCGGCCTGGCCTCGTGCTCGGCTATGCCGGTTTGCCGCCGGCGGACATCGACGCCGCGATGCGTCTGTTCGGGAAATGTCTGCGCGAACTGGATGTTCCCGCCAGCGATCGCGCCGCGGCATAGGCAATTCGAGCGTGAAAGCAGGTTTCGCAGTGTGTTCTATGACTCATGCATTGCAGCTGCCTATTCTTCTGCCCAGTCCGCGAAACATCGCGAGCCAGCATTGAACGCGGCTCTACAGCCCTGATATCGGCAGAACAGGCAGCAACTTGCGGCTGCCGGCATAATAGACGACCGATTTGCACGGCTACGGCCGAGCCAGAGATTTCATGGGCGCTTACAGCCAGACTTCAGAACCAATCCGATTCGAGCGCGACTGTCCCGCGGTGATGGTGCCGCAGGGCGATCGCGTGACGCTGCCTGCAGGGCAGGTTGGCTACATCACGCAGGCGTTGGGCGGCAGCTTTACGCTGTATGTTGATGGCAATCTATTCCGCATTGCCGGTTCGGATGCGGATGCGCTCGGCAAGGAGCAGCCCGCCGCGCTTGAGCTTGCGGTCGATGCGGCTGATTCCGATGTCGAAAAGCTGGTGTGGGCGCAGTTGCGCACCTGCTTCGATCCGGAAATTCCGATCAATATCGTCGAGCTCGGCCTCGTCTACGACTGCGAGCTCGAACGTCTCGATGACGGTCGTCGCAAGGTCAATGTGCGGATGACATTGACGGCAGCCGGTTGCGGCATGGGTGAGATCCTCGTCGACGATGTGCGCACCAAGATCGAGATGATTCCCACTGTCGCCGAAGCCGATGTGGACCTGGTGTTCGATCCGCCATGGAATCAGACGATGATGTCCGAAGCAGCACGACTTGAGACGGGCATGATGTAGGGCAGCGCGGCCATTGCTGCATTTGCGGCATGCGCAAGGGTGAACATCGCCGACACGCGGAACATATCGCGGTATCGGCGGTTTCGATGCAGCTGTTCGAATTTCATGCGCCCCGATAACATGCGTAGTCGGGAGAACACATCATGAAACGTCGCCTCTATCTGATTGCGCTGGCCCTGTTCATCGCGAGCCTGCTGTATGACCTCGTGGTTTGGGGCGCATTGCCACTGTTGCCTGAAGTCGGCACGTCGATCACCGATTCAGCACGTCGTGAAGCGCCGCTGGCGTCGGCCTATATTTTTCTCGGAAGCCAAATCGACGCGCTTGTTCCCTCGCTGCAGGCATTCGGGCAGCAGCGGTTGGTCGACGCGTTAGGCGATGGCTTCGAGCGCATTCGCGGTGATTCCACGGTTGCGATGGATCTGATCTTCAACACAACATGGAACGTGCATCATCGCTGGCTCAAGACGATGTATTGGGCGCCGCTTTTGTTTTTCATTCTGACCCTGCTTTTCTGGGTGAGGCGTCCGAAGCAAGTGCGCACGCTCGGTCGACGCTGAGCGGATAAATTTGTGCAGTGCGCAACGAATAAATTCCAGCTTATGTTTTCGGACGCCGTGTAACCGATTACACGAATGCCATTCGGCATGCTGCGCTGCAGCGTTGCTCTGATGAGCGCTAACACAGCCACAGTTTTCGTGCCGCAAGCTGCCTTGCGGACGGGCGCTCGTGGGTGATAGCGTCGACGAGTTCCTGGTGGTTGACCCATGGGAACCGGTACCTGCCGAGGGGCGCATCGCGTGCCCAAAGCTTTTCGCAAAAACATCCCGGTGCCAGGCCATGAGAGGGGCCTGACACCGGGATGGATGCGACCGAGGGGCAACGGAGTTTGCGACGGCGCCGCGGTGATCGCGGCTTAACTCAACAATTTCAGCTGGGGGTATACAGTGATTTTCAAGTCACTCAGTGGCATGCGGCTTACAGTGTTGGCCGCGGCAGCGTGCGTTGGTTTCGGCGGAATGGCGGCTACGAGCACTGCGCTCGCGCAGGCGAACGGAATTGGTGTGCAGGCGGACAATTCCGCCGCCGTCGAAGCATCCAAGACGGGCAATCCGTATTCGCCGGCCTATGGTCACCCGTACCGTCATGGCGTGATTCCGACGCTGGACGTCCAAGCAAAGATGCAGGCTTGGGATGCGGCCCATTCGTCCGGTCTCGCCGCAGCAACCGGTCAGCAGACCCTCACCTATGGTGGAGGTGTAAACGGCGTCGGCGTGCTGAGCGGTCAGTCCAAGGTCTATCTGATCTTCTACGGTACGCAGTGGGGCAGCCAGAGCACCGACGGCAACGGCAACGCGAAGTTCACGAATGACGCGGCCGGCGCGGCCGGTGCCGCCCAGCAGATGTTCAAGGGCATCGGTACGGGTGCGGAGTTGTGGTCGGCTGAACTGACGCAGTGGTGTGACGGCCCGAATATCTCGTCCGGAGCGGTCAGCTGCCCGTCGAACGCGAAATTTATTCCGTATCAGAGCGGTGGCGTGCTGTCGGGCGTGTGGTATGACAACTCGGCTGCCTCGCCGTCAGCGGCGACCGGCGCACAGCTGGCGCAGGAAGCCCTCAAGGCAGCATCTCACTTCGGCAACACCTCGGCAGCGTCGAACCGCTACGCCTACTACGTGATCCTGTCTCCGAAGGGTACCAACCCGGACAATTACCAGGGCCAGTACTGCGCATGGCATGACTGGCAGGGCGACTATGCCGTTAGCTCCACAGTCGGCGACATCGCGTTCAGCAACCAGCCCTACAACATTGACTCGGGTGCTGGTTGCGGCGTCGGTTTCGTGAACTCGCCCGGCACGCTGGACGGCTACACGATGACCCTCGGCCATGAATGGCACGAGATGATGTCCGACCAGTTCCCGGCCGGCGGCTGGACCAACAAGACTGGCGGTACCTACAACGGGCAGGAGAACTCCGACGAGTGCGCCTGGATCGCTGCAGGGCAGGCCGGTGGTGCAGCCAACGTGACCATGGGCAACGGTACTTACGCCGAACAGGCCAGCTGGTCCAACGACACCAACTCGTGTGCGATCTCGCATCCGATCGTTGGCGGCGGTAGCGGCAACGTTGCTCCGGTCGCGAACTTCAGCTTCACGACCAACGCACTGGTTGCCAATTTCATCGATAGCTCCAGCGACAGCGATGGCTCTATTGCATCGCGTGCATGGACGTTTGGTGATGGTGGCACCTCGACGGCAACCAGCCCGAGCCACACCTATGCTGCAGGCGGCACCTACAGCGTCTCGCTCAAGGTGACCGACAACGGCGGCCTTACCAACACCAAGACCTCGTCAGTGACGGTGTCGGGTGGCGGTGGCAATGTGCTGGCGAACGGCGTTGCAGTGACTGGCTTGGCGGCGACCACCGGCAACAAGTTGAACTACACGATGGTGGTTCCGGCGGGTGCGACGAACCTCAAGTTCGTGATGTCCGGTGGTACCGGCGACGCTGACATGTACGTCAAGTTCGGCTCCGTGCCGACCACGTCGAGCTATGACTGCCGTCCGTACGTCTCGGGCAACGCCGAAAGCTGCCCGATCACGACCGCTCAGGCGGGCACCTACTACGTGATGATCAACGCGTACGCCACGTTCTCGGGCGTCAGCCTGACCGGCAGCTACTCGACGGGTAGTGGTGGCGGCAACGTGCTGGCGAACGGCGTGGCCGTAACGGGTCTGGCCGCGACGACGGGCAATTCGGTGAGCTACACGATGGTGGTTCCAGCGGGCGCGACGAACCTCACGTTCGCCTTGTCCGGTGGTACCGGTGATGCCGACATGTATGTGAAGTTCGGTTCCGCGCCGGGCACGACCGCGGGCAGCTACGATTGCCGTCCGTATGTCGCGGGCAATACCGAGAACTGCACGATGAACCCGGTCCAGGCCGGCACCTACTACATCAACGTGCGTGCTTACTCGAGCTACACAGGTGTTTCGCTGAAGGGCACCTTCACGCCGTAAGCGACTGGAGAAACTCCCGCGCCATAGATGGCGCAAATGCGGCGACCGGTTGTAAGACCGGTCGCCGTTTTTTTTGTGAGGACTGGACAGGTCAGAATTCGATGTGCCCGGCGGACGGATTCCGCCAGACACGCAGGCTGACATAAAGTCGTGGAGTCGTGTGCCGATCAGGTCAGCGGGTGACGGGTTCGCGCGCTGGTCATTTTGAAGCGGCTGCAGGCGCGACTAATGAGGCACCTTCGAAATAGGCGCGCGCGCGTGCGATCTCTTCCGCTTTCGGGTGGTATTCGTTCCACGCCTCATTCTCTGACGCGCGGTAGCGGATCAAGCCCTTCTCGACATCGATTTCGTAGAACGGGAACACCGCGCGCAGGTTGAAGAACGCGCCTGGCGCAAACAGCAGGATGTCCGCGGCGAGGTGACCACCCTTGAAACTGAGCGGAAGGATTCCGTAAAACGGATCCAGGCCTTCCTCGCTCGCCTTGAATTCGTAGTTTCCGAAACTCGTTCCACGCATGTTTTCGTGGGCCGGAAGGCTCAGATGCCGGTCCTTCACCAGCAGTTGCGTACCCGCGTGAGGCGAGTTGATTGTCGTCATCGACGAGCACGCCGCCAGCAGCGTGCCGGCAAGCATCGTTAAAGCCATTCTCGATTTCATTTCTTTTCCCTGTCGGCGACTATCGCCAATGGGCGAAAATATCCGATTTTCGATTCCCTGTGCGCGGCAGCGCTGTCGCGATCAACGTGCGGCGGCCTCGAATCGATTCGCATCGCGATTCTTGCGCACCTGAGATGGATTCCAGATGCGGCCATTCATCGCGATGTAGACGCCATCAGAAAGAGTCTGCACCGCGCCGACTGCGCAACCGATGTTGAACACCGCGTCCGAGCCTTTGAACAACGCAGGATTGAGTGCTCCGGTCAGCACCACGACCTTGCCTGCGAGATTCGCCAACGCCTGCGCGGTTTCGACCATCGTATCGGTACCGTGCGTGACCAGCACATGCCGATGCGGTTGTTGTTCGATTGCGGTGCGAATCGATTGCCGGTCATGCTCGTCCATGTGCAGGCTGTCCTTGCGCAGCACCGGAATCACGTCGAAGGTGAAGGCAACGCCGAGCGCCTGCAGGATGTCGCCGATCTGCGGTTCGCCGATCTGAAAAGTGGATTTGTCGTCGAAATAGATCTTGTCGATGGTGCCGCCGGTGGTGACGATGACGAGGTGTTGCATGGCGATTCCCGTGGCTTTCGCGGCGCGGCCGCATCAAGGATCGCGATTGTCGACGAGACTCGCCGCAGCGTCCATCGCGATCATGCCCGTGCGCACGGCCGAAACGCGGCGTCGGCGACCGGCGTCTGGTTTGCCAGTGGCTGCGCGGCGGGATCGCAATGGACAATCGGCGGATAAGTTCGCAAGAATGCGAGGGTTCGTTCGCGATTGGAAACAATGATGTCGGCTATCGAAGGTGCTCTGCATGACCTGAACGACCTGCGGTTCTTCGCAGCCGTGGTCGAACACCGCGGATTTTCCGCGGCAGGGCGTGCGCTCGGCACACCGAAGTCACGGCTCAGCAAACGCGTTTCCCAGCTTGAGGAACGACTGGGCGTGCGCCTTCTGCAACGGACGACACGAAGTTTCGCGGTGACGGAAATCGGCGAGCGCTTCTACGCGCACTGTCGCGCTGCGCTGGAAGAGGCACAGGCGGCGCAGGATGTCGTCGACGAGTTGCGCGCCGAGCCGCGCGGCGTCGTGCGCGTGAGCTGTCCCGTTTCGCTCGCGCAGACGATCGTTGCGCACGTTCTGCCGGACTTCCTGATCCAATATCCAAAGGTGCAGGTGCGCCTGCTGGCGAGCAACCGACGCGTCGATGTGATCAACGAAGGATTCGACCTCGCGATTCGCGTGCGCGACAAGCTCGATACCGACGCCTCGCTGGTGCTGCGTACCTTTGGCCAGTCGCGCGTGCTGCTGGTGGCGAGCCCGGCGTTCCTCGATGCACACGGCAGGCCGCAGAATCCGGATGAACTGGAGCGGTTACCGCTGCTGTCGATGCTTGAACACGAAGGCGCGCAGATTCTCGAACTGACCGACGCTCGGGGCCACAAGACAAATGTCGAAATGCAGGCGCGCGTGGCCTGCGGTGAATTTGCGGTGCTGCTGGAAGCGGCGAAACGCGACGTCGGCGTCGCGATGCTGCCTGAGTTCGTTTGTGCGTCGTCGATCACGCGCGGCGAACTCGAAGTCGCGCTGCCGGCTTTCAGCATGCCACAGGGAACGATGCATTTCGTCTATCCGAGCCGGCGCGGCCAACTGCCTGGCGTTCGTTCCTTCGTCGAATTCCTGGCCGACCGCCTGCCGGGAGCCGTGCAGCTCAAGCACGAGCAGTGCAATCGGCGTCAGGCCGCTGAAAGGTCGTCTTGATGGAATAGTGGCCACCTGATGTCGACACCGGAATTGGCAAAGGCGGCTGCGCTGGGCCCACAATCGCCCCGGATCTGCCTGTCAATGGACGGGAACGACGCGATTGTCCTTGTCGAGCCACTGCACGACGATGTTGGCTAGCTGACCACGCGCTTCGGGTGTGCCGTTGAAGATCGGCCAGATGAAATACCCGGTTCGCGCGCCCGGAAAGCGATCGTAGGAAAACGGGTTGTTGCAATACAGCTTCGACAGCGGAAGGCTGCCTGGTGCATGTGTGATGGGGCATGCGTAATCGCCGGCATAGTCTTTCGAGAATGAGAAGACTTCGTTGGTTACGCGATCTTTTACGGCGTAAGAAAGTTCTGCGCGATCTGTCACCGTCAGCGATACGTCGTACCAGCGTCCTGCGGCGAGCGGCTTCGATAGATTGGCGGCGCAATCGATTTTCACTTTCGACATTTGCTCGACGAAAATCTGTCCGCCCGTCGTGTACTTGCTTGCACAATGATTGCCCGCCCACTGCGGCAACGAGAAAAAGATACCGAGTCCGTCGTAGGGCACGCCGCCCTCGCCGTCGGATGCGATCTGGGCGTGTCCGTAGAGCCAGATCGGAATGTGATCGATATTCGTCTTGCCGGTATCGAATAAATCGCCGGTGTAGAGTGAGAACGTGATGCGTTGGCGATCGGCGCCGACGGGGCGCGCAGTCGAATTCGAAGAGAATGCGCCGAAAACGCGATTTCGCCCGTTGCCACCGATGGCAATGGGTTCATTGGAGGCGACGACATCCTGCAATGGAATACGCACGGGCGTCGTGCCTCCGCCAGTAACGCCGTTGAGCATCCCGCTGAATGCAGCGTATGCGTAGCGGTTGGTGTAGCCGTCGAAAACATGACCGACGATTCCTTCCGAATGCCATCCCACGGCGAGCAGGCTGTCGCGTGTATCGCTGCTGATCGAATAGCGATGTTGCGGCACGCACCGGCGATCGTCCGACCCACACCGGCTGAGTCGATACAACGGGACCGAGCCCGCAACCTGCGCGACGAAAACATAGCCATCCACGCGTGCGAATGTGTAGCCATCGTTGACCAGCGCATCGGCTTCGACAGCCGACGTGGCATACGCAGGATCCGCCCGTAGCGCGCCACGGGAGTACCGATAGAGAGGTGCCGATTTTTTCGGTTCTGCACACCCGAAATTCATCGGCACGGAATAACCCAAATTGCTGCTGATCAACGTACGAGGCGATTCCCCATGTGGACCCCTGACGTTCGCACCCGCGCACGGTATCCAAGCTGCAACGCCACGATGGGTGAATCCTTCGCGAACGCTGCGGTCGCGTTCCGCGAAGTCGGTGGTAAAGAGCGTGGCGTTATCGTCCGCCGAAGCGGTTTCCCACAAGGGAACGAGGTCGTAGTGCTTGGGCTTGTGCGGACGGTAGATGGCGAAGATCGCAGCGACTATCAGCAAGCCGAAACCAATGCGCAGGAAGGTCGACATGGGTTGATTCAACGCGTCGTTGAGCGATTGCTTTTGTAACCGCGCGCATCCCAGCCGAGCGCCCCGATCAATATGACGCACAGCAGCACTTCAAGCAGCGCCGGGATTCGCGCGGACGGGATCACCCAAGCCGCCACGATACCGTGGCAGAAATAAAACAGCGCGACGATGCCGACCCAGAGCAGCGCACGGCTCGCGCTCGTGCGCAACGCGAATAGCGGCAGCAGCAAAGGCGGCAAGGTCAGCATGAGCGCGAAGGTGGAATTCGCGTTGGCCGGCGGCGCCAGCCACAGATACCACGCCAATTGCAGCAGCACGAGCAATGCCCAGGCCATCAAGCCAATCCGCAGTGCCTTCATCGGTGTGTGCCCAATCGCGCTGCGACATCGGCAACGCGCCGCCCGAGTGCGCGCGCGAGCGAGCGTTCGTCGTCGCTGATCGGGTTGGCACCGCCGACGCCAGCGACGTGGCTCGCGCCATATGGCGAGCCGCCGCTTTGCGTGGAATTGAGAGCCGCCTCGGTGTACGGAATGCCGACGATCAGCAGGCCGTGATGCAGCAACGGAAGCATCATCGAGAGCAGGGTGGTTTCCTGGCCACCATGCATCGTGCTGGTCGAGGTAAAGACGCCGGCGGGTTTGCCGACCAACGTGCCGGATGCCCACTCCGCCGCCGTCGAGTCGATGAAATATTTCAGCGGCGCAGCCATGTTGCCGAATCGGGTCGGACTACCAAGTACAAGGCCCGCGCATTCGCGCAAGTCGTCGCGAGTCGCGTACGGCGCACCTTCATCGGGCTCTGGCGGCTGCGCTGTTTCCGTGACCGGAGCAACCGGTGGCACGCTGCGCAACCGCGCGCGCATGCCGTCGACCTCTTCGACACCGCGTGCGACAAGCCGCGCGAGTTGGGCAACCTTGCCGGTGCGGCTGTAGTAAAGGACGAGAATTTCGCTCATGCGAGGTACGTGCTGGAATTTGCTTTCAAGCGCTCCCCTTCACGGAGAGGATTGGGGGGGGGGCGGCGTCTGCGAGCGGCCCGCTTGGTCTCGCCATGCACACTGCGTTAGGCTCGCTCCATGTTCACACGCCTCGCCCAGTTTGCCAGAAGCCGCTACGACCGGGAGAGGACTTTCGCCTTCCTCGATTTCACCTGGCACCGCTTCCTCGAAGATCGCTGCATGCAGACCGCAGGCGCGCTTTCGTTCACGACGGTATTTGCGCTGGTTCCGCTGACGGCGGCAATACTCGGTATTCTGGCAGCATTTCCAGGCTTCGCCGACTGGCGCGATCAGATTACACTGTGGGTGTTCGACAACTTCGTGCCGGCAGCAGGCAGCGCGGTGCAGGGCTACATTACGCAGTTCGCCGACAATGCGAGCAAGGCGACTGCCGTCGGGGCCTTGGTGCTGCTGTTCAGTGCGGTCTCGCTGATGATGAGCATTGAAGACGCGTTCAACCGGATCTGGCGCGTGCAGACCGCCCGTCGGGCCTCCGCACGCTTTGTGATCTATTGGACGGCACTGACGCTGGGTCCGTTGCTGCTGGTCGCCGCGCTCGCAGTCAGTTCGTATGCGCTCGCACTGCCGTTCATCGATGCCGCTGAGGCGCAATTCTCGGTCAAGGCGCGCGTGCTTTCCGTCTTGCCTTTTCTGATCGTCTGGAGCGGCATGCTCGCGGCCTACGCGGTAGTTCCCAATCGCACCGTGCGCATGCGGCACGCGTTGATCGGCGCGTCGATCGCTGCGATCCTGTTCGAGGCGGCGAAGCGTGGCTTTGCGCTATACGCGATCGACTACGCGAACTATCAGGCAGTTTACGGCGCGCTCGCGATGGTGCCGATCTTCATTTTCTGGATCTATCTTTCGTGGACGATCGTCCTGTTCGGCGCTTCGATTACCGCATCGTTGAGTGCATTCGACTACCGACCTGTCGCCCTGCGATTGCCGCGCGGGCAGGAGTTTGCGGGTCTGCTGCGCGTTCTCGCGCGCTTCGCCGAAGCGCAGCGCGAAGGTCGCGGTTTACACAGTACGGCCTTGTGTGCAGCGGAACCTTTCCTTACGGATGACCTGCTGCAGCGCTATCTCGGCGACCTCCATCGCGTCGGCTTGATCCAGCGTGGCGAGCTCGGCGAATGGATGGTTGTGCGCAATCTCGCGACCGTCGATTTGCTCGAAATCTACGAGGAGGGCACCTATCGCCTGCCGGTCGATGCGCAAGCCACACGCGACGATCTGCCGCAAGCTGCATCTGCGTTGCTGGCCCGGCTCGGCCAGCAGGTACGCACGACGCTCGACGTGCCGTTGGCGGGCCTGTTTGCGCCGGATGTACCATCGACGACCTCAGACGCGCCGTTGGTGCCGAAGAACCCTCACGATCAGACGGAGCACGCATGAAACGCATTCGATATCTCATGTTAGCGGCGCTGGTCGCGTCACTTGCTTGCGTCGGTGCTGCATCGGCAGGAACGGCCAAGCAGCCGGCGCTGAAAATCACCACACTCGAGGGCAAGTCCTTCGATCTTTCCTCGCAGCGCGGCAAGTGGGTGATCGTGAATTTCTGGGCGACCTGGTGTTCGCCATGTATCAAGGAGATGCCCGACATTTCCAGTTTCGTCGCGAGTCACAAGGAAGTCGCCGCGATCGGTCTCGCCTTCGAGGACACCGACAAAGCCGAAGTCCAAGCGTTCGCGAAAGCGCACCCGGTCGCATATCCACTCGCGCTTCTCGATATGTACAAACCGCCAGAGGATTTCGGCGCGCCGCGCAGTCTGCCGACCACGTACGTGATCTCTCCGGATGGCAGCGTAGCGAAGATATTCACCGGTCCGATCACCGCGACCGATCTCGAAAAGGCCATCCCAGCCGACACGGCGAAGTAGCGCCCGGACATGGTCAGCGCGCGCTTCCTCGTATCGGGTCTCGTGCAGGGCGTTTTTTTTCGTCGATCGACGGAACGGTGCGCGCGCGAACTTGGGTTGACCGGTCATGCAAGAAACCTCGATTGCGGACGCGTCGAAGTCGTCGCCAGCGGCACGCCGCAGGCGCTGGCGCAATTGCATGCATGGTTGCAGCAGG
>JBBRZD010000084.1:0-11236 GCA_038237055.1 Lysobacterales bacterium | reverse complement strand
AAATCACGCGACCATCGCGATCGAGCGATTTCAGTGCAGCGAGCGGCCGCCCGCCGTAGCGAAATTCGCCGTCGTAATCGTCCTCGATCAGCCACGCATGACGCGCCGCTGCCCAATCGAGTAATTCCACTCGACGAGGCAACGGCAGCAGCGCTCCGGTCGGGAACTGGTGCGAGGGAGTCACGACTGCAAGCCGAGCACTTGCCGGCAGTGCAGACGGCACCAACCCATCCTCGTCGACGCGACAACCGCGCGAGTGTGCGCCGTGCGCAGCGAATGCCTGACGCGCGCCGCGATAGTGCGGATCCTCCAGCACGACCGTATCGCCCGCTTCGAGCAACACGCGCGCAGCCAGCGCGAACGCTTGCTGTGTGCCTGAAACGATCAGCACGTCTACGGGCGCCGCCGGCACACCGCGACGACGCGCCAGGTAGTCGCATATTTGTTCGCGCAGCTCCAGCGAACCCTGCGCGTCGGGATAGTCGAATTCGGCATGGTCGGCCGCGCGACTCACCTCACGCCGCCACATGCTCGCCAGCAGTGGATTCGCCAGCGGCAACCCATATTGCAGGTTGTAACGCAGATCCGCGTGTTGATGGCCGGGAATCCTGCGTCCATCGGTGTTCGCAAGCGCGCGCCGCGCGAAAGCGGATAGTGGAGCGATCAGACCATTCGTCGCGCGCCGTTGCGGCGCAGCGTGGCCGACGTTTGCAACAAAGCTGCCGGAACCGACGCGACCAAGCAGGAAGCCTTCGGCCTGCAGCTGTTCATAGGCGGCGAGCACGGTATTGCGCGAGACATCGATATCGCGCGCGAGCGTGCGACTCGCCGGCAATCGCGCGCCTGCAGCAACGCGACCATCGAGAATCGCGCGTTTCAGGGCACGGATCAGTTGGGCATACCGCGCCCCTTGTCCATCAAGATCCAGATACACGATTGGCTCCATCGATGCTTGCTTACATGGAACTGGATGGTACCAATATACGAGCCTAGTGTTTACCCCCTGACAGCCATCTGGAAGCGCGATGCCGACACCCGACGAATCCGTGCCACGCCACGCGCGACACCGCGTCGAGCGCACCAAGGCACGTGCACACTACGACCGCGCCACCGTTCACGCGATCCTCGACGCGGGCATGATTGCGCACGTCGGATTCTGCGTGGACGGACAGCCTTTCGTGATCCCCATGCTGTATGCACGCGCCGGCGACGCACTGGTGCTGCACGGCTCGGTGGCGAGTCGCCTGGTCAATCAGCTCGGCGCAGGCATTGCGGCTTGCGTCAGCGTCACGCATGTCGATGGCCTCGTGCTTGCGCGCTCGCATTTCGATCACTCGGTCAATTACCGCTCCGTCGTCGCCTTCGGACGCGCGCGCCTTGTCGAGGATGCTGCCGCGAAAGCCGATGCGCTGGCCCGATTTGTGGACGCGGTGATCCCCGGGCGCGCGTCCGAATCGCGTCCGCCGGATCGCACCGAACTTGCTGCGACCAATGTGCTGCACTTTGAAATCGAGGACGCCAGCGCGAAGATCCGCAACGGTGGCGTCAAGGACAATCCGGCCGACCTCGCGCTGCCGCATTGGGCCGGCATCGTGCCTCAGCAAATCGTGCATGGGACGCCTGAACCCGATGAACGCGTGGCAGCGGATGCTCCGTTGCCGGCTTCGGTGCTTGCCTTGTTTGCGCACCAGGGACTTGCGCGATGATTGACTATCGCAACGACTATCGCCCCGACCTCGAAGCAGCACGCGACCTCTATCGCGCATCGACGCTGGGCGAGCGCCGGCCGATCGACGACGACGCACGCTTCGCTCAGATGCTTGCATCCGCAAACCTTATCGTCACGGCCTGGGATGGCGATCTCCTCGTCGGCATTTCGCGCTGCGTGACCGATTTCGTCTGGACCACTTATCTGGCTGATCTTGCTGTGCGTGCATCGCACCAACACAAGGGCATTGGCAAAGAGCTGATCCGCCAGACGCAGTCTGCCGGGCCGCAGGCAAAACTAATCTTGCTGGCCGCGCCTGCCGCAGAGAACTATTACCCGCACATCGGCTTCCAGCATGTCCCGCAGACGTGGATGCTGCGCGAGAACGAAGCCATCTCCTGAGCCGCGCTCATCGGCCCCATCGCGACATGATCCTGGTGTCGGATTCGAACGCATGCGAATACCGCATCGAGCCGCCGAACGCTATCATCGAGCTTTGCGCGTTTGAACCCACGCGCATCCCTCTGCTCAGGTGTGCAAGGCATGACCACAACTCCGACGGCGCGCCCGCGCGCGATCGGCATCGCCACTGCTCTGATGTGCGCGCTTGCCGGCGGCGCGCTCTGGTGCATGCTGTCGCTCTATAGCCGCAGCGATCTCGCTGCCTTCGCATTGGTTGTGACGGCGTTCATCGTCTGGGCGCTGCGAACGCATGGGTATGCGGGGCGATGGTCGGGCGTGCTGATCGCAACCCTCTGTGTCGCGCTCGCCGCGCTGTATTCGTTCTACCTGCAGGCGGTTGCGCAGATCGCATCCCTGCTCGGGCTGCCGATGCGCGCAGCCTTGCTGCAAATGCAGCCTTCCATGGCGTTCGCTATCGCATGGACAAACCTGCGCGGCTGGAATCTGCTGATTGTCGGCATCGCAATCGTCTGTGCAGGCGCCGGAATGTGGATCGGCCATGCAAGCTCGCGCGAATGATTACCGCCGCTTCTCCGATCTGAGTCTCTCCAATGCGCCGCGAGTCGACATCTGGAATGCACAGCGAACCCTCGAGACGGAGCGGCGAAGAACGCCTGCTGCGCGACGTGCAACGCAGGGCGTTCGCTTATTTCGAACACGAGACGAATCCGCTCAACGGACTGGTCCGCGACAAGACTGCGCCGGACTGGCCAGCCAGCATCGCGGCGACCGGCCTTGCGCTGACCTGCTATCCGGTCGCGATCGAAAATGGCTGGATAACCGAACAGACGGCGATAGCGCGCACGCTCGCGACGTTGCGTTTTTTCCGCGACAGCCCTCAAGGCACGCAGCCGGACGCGACCGGCCATCGCGGTTTCTACTACCACTTCCTCAACATGCGCGATGGGAGTCGCGCATGGAAGTCAGAGTTGTCGAGCGTCGACAGCGCTTTCCTGCTTGCGGGCATGCTCGCGGCTGCGGCTTATTTCGATGCGGACACGCCGGCTCAGCGTGAAATCCGCGAAACAGCGGAAGCGCTCTATCGCCGCGTGGACTGGCCGTGGATGCAGACAGGCGGGAGCACGATCCGTCATGGCTGGCGACCGGAAAGCGGATTTATCCGGTACCGCTGGAAGGGCTTCGACGAAGCCTTGTTGCTGTACGTACTCGCGCTCGGATCGCCGACGCATGCCTTGTCGAGCGACGCCTATGCAGCATGGGTAACGACGTATGAGTGGAAACACTGCTACGACCTCGACTATCTCTACTGTGGACCCCTGTTCACGCACCAGCTCTCGCATGCGTGGATAGACTTTCGCGGCATCCAGGACGAATTTCTGCGCGGCAAGGGCATCGACTATTTCGAGAATAGCCGCCGCGCAACGCTCGTGCAGCAACGTTACGCCATCGACAATCCGCTTGGCTTCAAAGGCTATGGGCGCGAGGCCTGGGGTATAACCGCGAGCGACGGACCTGGCCCTGACGTGCGCCGAATCGACGGTGTGAAGCGTCGCTTTTACGACTACAAGGGACGGGGTGCGCCATTCGGACTCGACGACGGCACACTCGCACCATGGGCCGTGGTCGCGTCGCTGCCGTTCGCACCGGAAATCGTGTTACCGACGATTCATCACCTGACGCATACGCTGCAGTTGCACGATCCGAATCGCTATGGTTTCAAGGCGACTTTCAATCCGATCTACGATGGCGGCTCGCGGGCTGGCTGGATATCGCCGTGGCACTACGGTTTGAATCTCGGTCCGATCGTGCTGATGATTGAAAACCATTTGAGCGGCATGCCGTGGAGCGTTATGCGCAGCTGTGCACCGATCGCTGCGGGCTTGCGACGTGCTGGTTTCACGAACGGCTGGCTGTAAACCGAAACCTCCGAACGACATTCGCCGCGACGCGCCAAGGTATCGGCCACTTTCACTTATCCTGTTGGAGCAAGAATAATGGACATGGGCATGATCGGTCTCGGACGCATGGGCGCCAACATGGCGCAGCGACTCGTGCGCGGCGGCCATCGCATCGTCGGCTTCGATCCGAAGCCTGAAGCGCGCAAGGCAATCGAGGACAACGGTGCTGAATCCGCAGCGAGTCTCGACGCGATGGTCTCCAAGCTGCCTGCACCGCGCGCCGTCTGGATGATGGTGCCGGCCGGCGACATCACGAACGGAACGGTCGACGCGTTGCTCAAGCTGCTGTCGCCCGGCGACACGATCATTGATGGAGGCAACTCCAACTACAAGGACACGCTTGAACGCGCGAAACTGTGCGCAGGCAAAAATATCCACTACGTCGATTGCGGTACCAGCGGCGGCGTGTGGGGACTGGCGGAAGGCTACAGCATGATGATTGGCGGCGACGACGCCGTAGTCGAACGCCTGAGGCCCATTTTCGAAACGCTGGCGCCTGCCAAGGACCAAGGCTGGGGCCGCGTCGGTTCGGTCGGATCCGGCCATTTCACGAAGATGGTTCACAACGGCATCGAATATGGGTTGATGCAGGCCTACGCCGAGGGCTTTTCGATTCTCGAACACAAGAAGGATTTCGCGCTTGACCTGCACCAGGTTGCCGAAATCTGGCGCACCGGCAGCGTCGTACGGTCATGGTTGCTCGATCTCACGGCCGATGCGCTCGGCAAGAATCCGACCATGGCTGGCATCGCGCCATTCGTCGTCGATTCTGGCGAAGGCCGCTGGACCGTGAATGAAGCGATCGATCTCGACGTACCAGCGCCGGTGATCACTGCGTCACTGATCGAGCGTCTGCGCTCGCGCGACACTGAATCGTTTTCGTCCAAGCTGCTCGCCTCAATGCGCAACGAATTCGGCGGACATCCCATCAAGAAGGAATGAGCGTGACGAACGTCAACACTCCATTGGGTGAGCAGCACGTGCGTTGGCTTCCGGTCGCCGATACACGCGGCATGCAGCGCATCGCGCGCGAGCGCATTCTCGCGGCGGCGGCTGAGGCCATTGCGACGCATGGCCACTTCTGTATCGCGCTCAGTGGCGGCAGTACGCCTCGTCGCACCTATTTGTCCTTGCGTGATGCCGATACCGACTGGTCGCGCTGGCAGGTCTTCTTTGGCGATGAGCGCTGCCTGTCAATCCACGATCCGGAGCGCAACAGCCGCATGGCGCGTGACGCCTGGCTTGATCATGTCGCGATACCACACGAGCACATTCATATGATTCCGGCGGAACTCGGAGCGGACGCGGCAGCGCACGCGTACGCGAATGTGCTGCGCAATGTCGGCGACTTCGACCTTGTTATCCTGGGTCTCGGTGAAGACGGACACACCGCCAGCCTCTTTCCTGGACACGATTGGGGCACGGCGGCGGACTCACCCGATACGCTGGCCGTACTCGACGCACCGAAGCCGCCCGCGGAGCGCGTGAGCCTGAGCGCGGCGCGATTGGCTCGCGCACACGCCGTGCTGTTTCTCGTCGAAGGCGAATCCAAGCACCAGGCGATCGCGCGCTGGCGTGCTGGAGAGGATATTCCGGCACGCGCAATCCACCCGGCGGCGGGCGTCGACGTGCTGGTAGAAGCGGGTTTATTGAGGCCACTCGCGAGCCATGCTCTATCTCCGCAACGGCAATGGGCCGATCGCGGCGACAGCGACGAACTTGTCTGACGATTATCGCGAGATTGCGACGGCTATGGCGCGCCCTGGCCTGCGATCTGCCGTAACGCCGACTCGAACACTTCGACCGGCTGGCCGCCCGAGATCAGATGGCGATCGTTGATGATCACGGCGGGCACCGAATGGATGCCGCGATCCAGGAAAAATTGCTCTTGTTCACGAACTTCGTCGGCGTATTCGACCGATGCAAGGACTTGCCGCGCACGCGTCGCATCGAGGCCCGCGGTTTCGACTGCCTGCACCAGCACATCGGTCGATGAAACATCGGCATCGTCGGTGAAGTACGCACTCAGCAGCGCGTGTTTCAGCGCGCGCTCCTGCTCACGACCTTCGGTCGCGGCCCAGTGCAGCAGACGGTGCGCATCGAACGTGTTGTAGATGCGCGTGCGCTGGTTGAACACGAAACCGATCTCGGCACCGCGCGCGCGAATCGCCTCGCGGTTGCGCGCGAGCTGTTCCGGTGTACTGCCATATTTCTTCACCAGATGCTCGATGGTGTCCTCGCCCTCAGACGGCATCTGCGGATTGAGCTCGAACGGCTGGAAATGCACGTCGATTGCAACGTCGTCGCCGAGGCGTCCGATCGCCTGCTCCAGCGACTTCAGGCCGATCGCACACCAAGGGCACGACACATCGGAAACAAAATCAATCCGGATCGGTGTTCGCGGGTTCGTTGCGGACATGGGAAACCTCCTGTGTACGGATCATGCTGATCGCAGCTGCCCTGCGCATCGCGATATGGGACGGTATCAGCCGCAATCAAGCGTGCGCATCGCGACTTTCGTCGGACGGCAGCAAGGGATAGGTCAACTTGTCTCGGATGATGCGCGCGGGCGACGTATACGGATGCACCTTGCCGTGGGTCGAATCGAGGATATGCACCACTTCGATGCCCCGCAGGGTCAGCACGTCGGCGATCAGCGATCGATGGCAGCGCCACCAAAGTACCTCGGCACACATCAACGCGGTGCGCTTGCGCGCAGCCAGGCCCAGCAGTTCCTGCATGCCTTCGGCGAATTCGGGACTGTCCAGATAGTCAGCGTAACCGCGGAACGATGCATTGCGCCAACCGAGGTTCGTGGAATCGGGACGTGCACGACGACGACCGCCCAACTTGGGCATCCATTGATAGGCGATGTCATGCGCAGGCAAAGTTTCTGCGAGCGCATCGCGCGCAAAGTGCGGATAGCGCCGCGAACCGGGAAAACGCCGCACATCAGCGACCGCGTCGATGCGATATTCCGCGAGCAATGTGAGGAAATCGTCCAGCGATCGGGTCGAATGACCGATAGTCCAGATCGTCTCTGCGGACGCCCGGGTTTCGATGTGGGGAATCGAAGCGTCTGTGTCCATTGCTCACTCGATCTTGCGCAACGCCCCGCCTTTATGCGCTGCAATGTGGTCGGTCTTGCTGCTCTTGATTTCGTACTGCGGATCGTCGGCGGTGGCGCGATGCGTGTGACCCTTGTAGTCGAAATCGCGCACGTGCACCTTGATGATCGTGCCGCTGACATGTCCGGCCTCCGAATTCCAGCTGACGCGATCACCGACTTTGAATTTCTCTGTCATCTCAATGATCTCCTGGCTGAAATGTTTATTCAAAAGGAAGGCATCACAGCAATGCCTTGGCGCGCGCGTAGACGTGATCGACGCTGAACCCGTATTCGCGCATTACGATATCGCCGGGCGCAGACGCACCGAAGCGGTCAATACCGATCACGTCACCCGCATCGCCGACATAGCGGTGCCAGCCCTGTGTGCTGCCGGCTTCCACGGCAAGCCGCGCACGCACATTCGGCGGCAACACCGACTCGCGATAAGCGATCGGCTGCGCATCGAACAGGTTCCAACTCGGCATCGAAACACAGCGCACCGCGATACCATCGCTGCGCAGGCGTTCCGCAGCCGCCACGATCAATCCGACTTCGGAACCACTGGCAATCAGGATCAAACGCGGCTCACCGTCGCCAGCGTCGCTCAACACGTAGGCGCCCTTGCGCAAACCGTCGGCTGATGAGTAACGAGCTCGATCGAGTGTCGGCACCGCTTGGCGGGTCAACGCGAGCAGCACCGGACGATTGAGCGACTCCAGCGCGACGCGCCACGCGACCGCCGTTTCGTTCGCGTCGGCGGGACGGATCAAAGTCAGATTCGGGATCGCACGCAGGGTCGCGATCTGCTCGACCGGCTGGTGCGTCGGGCCATCCTCGCCGACAGCAACACTGTCGTGCGTGAACACATGGATTACGTGCAGCGACATCAGCGCCGCAAGTCGAATCGCCGGCCGCATGTAGTCGGAGAAAATGAGGAAGGTCGCGCCGAACGGAATCATGCCGCCGTGAGCGGCCAAGCCATTTGCGATCGCACCCATCGCGTGCTCGCGCACGCCAAAATGCAGGTTGCGACCGGCGAAACTCCAACCCCCGCCGTCAGAACCTTGCTCGTCGACGCCGGCTGTCGGCGTCGGATTGAAATCGCCCAAGTCCTTCAACGCCGTCTTGGTCGACGGATCAAGATCGGCCGAGCCGCCGGTCAGCGCCGGGACCTTTCGCGCAATTGCGTTCAATATCTTGCCGCCGGCATCGCGTGTCGCAAGCCCTTTCGCGTCGGCGGGAAATGTCGGAATGTCCGCGTCCCATCCCGCCGGCAACTCACCGCGCAGGCTGCGCTGCAATTCCGCCGCAAGATCCGGAAATGCCAGCGCATAGGCATTCCAGCGCGTATTCCACGCTTGCTCGACGTCTGCGCCGTGTACGACCGCTTCGCGCAAATGCGCGATCGCCTCCTCGGGAATCAGGAACGGCGGATCGACCGGCCAGCCGAGGTTCTCCTTGGTCTTGCGCACATCTGCTTCACCGAGTGGTGAGCCGTGCGCCTTGTAGCTGTCCTGTTCCGGCGAGCCGTAACCGATATGCGTACGCACCAAGATCAACGAAGGTCGCGTGAGTTCCGCTCGCGATTCAACCAGCGCGGCATCGATCGTTGCGAGATCGTTGCCGTCGGCGACGTGCACGACATGCCAGCCATACGCGGCGAAACGCGCTGCGCGATCTTCGGTGAAGGTGATCGGCGTTCCGGCCGCGAGCGTGACGAGGTTGTCGTCGTACAGGCAGATCAATTTGCCCAGCTGGAGGTGCCCTGCCAACGAAGCGGCTTCCGCCGTAACGCCTTCCATCAGATCGCCGTCGCCGGCGAGCGCATAGGTGTAGTGATCGACGACGGCGTGGCCTTCGCGGTTGTAGCGCGCTGCGAGCTGCCGTTCGGCGATCGCCATGCCGACGGCATTCGCGAATCCCTGGCCAAGTGGCCCGGTCGTGACTTCGACGCCCGGCGTGTGTCCGCGCTCGGGATGCCCCGGCGTCCTGCTACCCCACTGGCGAAACTGCTTGATGTCATCGAGCGACAGGTCGTAACCGGTTGTATGCAGCAAGCTGTAGAGCAACGCAGAACCGTGGCCAGCCGAAAGTACGAAGCGATCGCGATCGACCCACGCCGGATTGCGCGGATTGTGCTTCAGGAATCGCGTCCACAACACGTACGCCGTCGGCGCCGCGCCGAGCGGCAAGCCGGGATGGCCGCTGTCGGCCTTCTGCACCATGTCCACCGACAAAAAACGAAGGGTGTTGATGCATTGCTGGTCGAGTTGTTCGGACATGGCGTGACTCCTTTGTGGCGATGCTGCGGGCGGCAGCGTCAGCCTGATGCGAGCGCGCGATCGACGATGCCTTGCGCTTCTTCCAGAATGTTCTGCAAATGATCCTTGCTGCGAAAACTCTCCGCGTAGATCTTGTAGATGTCTTCAGTACCCGATGGGCGTGCGGCAAACCAGCCGCTGTCCGTTGATACCTTGATGCCGCCAATCGACGCATCGTTGCCCGGTGCCTTGTCGAGCACACCGGTGATGGCGTCGCCAGCAAGAGTTTTGCTGGTGATCTGCGCGGGCGACAACTTCGACAAGACCTTCTTTTGCGCCGCGTTGGCCTTCGCTTCGCGACGATCCGCAAATACTTCTCCCAGATCTTCGCACAACGCTTGATACAAGAGGCCGGGATCGCGCTTGGCGCTGGCTGTGATTTCGGCCGAGAGCAAGGCCGCAGCGATGCCATCCTTGTCGGTCGTCCATACGGTGCCATCGCGACGCAGGAATGATGCGCCGGCACTTTCTTCGCAACCGAAGCCAAGCGAGCCATTGAGCAAACCGTCGGAAAACCATTTGAACCCGACCGGAACTTCATACAAACGGCGTTTGAGTCGCGTAGCGACGCGATCGATCATCGCGCTGCTGACCACGGTCTTGCCGACTGCGGCACTCGCGCTCCAATGTTCGCGATGGTGGAACAGAAAGTCGATTGCGACACTAAGAAAGTGATTGGGGGGCAGCAGACCAACACTCGGCGCGACGATGCCATGGCGATCGTGGTCGGTATCGCAGGCAAACGCGATGTCGTAGCGATCCTTGAGGCCAATCAAACGCTGCATCGCGTACGACGACGATGGATCCATGCGGATCTTGCCGTCCCAGTCGAGTGACATGAACGCGAATTGCGGGTCGACCTCTTCGCTGACCACGTCGAGCTTGATCTTGTAGCGTTCCGCAATCCGCGCCCAGTAATGCACACCCGCGCCGCCCAGCGGATCGACACCCATGCGTATGCCCGATGCACGGATCGCATCGAAGTCGATTACGTTGCCCAGGTCCGCAACATAGGCGTCAAGAAAATCGTGTTCGCGCGTCGTCGATGCGTTGCGCGCATCCTCGAACGAAATTCGTTTCACCTCGTTCAGACCCGAAGTGAGCAGCGCGTTGGCGCGATCCTGGATCCAGCCGGTGATGTGGGTATCGGCGGGGCCGCCGTTCGGCGGGTTGTATTTGAAGCCACCATCGGCCGGCGGGTTGTGCGAGGGCGTAACGACGATGCCGTCGGCGACGCCGCTCTCGCGGCTGCGGTTGTATACAAGAATCGCCTGCGAGATCGCCGGCGTCGGCGTAAATTCGCCACTGCCCGCGATACGCACTTCGACGCCGTTAGCAGCGAGCACTTCCAGAGCAGTTTGGAACGCGGGTGCCGACAGCGCGTGCGTGTCGATGCCGATGAACAAGGGGCCGTCGATGCGCTGCTTCGCGCGATAGTCGCAGACCGCCTGACTCACCGCGAGAATGTGAGTCTCGTTGAAGCTGCCATCAAACGACGAACCGCGATGACCCGACGTGCCGAATGCGACCCGCTGTGAGGGATTTGCGGGATCCGGCTTCACGCTGTAGTAGGCATCGACCAATCGTGCAATGTCGACCAACGGCGCGTCCCGCGCAGGTTTCCCGGCGAGATCGCTGATCTGTGTGCCCATCAGAATTTCCTCATTGCGCGATAGCGGCGGATCAGCGCGTTGGTTGAACTGTCATGCACGAGTTT
>JBBRZD010000083.1:0-11276 GCA_038237055.1 Lysobacterales bacterium | reverse complement strand
GCGATCTCTTCGAGTCCGATGACTGACAAGCCGAACAAGACCCCCAAGCCCTCCGCCGACCTGATCGAATTGCCGGTGCTGCCGCTGCGCGACGTCGTGGTGTTCCCGCACATGGTGATACCGCTGTTTGTCGGCCGCGAGAAGTCCGTGCGTGCACTGGACATCGCAATGGCTGGCGGCAAGAAAATCCTCCTTGTCGCCCAGCGCAGCCCGGACGTGGACGAACCCGTCGCTGGCGATTTGTATTCGATCGGCACGGTCGCGAGTGTGTTGCAGCTGCTCAAGCTCCCGGATGGCACCATCAAGGTGTTGGTCGAAGGCACCGATCGTGCCGAGATCGCCGCATTTGGCGAGCGCGACGAGTTGATGGTCGCGCACGCGCGCGTACTGGAGCCGGCGTATACGCGCAGCGAACGCGAAGTCGACGTGATCGGTCGCCAACTCACCAGCTTGTTCGAACAACTGGTCAAACTGTCGCGCAAGATTCCGCCGGAGTTAATGTCGACGCTTGCGGGTATTGAGGATCCGTCGCGCCTTGCAGATACGATCGCGTCGCATATCGCCGTTCGCGTCGCCGAAAAGCAGCGGGTGCTAGAGACTATCGACGTCGCTGATCGCCAGGAGCTCCTGGTCGGCATGGTGGATGGCGAGATCGATGTGCAGCAGATCGAGAAGCGCATCCGCGGTCGCGTCAAGACGCAGATGGAGAAGAGCCAGCGCGAGTATTACCTCAACGAACAAATGAAGGCGATCCAGAAGGAGCTTGGCGACAGCGACGAGGCGCCGAACGAACTGGATGAGCTCGCACGGAAGATTTCCGTTGCTGGCATGCCAAAGCCGATCGAGGTCAAGGCGCGCGCCGAGCTCAACAAGCTCAAGCAGATGTCGCCGATGTCGGCCGAGGCAACGGTGGTGCGCAACTACATCGACTGCCTGCTTGGCGTGCCGTGGAAGAAGAAGACGAAGGTGCGTCGCGATCTGCAGCGCGCGCAAGAAGTGCTCGATGCCGACCATTTCGGTTTGGAGAAGGTCAAGGAGCGCATCCTCGAATACCTTGCCGTGCAGCAGCGCGTGAACAAGATGAAAGGACCGATCCTCTGCCTGGTCGGACCGCCCGGCGTCGGCAAGACATCGCTCGGTCAGTCGATCGCGAAGGCGACCAATCGCAAGTTCATCCGCATGTCCCTGGGTGGCGTGCGCGACGAAGCAGAAATTCGTGGCCATCGTCGTACGTACATCGGGTCGATGCCGGGACGGATCATCCAGAACCTGACGAAGGCCGGTACGCGCAACCCGTTGTTCGTGCTCGACGAAATCGACAAGATGTCGATGGACTTCCGTGGCGATCCATCGGCGGCTCTGCTGGAAGTACTCGATCCGGAACAGAACCATACCTTTAACGATCACTACCTCGAGGTCGATGTCGACCTTTCCGAGGTGATGTGGATTGCGACCGCGAACTCGCTGAACATTCCGCCCGCACTGGCGGACCGCATGGAAGTCATCCGCATTCCCGGCTATACGGAAGAAGAGAAGGCGAACATTGCGCTGCGTTACCTGGTCCCCAAGCAGCTCAAGGCGAACGGGCTCAAGGTGGGCGAGTTGCAAGTTGCAGAGGACGCAATTCGCGATGTGATTCGTTATTACACACGCGAATCCGGTGTGCGCAGCCTCGAGCGCGAGATCTCCAAGATCTGCCGCAAGGTGGTCAAGGAAGTCAGTCTCGCTGCAGCGAAGGCGGCGAAAAAGGGCAAGGCAACCGCCGAGCGCAAGCGTGCCAAGATCACGGTCAATGCGAAGAATCTGGACGACTATCTCGGCGTGCGCAAGTTCACCTACGGACGCGCCGAACAGCAGAACGAAGTCGGGTTGGTGACAGGCCTGGCCTGGACCGAAGTCGGCGGAGACTTGCTCAGCATCGAAGCGACAGTCGTTCCAGGCAAGGGCAAGCTGATCCACACCGGCCAGCTCGGCGACGTGATGCAGGAGTCGATCCAGGCTGCGCTCACTGTCGTGCGCGCGCGAGCGGACCGTTTCGGCATCGATCCAGAATTTCACCAGAAGCTCGATGTGCACGTTCATGTGCCCGAGGGAGCGACGCCCAAGGACGGTCCAAGTGCCGGCATTGCGATGTGCACGGCGCTGGTTTCGGTACTGACCAAGGTGCCGGTGCGATCGGAGGTCGCGATGACAGGCGAGATCACCCTGCGCGGCCGCGTGTTGCCGATCGGTGGGCTCAAGGAAAAATTACTGGCGGCGCATCGTGGTGGCATCACCACGGTCATCATCCCGGAGGAGAACCGCAAGGATCTGGTCGATATTCCGAAGAATGTGACCGAATCTCTTGATATTCATCCAGTGCGCTGGATCGATGAAGTACTCGATCTCGCGCTGGAACGCCCACTGACTCCGATCACGCGACTGGAAGGAGATGGCGCGCGAGCGCGCGAGGAAGCGCCCGTCGAAAACGCGGTGCGACCTCACTAGCGCGCGTTGAAGGATATTGCGGCAATGATGTGCCGCAATATTCATTGATTTGCATTCCGGCGCGTCGATTCCATGCAGTTTGCGGCGGCGAATATGCCGCCGATTCGTATCGCGACTGCCTGCGCATCTGCCCTGCCTGCACGGTCGTCGCGTTTCACTGAAAAAATTTTCTGACGCTGTCAAGGGCGCGCCCACGATTGTTGCTGCCGCGCTCACGCGAAAACCCCCAAAAAGCGCGCTGCGTCTTGTATTGCGCGCCCTTGGAGGCGCTGGTATAAAGAACGCGCCGCGATCCAAGGTGACGCCGATGTCCAGGCGATTGCGGGGTAACGAGGCAAGCGAACTCCAGGTGAAACATCCTTCGGACATGCGTGCCTCGACTCGATCAAATTCTTTGCGGGGCATCAGCCCCGAGCGGGAGTCCTAAAATGAATAAAGGCGATTTTGTTGGAGCGATTGCTGATGCTTCAGGTCTGACCAAGGCCGACGCGGAACGTGCCGTCGAGGGAATGTTCAAGGTGGTCAAGAAGACGCTGAAGGCTGGCGATTCCATTTCGCTGGTCGGCTTTGGTACGTTCGTCGTGCGCAAGCGCGCCGCGCGCACCGGCCGCAATCCACGCACGGGTGAAACGATCAAGATCAAGGCGTCGAAAGTGCCAGCGTTCAAAGCCGGCAAGGCGCTCAAGGACGCATTGGTTTAATATTTCCACCGCTTCATCCATGTGAAGCCGGCTACAGGGCTGGCTTCACACGGAGACTCGGGTGCTTAGCTCAGCGGTAGAGCGTCTCCCTTACACGGAGAGGGTCGGGGGTTCGAAACCCTCAGCACCCACCAGATTTTCCGGGAACTCCAAAGTGGATGACTGGAAACGCCACAACTGGGCGGTTTTCACCGGGCGCAGCGCTGCCAGAGCGCGATCTGATTGCCCGGACAGTTTGTCCAGCGAGGGCGCCTGCGGGGCGCCTTCGCTTTTCCATGACTGCGGTCGATTGTGCAGTGCCATTTGCGCCGCTGTGCTGCTCTGATCGGCGCAACCGCGTAAAATCGCTTCGCTGATGCCCTGCGTCCGACACGGCCACACGCTCAACCAGAACAGGTTCTGAAATCATGTTGCATTTGCTTCGCGGAAAGAAATCCGAGCTGTTCACGAAGATCGCGCTCGTGCTGATCACGATCGGGTTCTCGTTTTTCGGTATCGAGTCGTACTTCGTTTCGAGCACGAGCTCGGGCGTCGCCAAGGTGGGCGATACCGAAATCAGCCAGGACCAATTCCGCGAGCGCCTCAATCAGCAGCGGCAACGCTTCCAGCAGATGGCCGGTGGTGCCGTCGACATGTCGATGTTCGACAAGCCGGAAATCAAGAAAGGTATCCTCGATCAACTCGTCGATGAGCAGGTATTGCTTGCGGCGAACCAGCAACTCGGCGTCAGTATTCCGCCGGATCGGATCCGCAAGGAAATTCTCGCGGTGCCATCCTTCCAGAATGACGGCAAGTTCGATCCCGAGCAGTACAAAGCCGTACTGGCCTCCAATGGCATGTCGGCGCAGGCCTTCGAGCAGCGCGTGCGCGATGGTCTCGAGCGCAATATCCTCCCCGGCCAAGTCGGAGCGACCGCGTTGGTCACGGATACTGAGGTTGATACCTACCTGCGCCTGCACGACCAGCGTCGGGACTTTCGCTATGTGAAGCTCGACAAGCCCGCGGCGGAGAAGGGTGACGTCGCTGCCGACGAGATCGAGACGTATTACAAGGCACACGCTGCTGAATTCATGGTGCCCGAGCAGGTTTCGCTGGACTACGTCGAGCTCGACGCGAGCAAGCTCGACGTGAATCTCACTCCGTCCGACAGTGTTCTCAAGGAACGCTACGAAAAGGACAAGGCGCGCTATGTCTCGGACGAGCAGCGCCTTGCTTCGCATATCCTGATCAAAGTCGGCGGCAAGGGCGGCCCCGACGACCAGAAGCAGGCGCTGGCGAAAGCCGAAGAAATTGCGAAGGAAGCAAAAGACGGCAAGGATTTCGCTGCGCTTGCCAAGGAAAATTCGACCGATCTCGGTTCCAAGAACCAGGGTGGCGATCTCGGTTGGCTCGACAAGGGCACGACCGACGAGGCATTTGAAAGTGCATTGTTCGGATTGAAAAAGGGTGAGATTTCAGCGCCGGTGCTGACCAGCGAGGGTTATCACATCATCGATCTGCGGGACATCCGCCCTGGCAAGACGCGCAGCTTCGACGAGGTCAAGCCTGAGCTCACCAAGCAGTACGCAGATAGCGAGCGCGAGCGCGTTTACGCAGAGAAGGCCGGCAAACTGACCGATCTGACGTACCAAGACCCATCTTCACTGGAAACTGCAGCGAAGGATCTTGGGCTCAAGGTGCAGAAGACTGCGCAGTTCTCTCGTCAGGGCAACGGCGAAGGTATTGCCGCCAATCCGGCTGTCGCCAAGGCGGCGTTCTCTGACAGCGTACTTGTGCAGAACAACAATTCCGATCCGATCGAACTCGGACCCAATCACATGGCGGTTGTGCATATCGCCGAACACAAGCCGACGACGCCGATTCCGTTGGATACCGTGCGTGAAATCGTGCGCGGCAAGATCATTGCCGAGCGCGTCGCCAAGCAGGCAAAGGCGCATGCAGATGCGTTGTTTGCCGAGTTGGTCAAGGGCACCACGCTTGATGCGCTTGCGGGCGAGCAGAAACTCAAGATCGAAGAGCAAAAGGGCGTCGGCCGCGACGCTGCGACAATCGACAGCGCATTGGTCAAGGCGGCATTCACGCTGCCGCGCCAGCCGCAGGGCAAATCGAGCCAGCTCGTTGAGCTCGGCGGTGACAGCTATGCGCTGATTCAGCTCGACAACGTCGTTGACGCAGATCCGTCCAAGCTGGATGCGAAGACCAAGGAAGCTGCGCGTACGACGCTTGCGCAAGGTGCTGCGAGTTCGGTCACGCGCGAGTTCGTCGCCGCGTTGCGCAAGGGCACGAAAATAAAGGTGTCCGAAGACAAGCTGCAGGATCTGTAAGGTCTGGGTCCGACGCGATCGCGTCAACTACCATTCAGTGCCAACACCCCGGCGTCTTTCACGCCGGGGAAGTTGCCAAAACTGGATATCTGTCTAGAGACCTGTCATGCCGAGCGTGTTGTAGCCCGCGTCGACGTAGGTGACTTCGCCCGTGATACCGGAGGCGAGATCCGAACACAGGAACGCGCCGACATTGCCAACCTCGTCGATGGTGACGCTGCGTCGCAGCGGCGCGTTCTGCTCTACGTGGTCGAGCATCTTGCGGAAGTTGGCGATGCCGGAAGACGCCAATGTCTTGATCGGCCCCGCAGAGATCGCGTTAACGCGGGTGCCCTCTGGTCCGAGGTTGTAGGCGAGATAGCGCACGTTTGCTTCCAGACTGGCTTTGGCCAGCCCCATCACGTTGTAGTTGGCGAGTGCGCGCTCGGCACCGAGATAGGTCAAGGTCAGCACTGAACCACCGCGGCCCTTCATCAGCGGTCGTGCTGCCTTCGCCAGTGCGGCCAGGCTGTAGCTCGAGATGTCGTGGGCCATCGCAAAATTTTCGCGCGTGAGACCCTCGAGAAATTCGCCCTGCAATGCTTCGCGTGGCGCGAAACCGATGGAGTGGACGAGGATGTCGAAGCCATCCCAGTGCTGACCAAGTTTCTCGAATAGCGCAGAGATGTCGCTGTCTCGGGTCACATCGCATGGCAGCACGATGTTCGAGCCGAACGCCGTTGCTGCTTCATCGACGCGGTCTTTGAGCTTGTCGTCGACGTAGGTAAAAGCGAGTTGCGCACCTTCGCGGTGCATTGCGTTCGCGATGCCCCAGGCGATCGAGCGCTGGCTCAGAATGCCGGTGATCAAAGCGCGCTTGCCGTGCAGGAAACCCATGTGTACTCCTGGAATCGAGTGAGATCGGTAAAAGCGAGGTCGTGAAGTTTAACCGAGCTGTGCCCGTTCAGCCCGCCTCGGTATCCAGACGCAGCTTGTCGCCCAGGTGCAGAGTGCCCTTGGCGTGCGGATTCATGCGCTGTAGTCGTTCCAGTGGAATCGAATAGCGATGCGCGACGCTGGAAAGTGTGTCGCCAGCCACAATGACGTGCGTGCGTGCCGATAGTGCGTGCGCTGCGCGTGGGGGTTGCGGCGCTTCGGGCTCGTGACCAGGCAGCAACAGTTGCGTACTTGGCATGACAGTTGTGTTGACGTCGATTGCATTTGCCGCTGCGAGTACCGCGACGGGAATCCCGAGCTGTGACGCCCAGCTGCCGATGCCGCTCGTGCGCGCCGCGCGTTGCTCGCGCCAATCGTTCCAGAGAGCGGGGGGAACGGTGTCCGCGACAGCACGAAAGTGGGGCACGTGCGTTGCCGGCAGCAACAGGCGATGGCTGGCTGCTGTCGACATTCGGTTGTGGCGATAGCCGGCATTGAACCGTCGGACGTCGTCGACGTCCAGTTGGGAGAAACGCGCCGCAAGGCGCAGGTCCATGCCGGCTTCGAGTGCGACGACGTCGAGACGATCGTCTTCGGCGGGCTCGGGAAGGGTCACGCCGAAACGTTGAGGGTTGTCGACGATGCACGCGAGCGCGAGCAGGCGATCGAGGTGCTCGTGGGTGGTTCGGTTGAATGCGAGCCCGGCGAGCTGATCTGCCGACAGTGCGCGCGCGTCACGCTCGCCGAGCAGCTTTCGGACACGGAACTCGCCGCTGTTGAAGGCCATGTCGGCCAGGCGCCAATCCGCAAATTCCCTGAAATAGCGTGTTAGCAGGTCGAGCGATGCCGTGGTGGAAGCGAGTGCATCGAGGCGTCCGTCGTAGTCGGCGGTGACAGTGAGTCCCGCATCGCGCGCCGTGTCGGGCACCAATTGCCACATCCCGGCTGGACGATCGCCATGAGTCGAAAGAGGCTGGTAGGTGCTTTCCAGATAGGGCAACAGTGCGAATTCACCTGGCAGGTCGCGCCGCTTCAACTCATCCGTGACCAATAGCAGAAACGGCAGCGCATGTTTCCAGCTGGCCACGAACGCGCTGCTGCCTTGCGTGTAATAGCGCGCCCAGCGTTGTACTTCCGGTCGGTAATCGCAGCCTTGCATTGCGAACGTCGTGCGCAGATAAGCCCACGGAGAAACGTCTGCAGCGGGCGCAGGGGAAGATTCATCGGACGGAGGCGCCACGCTCATCACCACCGGTGCAGTTGGGGTGGAAGTGGGCGCATCCGATGGCACGGGTGCAGGTGGTCGCACAGGCGGTGTCGTACATGCGGCAAACAGCAAGAGCAGCGTGGCAAGCAGCCCGCCGCGAATGCGGTTGTTGGTCAGACGAGTCACGGTCCTGGCATCCGGAATTCATCCTTGAGCCGGCGAAGCTCGGCAAAGCGTTCGCTGCGATCCATGCGCCGCTCCGCATCGAGCGATGCGATCAGCGCGGCCGAATCGATACGCAAGAACGGGTTGCAGGCGCGCTCGTCGGATAGTGCCACTGGCAGCGTCGGCATGCCTTGTGCGCGCAGCGCAGCGACTTGAGAGGAGCGCGTGCGCAGCGCTTCGTTGTCCGGATCCAGCGTGCGTGCGAATGCGCAGTTCGCCAGCGTGTATTCGTGCCCGCAACAGACCCGCGTGTCGCCGGGTAGCGCGGCAAGGCGATCGAGCGAGTCGAGCATCTGCGCCGGGCTTCCTTCGAACAATCGGCCGCAACCAACGCTGAAGAGCGTGTCGCCGCAGAACAGCAAGCCGTGTCCGTGATAGGCAATGTGGCTCAAGGTGTGGCCAGGGACAGAGATCACCTCGAAGTGCACGGCGGGCTCCTTCAGATTTAGAGGGTCGCCATCGCCGACGCGCAAATCGGCGCATTCAATGCGCTCGTCGCGTGGCGCGAACACGACCGCCCCAGTCGCAGCTGCGAGTGCAGCTGCTCCGGCCACGTGATCCGGATGATGATGGGTGAGCAGGATCGCGGTCAGGCGCAGGTTCTCGCGCGCGCAGGCTTCACGCACCGGCCGCTCTTCGCCTGGGTCCACAACGATGGCCGCACCGTCTGCATCCGCAAGCAGCCAGATATAGTTGTCGGTGAGTGCGGGCAGTGCGATGAGGCGAAGGTTGTTCATGGCCGCGCCAAAAAGAGGCGTCGAATATAGCCAGCGCGTCGATGCCATTCGTTAAGCCGGCATTAGCAGACCGTTGAAAGAGTTAAACTGGGCGCTACCGCCGACACCGCTGCGCCTTGTGATCACCGGTCCCGACAACCTTTTTGCTTTACCCCAGTTGGACGCGTTGCTGCGCGAGGAGCTGGCGCGCGTGCCGCAGCATGTCGCACGCCAGCCTGCGGGTCGCGCGCTGCTGTTGCAGGCCTGCGAGGGGAATCGCGAGCTTGCGCCTGACATGCGGCATTTTGGCGCTGTGCGCATTCACGCCGACCAGGACATCCTGCGTGGCGACGTGACGTGCGCGGCGGACGCGTTGCCATGGGAGGACGACGCATTTCAGTTCGTGCTTGCCCAGCATGCAGGCGATGTGCTGCCGAACGGCGGCGCACTCATCGATGAGCTTGCACGCGTGCTGGCACCCGGAGGTACCTTGCTTTGGTTCGGCCTGAATCCCTGGAGCCCTTGGCTGGGCTGGATTCACTGGCAAGCCCGTCGTGGCATGCCGGTTCCGCGTGCCACGCATGTGGATGCCACGCGAAGACGCATGCAGGGCTGCCATCTGCTGGCGCCTGCGCCTGACTACGTCGGCACGTGCTGGCCGCAGAAATCCGGATCATCCGCGGGGATTCATCGCAGCGGCTTGCTGGCGCCGTTGCGCAATGCCTATCTGATTGCTGCGTCCAAGCAACGCTCGGTGTTGACGCCGCTGCGGCCGAGATTGATGCGCGAACACGAGCGTGCCGCGATTCGGCCGCACCTCGCCACGCGCAATCGTCGCGCTAACGCATGAGTGCGGTCATTGAGGGCGCCGAGCGCGTCGAACTGTTCACCGATGGCGCTTGCCTCGGAAATCCGGGACCCGGTGGCTGGGGCGCACTGCTGCGATTCGGCGATCGCGAAAAGGAGCTCAGCGGTGGCGAAGTTCAAACGACGAACAACCGCATGGAGCTGATGGCCGCGATTGCCGGTCTGGAAGCACTCAAGCGACCTTGTACCGTTGTGCTGACGACCGACTCGCAATACGTGAAGAAAGGCGTTGAGGAATGGATGGCGCGCTGGCGCGCGAACGGTTGGCGTACGAGCGACAAGAAGCCGGTCAAGAATCAGGATTTGTGGGAACGCATGTCGGCCGCGCTGGCCGGCCACAAGGTCACTTGGCATTGGGTCAAGGGTCATGCCGGCCATACAGAAAATGAGCGTGTCGATGTGCTGGCGCGCGATGCGGCACTGACATTCAAGGATCGCCAGGAGCACGCGTGAGACAAGTCATCCTCGATACCGAAACGACAGGGCTCGAAGTCCAGCGCGGTCATCGCGTAATCGAGATCGGCTGCGTCGAACTGGTGCAGCGGCGGCGCACCAACCGAGAGTTCCACACCTATCTCAATCCCGATCGTGCGATCGACGAAGGGGCGCGTGCGGTCACCGGCATCAGCGACGACTTCCTGCTCGACAAGCCGCGTTTCCACGAGATCGCGAAGCAATTCCTCGAATTCATCGATGGCGCCGAAGTCATTGCGCACAATGCCGCGTTCGACGTCGGTTTCCTCAATGGCGAGCTTGCACGCGCCGGTATTGAGAATACGCGCCTCGCCGAGCGTGTGCAGATCCTCGATACGCTTGCGCTCGCGCGCGAGAAATTTCCGGGTCAGCGCAACAGCCTGGATGCGCTATGCAAGCGCCTCGGCGTCGACAACAGCCACCGCGGCACACACGGCGCTCTGCTCGATGCGAACCTGCTTGCGGATGTCTACCTGGCTTTGACGGCCGGGCAGGGTCACCTTGGTTTCGAGGCCGAGACTGCGCAAACCGAAACCCGAGTGCTCCAGGCCTCTACACAGATTCTGATCCGCCCACGCGTGCTGCGCGCCGCCGAAATCGAGGACGTCCTGCACGCGGCACGCCTCGATGCGATCGACAAGGCAAGCCGCGGTGCGTGTGTCTGGAAACGTCTCGACGCCGAGTAATATCGGCGCGCTCAGCGCGATCGCACCAGGATCACGGTCACGTTGTCCGAACCACCACCGTCGAGCGCGGCCAGAATAAGATGGTCGACGCATTCCTGCGCAGCCAGATCCTGGCGCGCGAGGACTGCAGCGATTGCGCTGTCCTTGACCTCTTCGGTCAGGCCGTCGCTGCACAGCAGAAGCTGCATGCCGGGTTTCAGCTGGCCACGCACGCTTTCGACACGCAGTGATTGTGGATCGGTCACGCCCAGTGCCTGCGTGACGACATTGCGATGAGGATGGCTGCGTGCCTGCTCGCTGGTAATCGCGCCCTGATCGATCAGCTCCTGCACATAGGAATGATCCTGCGAAAGCTGCTTGAGACCGTCGTTCCAGACGTATACCCGACTGTCGCCGACCCAGGCGACTTCGAATTCGCCGCTTTCAGCCAGATACAACGCAGCGATGGTGGTGCCCATCGGCAGCACCTCGGAGCGGCGCGTCGAATGGCGGATGATTTCCTCGTCGGCGAGCTGGATCGCGCGCACCAGTGCGGTGCCCTTGCCGACTTCGCGCACGAGCGTGTCGCGTGCCAGCGCGCTGGCGACTTCGCCGTGCTCATGTCCGCCCATTCCGTCGGCCACCAGCCAGAGGCCGAGATCCGCGTCGGCGTAGTAGGTGTCTTCGTTGTGCTC
>JBBRZD010000082.1:0-11304 GCA_038237055.1 Lysobacterales bacterium | reverse complement strand
GTCGGATACAACACGTCGAAGGTTTCGATGCGAGCGTCCCAGCCCCATTCCTTGAACTTGGCGAGCATGAATTCGGCATTCGCCTTGTCGTGTGCGGAGCCAACTTGATTGGGCTCCGCCGCCATCTGGCGCATCCAGTCGCGCAGATCGTCCGCCTTGAGTTGCACGTCGAAGCGTTGTTCAAGCGCGCGCTGCGTCGACGTGCCGTCGGCGCTGAAACCGAGCAGCGGTCCGCTATTCACGGCGACGGTCGCGGTCGCAGCACTCGCGCCGCCACCCAGCGTCAACAGCATCGGAATCAGGACAGAAACGATCAGTGTCGTGGCACGGCGCATGGTCAAACTCCCCTGGTTGGGCATCGAATCAGTCAGCGGGCAAGACTACGCCCGCAGCGATGCCCTGCACCCTGCCAATCGGCATGGATGGGCTTGCGGTGTCGAATCGGATCCCGATGCAATGCTCTTCCGCGATTGCCGGCGGGCGGGGCGTACGGCGGCACGAACGCGTGTCCAGCAAAAATGAAATTACATCTGGCCCTGATTTCCTGGGCCCTAATTTCCTGGCCCTAATTTCTTTGTGGCCCCAATTTCTCCGGCCCAAATTTCCCGAATCAGGCGCAGTGTCCGCAGCAGGTATGCCCGCCTTGGACATGCACGGGTTCTGCGGTCTGCTCGAAAGCGGAATACGCGCAATGCGCATTGGCCAGTGCGGCCTTTGCTTGGTCGGCCGTTACATCGCCATCGATCAGGATCGACTGGCTGGACATCTCGGCGCGCACGTTTGCGTCAGGGTCGATCTCATGGATGGCGTGGGTGATGGCGACAGCCATCGACTGGGTGATCGGCTGGATTGTCGTGAACAGCATGTTGAGAATTCCTTGTGAAGGGGATCGCAGGTAAGCCAGCCGGTTCGGTGGCGGCGTACACGCATGATCGTTGGGGGATCGGCGCTGCGCCTTGATCGACGTCAAGCGAATGCGAATTGCGTTGCACCTTCGTCCGCCCTCTGGGCGTCCTGCGAGCCGAACTCGGCACGAAGCCAAAGGAATTTACTCTCGCCGCAAGCCCACTCACATCGCGCTCCAGCGATAGTAAATTGAGCTGCCTCGTATCAGAACCAACGACTGCACGACAACCTTCATCCGCTACCGCAATGCGCGCTTGGATTACACTGGATTGATCAAGCCTCGTGTCGCTCTAAGAGGAACGCTGGTGGACACCGCATCGCTACTTCGATCCATCACCTTGTTCGAGGGCCTTTCAGACGAAGAGCTTGCATCGCTCTCGAACGGGATAAAAGTCCGCACCTTCGAGGCGGGCACCATGATTTTTGCCAGTGGCGATATCGGCAATGCAGCGTACGTAGTCCAGAGCGGCGACGTGAATATCCATTTGCCGGGGACGGGGTCGAGCCGAATCTCGCTCAAGGATATTGGGCGAGGTGAGTTCTTCGGCGAACTGGCCCTGTTCGACGACGAGCCGCGCAGCGCGAGTGCACTGGCCACCACCGCCGTCGTCTTGCTGGAACTAAGTCACGCGACCCTTGGCAATTTTCTCGAGCGGCACCCCCGCGCCGCGGCGGCGATTCTCCGCACGATGAGCGCGAGGTTGCGCGAAACGAACACGCTGTTGTCGTCGCGCGCGGCAAAAAATGTCGATGAGGAACTGGACAAGAACCTTTCGTTGGCCGATCGCCTCGCAGACGCGGTGGCCGCGCTCAATGGCAGCTGGACATTCATCCTGCTCATCATTGCAATCACCGCGGGTTGGTGCGTCGTCAATACCGGCTGGCTGACGACGGCGCCATTCGATCCTTACCCCTATCAGTTGTTCAATCTCGCGCTGGCGATTCTCGTTGGGCTACAGGGACCGCTGATCGTCATGAGCCAGAACCGCCAAGGCCGAAAGGATCGCGCGCGCGCCGACGCGGATTTCAGGGTCAACCTCAAGAACGAGGTAAATATTGAAACCTTGTTGCGCGAGCTAAGCGAACTTCGCGCGGAAGTGAAGACAAACCCGTTAGCTGCATTGCCCGATTGACCAAAGCATTGCGGAATTGGAGTCAGGCTGATTTCCCTTGAACGCTCCAATGGAGCGGACGAACAAAGGGGACGACGAAGTACGCAGACACGTAAGCCTTTGCGTGACGAGCGTAGCCCGCCAACAAGCCGTTGCACCAGACGGGCACATCGCTCGCTACGCTCCCTCTGGCGCCCACAGCTGAACGCCGATAGGTTAGGACTCGAAGAGTCACTTTCCTAAAGCTCACCCTCTCGGGAGTCGTTCAATGCTATCCGTCCTTCTGTCGCTCTCACTCCTTGCAATGCCTCAAACAGAGACGCCGATGCCTGTGTCATCCGGCAGCCATAGCCTCATTGATCTCGTAAAAGGCCCTCTCTATCGCGAGAAAGAAGCTTGGGTCGGAAAGTCGGTCGATGCGGTCTTGCCGGCATCATCGATTTCAAGGCTCATTCTGCTAACAGCCGTTACGGCAGCGACTTCCGACATCGACGACGCGAATATTCGTCGACTGCTTTCATCCGGATTCCATTTCCAGCATCCGATCAAAGACTGGGACGCATCACCTCTCATCTGGGAAGCGGTCGTGGAAACAAACGATGGGCACGTCTATCTTCTTCGTGTCTATCGTGAGTGGGCCCAGCTAGTGTCACCAGAAGCGCACGGATGCTTCCGCATCCGATAGCGATAGAGCACTGAATGGGAGCTAGGTACAATTTTCCCCAATGTAAGGCACACACGATGGATTACCAGCTCGTCATCAAGTTTTGGCGCAAGTCACTCGCGGACGAAATCTTTCTGGCGACGATTGAGGCCGAGTTGAAGGAAGTGCTTGGCCAGGGCGCCGAGGTGGACGGATATGACGTCAGCCCCAAAGAGATCAATCTCTTTGTGCTGACGGCAGACCCACGGCACGCGTTTCGCAAAGCCAAAGGCGTTCTTGAGAAATCAGGCATCGTGCATGGCGTTTCAGCTGCCTTCCGCCTTGTCGGTGGAGCGCAGTTCACGTCCATCTGGCCACTGCGTGCCGCGCGCAAGTTCACGCTTCCATAGAGCACGCGGCTGGATGAAACGCAGCAGCGAATTGGCGAAGCGTTTGAAGCTCAAGACTGCAACTTGCTTCAAGCCGCGACGCCGCCGCTTGATTCAAGCAAAACGATCAGCCAGCGCATCCGTAGCGCTGACCAGCACGTCGACAATCGCTGGATCGGCTGCGCTGTGGCCGGCAAGCACCACGTGGAAATCGGCTTGCGGCCACGTGGTCGCGAGGTCGTACGCGCTTTTCACCGGACAGATGATGTCGTAGCGCCCTTGCACGATGGTCGCCGGAATATCGCGGATGCGTTCGACGTCGTTTAGGAGCTGATCGGGTTCCAGGAAGATGCGATGGCGGAAGTAATGCGCTTCGATGCGCGCCAGACTGATCGCCAGTTTTGGCTCTTCGAAATTACCCGCTTCATGCGGGTCGTGCACCAGTGTCGTGCTGCCGCCTTCCCAGTAAGCCCACGCGCGCGCGGCCGCCAGACGCGTCGCCTCATCATTGCTGTCGAGCCGTCGCCAGTACGCGTCAGTCATGTTGCCGCGCTCTTCCTCTGGAATGTGTTCCAGGTAGCGGGCCCAGCGTTCGGGGAAAATCCACGAGGCACCACCGTCCACTTCGTTGAACCAGCGCAACTCGCCCAGCCGGCCGAGGAAGATTCCACGCAGCACCAGACCTATCGTGCGTTCGGGATGTTTTTGCGCGTAGGCGAGCGCCAGAGTCGAGCCCCAGGAACCGCCGAAGACCACCCAGCGCTCGATGCCGAAGTGTTTGCGGATCGTCTCGATATCGTCGACCAAATGCCACGTCGTGTTGTCGCGCAGCTCGGCGTGCGGCGTGGATTTTCCGGAGCCACGCTGGTCGAACAATACAATGCGATAGCGCGCTGGATCGAAGAAGCGGCGGTGGTACGGGGACACACCGGCGCCCGGCCCACCGTGCAGAAAAACCACCGGCAAGCCATCTGGATTGCCGCATTCTTCAATGTGCAGTTCATGGATATCGTCGACGGCAAGACGGTGAGTACGGTACGGCTCGATCTCGGGATACAGTTCGCGCATCGGCATATTCCTTGGGATTTACGTGAGCATAGCCGCCTGCGCCGTCAACTTCTGCCAGCTCCAGGTCCAGCGCATGGGCGGCCCGCCGGGGACGCCACCTGACCACCCCTGCCCAAGCCGGTATACTCCGCGTCTTTGCGCCGCGCCTGCGGCCGCCAACCCCCTATTTTTGCGCGCCCAGGGCGCGGCCCACGAATGAATCCGAACTTCCTCGACTTCGAACAACCCATTGCTGACCTGGACGCCAAGATACAGGAGCTGCGCCGTGCCAGCCATGGCCAGGCGTTCAACATCGATGACGAAGTCGGCACGCTCGAAGGCAAGCTCAAGGTCAAGACGGCGGAGATTTTCCGCAACCTGACGTCGTGGCAGATCGCGCAGGTCGCGCGCCATCCCGCACGGCCGTATACGCTCGATTACATCGGCGTGATCTGCGAGGAATTCCACGAGTTGGCTGGCGACCGCGCCTATGCCGACGACGCCGCCATCGTTGGGGGCCTCGCCCGCATCAATGGCCGCAGCATGATGGTGATCGGCCATCAAAAAGGCCGCGACACAAAATCCAAGGTCCGTCGCAACTTCGGCATGCCGCGTCCGGAAGGCTATCGCAAGGCCTTGCGCCTGATGCACATGGCGGAACGTTTCAAGCTGCCGCTGCTGACCTTCATCGACACGCCGGGCGCTTACCCTGGCGTCGGCGCCGAAGAACGCGGCCAGAGCGAAGCGATAGCGCGCAACCTGCTGGAGATGGCGTCCTTGCGCGTGCCCATCATCTGCAACGTGATCGGCGAAGGCGGCTCCGGCGGCGCGCTTGCGATCGGCGTCGGCGATTGCACCAACATGCTTGAATACAGCACCTATTCGGTGATCACGCCCGAAGGCTGCGCCTCGATCCTGTGGAAGACCGCCGCGCGCGCAAAGGACGCGGCCGAAGCACTCGTTCTGACCGCGCCGCGCCTGGCCGAATTCGGGCTGATCGACAAGGTCGTGCGCGAACCGCTTGGCGGCGCACACCGCAATCCGCGCGGCATGGCGGTACGCCTGAAGGCGATCATCCTGAATCAGCTAGACGAACTGGAAGCCCTCGACACATCGGCGCTGCTCGATCGTCGTTACAAGCGGCTGCGCGGATACGGCGCGTTCACCGGGGATTGAAGATTTCTCGCGCATTGTCGCGTGTTCGACCGACATGCTTGGCGTTTCGCGTATCTCGATGCAGCACAAACCCACACGTTCGATGCAATGTACGATTGGCGCGATCCTCGTGCTGATGGCTTGCCTCCCATCGACGAGCGCAGCGCGAAGCGCGCCGGCTTCCATCGATTCGATGAATGCCATCGAAGTGGAACCTGTCATCGACGCGGCCTCGCTGGTACAACCGGCGCTGCTGTCGGGGCCTGGGTTCAGCGTCGATACGCACGTCGAACTGCGCGGTTACATGGCGCATTTCGTTCTTGATGCACCGGTCGGATCGCTGAGTGCGGACAGCGTGGAATTGCTGGCCGAACGCGAAGCGGAACTGCCGGCACTCGATGCGCTGCAGAGAGCGACCCGCTCCGATGCGTTCCTGCACGCAGCGGGAAACCGCCTCGCCGATACCGGCAAGGCGCTCGGGAAGATCGTGATGCATCCGATCGATACGGTGCTCGGCATTCCCGATGGTGTCGCACGTTACTTCGGTGACCGCCTGAAGAAAATCGCTGATCAGGCGCAGTCTTTATCCGACCGCACTGCGCGAACGCTGGGCAACCACGGCAATCCCTATCCAGTCGGTGACGGGCCGATGACGGACGCGCGCAAAGCCGACGCGGACGAACGCGCTCGACCGAAAAAACGCTGGTACACGCGCCTCAACAGCGAAGCCGAACGCGAAATCAAGCGGCTGCTCCAATACAATCAGGTCAAGCGCGAACTCGCCGAGCGCCTCGGCATCGATCCGTACAGCAGCAATCCGTATGTGCAGGAACGTCTGTCGAGCCTCGCCTGGGTCGGCAGCAGCGGCAACTTCAGCGCAGGCACTGCGCTGGGTGCCGTCGGTGGAGCGGGTGCGAACGTTCTTTCCCAAGGTGGACGCATCAACGATGTCGTATGGAAACTTTCGCCGGACGACTTGCGTGCGCGCAACGATGCGCGCCTGCGCGCGTACTGCAGCGATAACCTGCTGATCCGCCAATTTCTGCGCCGCGGCGCGTTTTCGCCGACGCTGCAAACCGGCCTCATCGATGCGCTCGACGCGCTCAAGCCTGCATCCGGCGGCAATGCTTTGCTCGAACTCGGCATGACCGCAAACTCGGAAATCGAGGCGCGCTTTGTCATCAACGCACTGCGCATGATCGCGGTCCATCTCGGCAGCCGCGCGAAAGGCGGCGCCCTGTTGTCAATTGGCGCAGGACTCGCCTACACCAGCAGCGATGGCGAGTTGATTCTTCCGCTGCCTGTCGATCGGCTCAGCTGGACCGCCGAAGTGCGCGACTTCGTCGACCACAAGAAATTCCAAGTCAACAACAAGACCGCGTTGATCAGTGGCGAAGCCAGTCTGTCCGCACGGCGCGGACTCGGAGAACGCGGCTGGAACATCGTCACGCGCTCGCGATGGCCGGGCTCGCCGCCATATGCAAAGGGTGGGGAGCCTTCTGGCGTGGACCTGGAAGATTGAGCCCCGCGCCGTGGGCGCGGGCCTGACGAGCGATGCAGCAGGCGGCCGAAACATGCCGGCCGCCCGTGCAATCGCGTCAATCCGTCTCGATCTCGATTCCGCCGACGATGCCGGCCACGAGGTTGTACAGCGCCGCTGCAATGATGCCGCCGATGAAGCCGAACACGCCGTACATGATCGGCATCATGATGACCATGCCGAAACCCATCGCCCCCATACTGCCGCCCGCGTTTCCGGCGAGGCCGCTGAACATCGAACCAAATAGCGCGAAGATCACGCCGAAGATCAAGCCGAACAGCGCCCCGAAACACCCCTGGAATATGCCCGCCTTCAGCACGCCGATTTTCCTGATGACCATCTCACCCTCCCAAGTTGAGTTGTATCGATACGGCGCTTGTGGCCGCGCCGGGCAGCGTAGTCGTCGCGCCCTGCCCCCGCAAGCCGCAGTGCACTCTCCCGCCTGCACGACGGATGACGGACAATGAGTACTTTCCTTTGTCGCCGGAACCGCCATGGAACACGCTAGCCGCAGCCGCTTCGAAGCCGAACTCGCATCGATTCGAGAACAAGGCCTGTACAAGACCGAGCGCGTGATCACCACGCCGCAATCGGCGCAGATCCGCACCACCGACGGCGGCGAAGTGCTGAACTTCTGCGCCAACAATTATCTCGGTCTCGCCGATCATCCGGACATCATCGCTGCAGCGAAGGAAGCGCTCGATACGCACGGTTTCGGTCTCGCATCGGTACGCTTCATCTGCGGCACGCAGGATCTGCACAAGCAACTGGAAGCGACGATCTCTCGCTTCTTCGGCACCGACGACACGATTCTCTACACCAGTTGCTTCGACGCCAACGGCGGTCTGTTCGAGACCATACTCAATGACGAAGATGTCGTTATTTCGGACGCGTTGAATCACGCCTCGATCATCGATGGCATCCGCCTGTGCAAGGCCGAGCGCCGACGCTACGCGAACAGCGACATGGCGGAACTGGAAAAGCACCTGGCCGAGACGCAGGGCAAGCGCACGCGCCTGATCGCGACCGACGGCGTGTTTTCGATGGACGGCTATATCGCCAAAGTCGACCAGATCGTCGCGCTGAAGAAAAAATACAATGGGCTGCTGATGGTCGACGATTCACATGCGACCGGTTTCGTCGGTCCCACAGGGCGCGGCTCCGCCGAACTTCACTGCGTGATGAGCGAAGTGGATATCTTCACCTCGACACTCGGCAAAGCGCTTGGCGGCGGTTCTGGCGGATTCACGACGGGCCGTCAGCCGATCATCGACCTGCTGCGCCAGCGCTCGCGCCCCTACCTTTTCTCCAACACGTTGCCGCCACCGCTCGTCGCCGCATCGATCAAGGTGTTCGAGATGCTGTCGTCGAGCACGACCTTGCGCGACAAGGTCAACGACAACGCGCTGTATTTCCGCAAGCGCATGAGCGACGCCGGCTTCGACATCCGCCCCGGCACGCATCCGATCGCGCCGGTGATGCTCGGCGACGCCAAGCTCGCGCAGGCGGTTGCGCAGGAACTGCTGGCCGAAGGCATCTACGTGATCGGCTTTTTCTACCCGGTCGTGCCGCAGGGACAGGCGCGCATCCGCACGCAGATGAGCGCGGCGCATACACACGCGCAAATCGATCAGGCGGTCGAGGCGTTCGTGAAGGTGGGCAAGAAGCTTGGCGTGATTGGCTCAGCGGGCTGACGATTGCGGGCCGGACGTTCGCTACTGGCGCCAAGCAGGCCCCAAAAGCAATCGCTGCGTGATCAGCGCCCATGTCGGCTTTCGGCCAACTCCCGCCGTTCGTCCTGTCAAATGAACATCCACCAAGCTGCCGTTCGAACTATTCACTTGTTGCCGCGATATCGAAACGATCGGGCACCGCCTATGTGCAACAGCGCAGCGAATTCAGAAGAAAAGTGGGACAATGAAGATGCGCGAAGTTGCGCTTTGATCAAGCATGGGTTTGCGCCTCTCATGAAACGTTTCGGGCTAGGCGCGATTTTGCAATCTAGGTTTTGAAAGTCCGTACTCTGGAGCAAAGAACTTATGCGCACGGTTACAGCACTGTTGTATCTGACCAGTCTGTTGGCAGCATCGACGCTTGCCCACGCTGATGGCGAGCCGGACCCGGCGTTTGGCGCTGGCGGCAAGTACGTGTACGCACAATATATTCCTGGCGCTCCGCAGGGAACGACTCGCGCCAATTCGATGAAGGTGCTTCCTGACGGCCGAATCCTGGTCGCAGGATCAACCACGTTTGGCTCCGGGCCCACTGCGCAAACCGATTTTTTCGTCATGCGCTTGAAGGCCGATGGGTCGGGATTGGATCCAGCGTTTGGCTCACACGGCGGCTGGTCCTCGGTGACATGTGATCCACCGAGCGGTGCGACCGATGACTCGGTCGACGATATCGTCCTTGGATCCGGCGGCGACTTCTTTCTCATTGGTACCAGTTACGATCAGACCACCTACAAAGGAAGCATATGTGTAGCGAAACTGGATACCGCAGGCAACCTGATCGCGGCATTCAACGGCAACGGCAAGCTCGTACTCAGCTCTCCAAGTCAGAATTGGTTTGCCGTCAGCGGTCTGCTCGCCAGCAGCAAGCTCATCATTCTCGGCGATTACTATCATTTGGAAGGTGATCCGTTGCTTTTTCGCGTCGATGCGGCAACAGCGGCCTTTGAGGGAAGCTTTCTGCCATCAAATGGCTCCCTTGGTTCCAGCACATATGTATACGCACTTGCCGCGGACAGCGGTGGAAGAATAGTTCTGACGGGACAGCATAAGGCGACAAACGCGTCTCCTCATGTCTGCTTTGCGATGCGGCGCTTGGCCGACTTGAGCGCCGATACAACGTTCAATGGCGGTGTTCCATTGGATTTGCCGACACCTGTGTCCGGCGTCACCGATTCATATGCACTATGCTCTTCCGTTTTGGTACAACCAGACGGCAAAATCGTGGTTTCTGGTGATACGCGTAGCGACACTCAGCCATCCGCCGGAACCCGAGTCTTCATCATGCGTCTGACGGATACGGGTGCGCTCGACAACAGCTTTAATTCAGGCGCTCCGCGCCTGACCTATTTCGAGATTTCGGCTCCGGGCGCAAGCAACTACAGCTCTGCGTTGGCGCGGCAATCCGATGGCAAATTGTTGCTGGCAGGTTATGGAACGGTAGCGGCGGGCTCGAATCGTGGCCAATATGATTTCGGCGTGATTCGCTTCAAGCCGGATGGGGCGTTCGATTCGAGTTTTACGGCGTCGACTCCAGGATCCAATTTGGCAACCGTCATGCTTGATTTTGGGCTGGGCAATGTGACTACCGGACAGGAGGCAGCGTACGCGGTGTCACTGCAAAGCGGGCGGATTCTCGTCGCGGGCACGGTCGACTCCGACACGTCGGGCACGCTGACAGCACCTGCACTCGCACGATTGCAGGTCGATCTGATCTTTGCCGACACATTTGAGAATTAGAAGCTACCCTGCCCCTTCGCATGAATCGGCATTGGTGCGTTCACTTGACTCCTCTCATCGAAGTCCAGACCAGCGCGCGCGAAGCCTTGGAGCCGCACCCGGTGCGATTTCAAGCAATACGCACGCCCCTGTCCGCCCTATCAGCCGACCCGGAAGCGGACTGTGCCGAACGGCTCGATTGGATCGAATCCTGTCGTTCAACGCTTTAGGGACGTCCACTCAAGAAGCGTGTTGGCGCCAAAGTTGGACGACTCCATGGATCTTCGTGGCGCGTTGGTAGGTGCCTTGCCATCACAGAACCAGACGTGCCGCCTCACGCTCGTTAAGCTTTCGCCAAGCACCTTTCGCCAGCGTTCCGAGCGTCACGTCGCCAATCGCCACGCGCAGCAGACGCAATACACCGATGTCGAACGCCGCGAGAATGCGACGGATCTGCCGATTGCGGCCTTCATCGAGGACGATTTCGAGCCACGCATTCTTTTCACCGCGGCGCAATTCGCGCACCGACTTGACGCCAAGAACTTCGCCGCAATCGTTGATGCCGACGCTCAGCGCATCGAGCAATGCCGCATCGGGCAGTCGATCGATCTGCACGTGGTAAGTCTTGTCGAGTTTCGATTCGGGCGCGGTGATGCGTGCAGCCCAGACGCTGTCGTTGGTGAACAGCAGAAGACCTTCACTCGCCTTGTCGAGGCGGCCCACCGGCGCGAGCCATGGCAAACCTGCGTCGACCAGCAGTGCGTAGACGGTATCGCGACCGCGTTCGTCGGCGGCGCTTGTCACATAACCACGCGGTTTGTTGAGCACTAGGTAGATGCGCTCGCGCGCACCGATCTGCGCGCCATCGATGGCGATGCGATCGCTCTCCGCGTCGATTGGCATTTCCGCATCGCGCACAATGCGGCCGTTGACGGCGACACGGCCGGCGTCAATCCAGGTCGTGGCCTGCGTGCGCGATGTAATGCCGAGCTTGGAGATCACGCGTGCGAGGCCGTGTCTCGGCTCGCGCTGGGGCGTCGCAGTGTCGGGCCTTGTTCGTCTG
>JBBRZD010000081.1:0-11404 GCA_038237055.1 Lysobacterales bacterium | reverse complement strand
TTGGTGCGTGCCATGCCTGCGATCAATTGGTCGAGTCGATACAGGCCGGCGACATTGGGCACTGTTGCGACGACGCGCAGCTCCATCTGCCCGACGGGCGGACAGAGCTTGATGGTTTCGAGCAATTCTGCTGGCAGCACGTCGCCCAATTGCGCCCAGGAATCGGCAAATGCGCTCACAAGATCGAGCAAAGCCGGCCCGCGTACTGCGACCACCGTATCGCGCCAAGGCGCGATCTTGCGCTTCTCGTCACCGAGCCAGGTGCCGCTGACGCAGATGCCGCCGACGAAACCGACGCTGTTGTCGACCACGAGCAGCTTGCGATGGTCCCGCGCCAGCCAGCCGAAGGGGCTGGACCAGTGCAGCGGGTTGTACACACGGACCTCGCCGCCCGCTGCGAGCAACGGATTCCAGAAACGTGCCGACGATTGGCCGATGCAGCCGAGCCAGTCGCGCAGCACGCACACGTGCACGCCCGTCTGAGCCCGCTCGACCAGCGCGTCGCGGAATTCCCGACCGATTTCGTCGTCGCGAAAGATGTAGTTTTCGAACAGAATCGCGTGTTGCGCGCCACGAATTGCGAGCAGCCACGCATCGAACGTCGCTCGCGCGTCGATCAGCAAGTCGAGTGAATTGCCTTCGACCAGCGGCGCGCCGGCCGCACGGCTGAATGCCTGTTCGGCGAGCAGGCGCAACGTCGGGTTAGCAACACAGGACAAGGGCAGGGCTGAAGCAACTGTCATGTGTGGAGTGTAGCGGCAGCGTCAAGCGCTGCCGACAACATCTGTCTGGCACGCCGATCCACGACAAGTGCCGCAGACCTCAGGCACAAAGCCTATAATTTGTCTGGGGCGGGCCATTCAACTCAGACCCTACCGAGCCGCAACCTGCCATTACACCGTGATGAGTGAAGCGTATCGCCGATTGAACGAAAGTCTGCCGCGGCGGCGTGCTCCGGACGCAGGTGCGTTCACAAGCGAGCCTCGCGCGTTGCGTGGATGGCTTGACGCCTTGCCGATGGCCAATTTTTCGGTTGCGACGCAGCGCTTGCTAACCGCCCTGAACGAGCTCAATCAACAACGTCTTGACGGAACGCGACGGCTCGAAGCGCTGGAGATGTTGCGTCCGGCTGTCATGCAGCTCGCCATTGCGACCGACAAGCAGATCATCGGCGCGAGCTTTCCCCTGCCACCGCAGCAGCTCGAACTCGGCGCCGTCGCCCTTGGCTTCCAGAAGGAGATTTCACTCGGATATCGCATCGCGTTGGCAGAGCTGTGTGCGCCTAAGGGAAGCGTGCCTTTTCTTCGCAGCAAACAGATCGTGCTCGCTGCTGTGCGCGCGCTCCAGCATGGCGATGAGCATCTGGCCAAGGCGTATCTGCTCTACCAGACGGCGCCGTCCGGTGCCTGGCAGAATTTGCACAATGTGTATGGCTTCATTGGCGAGCTCCGGCTCGACGATCGCGCGATCGACGATGCGCAGGCCAACAGCCTCAATGCGCGTCAAGCGTATGCGCATGCACTGCTGTTCGCGCTCGCAAATCCGTATCGCTGCACTCAGCGCGAGCAAGGCGAGCTGATTGCCTTCACGCGCAACCTGGTGCCGCATTGCGAGTTGCGTCACGGCACCGCCAGCGTGAGCGATGTCGTGATCCACGTCGATGCCGATCGCGGTCCTGGCTATTTGCCTGAGGAACGCGTCCTTGGCCAGCGCGATGCGCTGGCACTTCGCCTCGATGCGATGTTCGAATTTGTCGATCAGCAACTGGCCGCCGTGCCTGCACGCGCACGCACAGCCATGTTCCGGCAACACGGCGGGATGTCTCTTCAGGTGGACATCGACCTCGTTCATCGGCTGATTGCGGCATGGAACACCCTTGGTGCGCGTGCGCATACGCGACTTGGCGGCGGTTACATGCTGGACACTGTGCTGGGCATGCAGGGCGTGCACTACGCGTTGACTGGTGGAACGGATTTCGAAAGCTTCATGCGCCAAGTTTCAGGCTACGCGATCAGCCTCAGCGAATCCGATTGCCGAGCGACATGGCGGAGCGGTCACGGTGACGCGGCACACGCGGCCGGTCTCACCGCAAGGGTGCTCGACCAGAGCCTGGGTGGCTATCGCGTTGTGTGGGAACGTGGCGTGGCAGGCGATCAGGTGCGCATTCGCGTCGGTGAACTGGTCGGACTGGCGCTGCCGGAACCGAATGCCGACGCCAAACCGCACTGGATGGCTGGTGTGGTTCGCTGGATGAGGATCGACGAACAAGGCCGCGTGGACGCGGGAGTCGAGTTGCTCGCGCGACGTGTCCTGCCGGTCGGTGTCCGCGCGCTGGACCACGACGAACCACGAGCGCCTGTGCGCGGGCTGTTGTTCGCGCCGATGGTTGAGGATGCCACCTCTGGTTATACCGCCTTGCTGGTATCGTCGGAGATCGATCACGCGACGCAATCGATCGAATTGAGTGTGCCGGCAGATACGGTTGGTCCGCCGATGCCTGCATACACTGAGCAATTTGATGACTTATACGCACTTGAAGCGGTTGGTATCTATCACCACTTCGCATTGCCATCGCGCGCAGAAGCGCTAGCCGCGGTCGAAACCCCGCCTGGAATTTGAATCGATGATGTCAGTGCCTTCGACCGACGCAAGCGCGCGTCGCCCCAGCGTTGCCGTTGCGATCGGTTCCGTGACAGTGGGTGGCCGCGAGCCCAATCTCGCGCCCATTGTCGTGCAGTCGATGACGAATACAGACACAGCCGACGTTGCCGGCACAACCAGACAGATCGCTGAGCTCGCACGTGCAGGCTCGGAACTCGTGCGAATCACGGTCGACAAACCGGAAGCTGCCGCCGCCGTGCCGCGTATCCGCGAACGCCTGGACATGATGGGTGTGGATGTGCCGCTGATCGGCGACTTCCACTACAACGGCCACCAGTTGCTTGAACGCGAGCCTGCTTGCGCACAGGCGCTGGCGAAATACCGCATCAATCCAGGCAATGTCGGTTTTGGCAAGAAGAAGGACACCCAGTTTTCGGCGATCATCGAGTTCGCGCTGAGGTACGCCAAGCCGGTACGCATCGGTGCGAACTGGGGCTCGCTCGACCAGTCGATGGTTGCAGCCTTGATGGACGAAAACCATGCGCGCGCACAGCCGTGGGAAGCCGCGCGCGTGGGTCGCGAGGCGCTGATCCGTTCGGCGCTCGATTCGGCTGCGCGGGCCGAGCAGCTGGGGCTCGGCCGCGATCGCATCATCGTTTCGTGCAAGGTGTCCGGCGTGCAGGAGCTCATCGCCGTGTATCGCGATCTCGCCGCGCGCTCCGACTACGCGCTGCATCTGGGCCTGACCGAAGCGGGTATGGGCTCGAAGGGTATCGTCGCGTCGACTGCGGCGCTCAGCGTCTTGTTGCAGGAGGGCATTGGCGACACGATCCGTATTTCCCTGACGCCCGAACCCGGTGAATCGCGCACTCGCGAGGTGATCGTCGCGCAGGAACTGTTGCAGACGATGGGCCTGCGCGCGTTCACGCCGCTGGTGACCGCATGTCCGGGCTGCGGCCGCACCACCAGCACTTTGTTCCAGGAACTGGCGAAGACAGTGCAGGATCATGTCCGCGCAAAGATGCCGGAATGGCGGTTGATGTACGACGGCGTGGAGAACTTGACGCTTGCTGTGATGGGTTGCGTGGTGAACGGCCCCGGCGAATCCAAGCATGCGGATATCGGCATCTCGTTGCCCGGCACGGGCGAAGCACCGGCGGCTCCGGTTTTTATCGACGGCGCCAAAGCAATGACCTTGCGCGGCGAGAACATCGCAAACGATTTCGTCGGTGTGATCGAAGAGTATGTCGCGCGGCGCTATCAATCCAGGGCGCATGCGGACTGAGATAAAAAAGGCTGTTTGCGAGGATGCGCGTGCTGGCGTGGCCTTCCTGCGTCGCTACGGCGCACTGCTGCTACTCGTCTTCATCGGCGTGTTGCTGCCACTCGCGGCGTTCGGCACGCTGGCGCATGAATTGCGCGAGGGTGAAGGCTTTTTCTTCGATGTGCCGCTGCTCGAGTTCGCGCATGAGTTGACGCGGGTCGGCTACGACCGCTTCTTCGTCGCTGTCGCCGCATTCGGCTATCTCTATGGTGTAGTGCCATTCGACATCGCGCTGATCGTCACGCTGGGCTGGAAGCAGCGCCTGCGCGAAGGCCTCTTCGCTGGCTTGGCCGTCGTCGGTTCGGCCCTGCTCAATGTAGGGGCCAAATCTGTGTTCGCGCGCGATCGTCCGAGCTTGTGGGAATCCATCGTGCCCGAAGGCAACTACAGCTTTCCGAGCGGACACGCGATGGGCTCGATGACAACCGCGTGCGTGGTCATCCTGCTCTGCTGGCCTACGCGTGCGCGTTGGCCGGTTGTGATTGGAGCGGCGCTGATGGTCGTGCTGGTCGGCCTGTCACGCATCTACCTCGGCGTGCATTATCCATCCGACATTCTGGCCGGATGGACTGCTGCGATGGCCTGGACCTTTGCCGTGTACGCGCTTGTGTTCCGCGATGCGCGGCCGTGGGACAGGTCGGCGTAGGCGGTTCCACCAACGCCCCTTGTGGTCTTCTCCAGACGCACTTCATGCATCATCGAGCGCACTCAGATTTGGGGTTCGGTCTCGGCGGAAATCACCTCAAGCGGATGTTGCCTCGCCACCACGGCTTCGCGGTGAGCGATGTACAGGCTCGCGCCGAGAATAATGGCGGCGCCGATGGCGGTATAGCGATCCAGTGCCTCGTCGAAGAGCCACCATGCCAGCAACGACACCACGATCAATTGCAGGTAGCTGAAAGGCGCCAGCGTCGACGCGTCGCCGAGGCGCAACGCATGCGTCCAGAAATACTGACCGAGCGTGCCGAGCACGCCGAGCACGACCAGCAATGGCCACAGGGTCGTCGGTGGCGTTTGCCAGACCAGCAGCGCCGCCGGTAGCGTGAGCGGCACCCACAGCCAGGTCGTCAATAGCACGATCGTGTCGGGTGGATCGCTGCGCGAGAGGAATTTGATGCTGATCGTGACCGTGCCGGTCGATGCCGCAGCGATCAGTGCGACCAGACTCGCCGCAGTAAATCCGTCGCTGCCGGGGCGCACGATGACCAGCACGCCGATGAAGCCGGCAACGACCGCGCTCCAACGCCGTGCGCGCACGATTTCGCCGAGGAAGATCACGGCTCCGATGGTGACGAACAAGGGCGACGAATACGACAACGCTATCGCCTGCGCGAGCGGCAAGTGAGCGATCGCCCAGAAACCCGCCAGCATGCCGACCGTGCCGATGGCGCAGCGCAGAACATAGAACGCCAGGCGATTCGTGCGCAGGCTGCCGGCACCGTGGCGCATGAGCAGGGGCAGGGTCGCGATCGCACCGAAAAAGCTGCGGAAAAACGCAATCTCGAACGCATGCAGCGAGTGCGAGGCATAGCGGATGAGGATTGCCATCACGCCGAAGCAGCAGCCGCTGGCGATCATCAGCATGATCGCGCGCAATGGCAGCACCGCGGGCGAAGCGGCCTGCGTAGGTAGGGGAACGCTCACGAAAGCTCGACGGAAACGATGGAGAAGCGGCGCGCAGTCTAACATCGAGGTCGCGACCATCCCGGAGCCAATCGCGCGCGAATCGCTGCGGCCATCGCGAGTACGTGTTGTTGTCGCCGTAGCGCGATGTCCAGTACGCTGCCGCAGCCCTGACCGACGACGAATCCGATGAACGCGCCCGTCCCCTTCATCGTTGCAATCCCCGCGCGCTATGGTTCGACCCGATTGCCGGGCAAGCCTTTGCGTCAGATTGCAGGCCTGCCGATGATCGTGCGGGTCGCCATGCGCGCGCGCGCCGCGGGTGCGACTGAAGTCATCGTGGCAACAGACGACGAGCGCATCGAAGTGGCTCTGGCGACGAGCGACGTACGGGTCGAGATGACGCGCGCGGATCACGCATCCGGCAGCGATCGCTTGGCGGAAGTGGCTACGCGACTTGGCTGGTCCGACGAAACCATTGTGGTGAATCTGCAGGGCGATGAACCCTTGGCGCCGAGCAGCGGCATCCGAGCCGTTGCAATGGCGTTAGTCGAGGATGATGCGCCGATGGCAACGCTGGCCACGCCGCTGGTCTCAGTCGAGGAATTGTTCGATCCCAATTGCGTGAAACTCGTGCGTGATCAAGCCGGGCGGGCGCTGTATTTCAGCCGCGCGCCGATGCCCTGGCCGCGCGACGCATTCATGCACAACCGGGCGACGCTGCCTCCGGAAATACCATTCCTTCGCCATATCGGCATTTACGCGTATCGCGCCGGCTTTCTGCGCCGGTTCGCCGCGCTACCGCCGACACCACTCGAACGTGCCGAGTCGCTGGAGCAATTGCGCGCGCTCGAACATGGTTTCCAGATCGCGGTGCGCATCGCGCCGGATCCGTTTCCTGCCGGCGTGGACACTGCTGTAGACCTTGCGCGGGTCGAGCGCATCCTGGGCGAGGCAGCGCGATGAAGCGCGTCTTGTTCATCTGCATGGGCAATATTTGTCGCTCGCCGATCGTCGAAGCGGTCGCGCGCGTCGAATTTGCGCGCGCTGGCATCGATGTGCATGTGGAATCGGCGGGCACCGAGAACTATCACGTAGGCCAGCCTGCCGATCGACGCGCGATCCGCATCACCGCGGCGCACGGCTATCCTCTGGCCGCCCATCGAGCGCGACAGGTTCAACGCACCGATTTGGAGTCGTTCGACCATCTGCTCGCGATGGATCACGTCAACTTGCGGGCATTGGGCAGGTCACAGCCGGAAGGCACGAGCGTCAAGCCGATGCTGTTTCTCGCCGAGGCCGGTTTGGGTGATGTGGATGTACCCGATCCTTACTATGGCGCTGAAGAGGATTTCGAGCACGTCGTCGCGCTCGCGCGCAATGGCGTCGCTGCACTGATCGAACGCTGGCGCCTTCCACAGCGCTGAGATGGTGATGGACGCGCGCAAACCCGCACCTGAATTTCCGCCCGACCTGGAATGGGTCAATACCGGCACGCCGCCGACAATGGAACATTTGCGCGGACGTGTCGCACTTGTCTGGTTCTGGAGTTACGACGCCGTAAATTGCTGGAACGTGATTCCGGATCTGCGCCTGCTCAGCGAGAAATACCACGATGGCCTGACGGTCGTCGGCGTGCATTGTCCGAAGTATCCGGAGCAATGCGCGAATGAAAGCGTATTGAGCGCAGTGAATCGGCACGGCTTGCGACATGCAGTTGCCAACGATGCGCAGTTCCGGTTGTGGCGCGCATACGGCGTCACTGCTTGGCCCAGTATTGCCTTGATCGATGCAAATGGGCATCTCGCATCATTATTCGCCGGCGACGGGCGGCTGGATGAGATCGATGCGCGTATTGGTCAGCTGCTTGACGATGCCGCGCTGCAGGATCTGCGCGTGTACGAGCCGACGCCACCTGCGCTGCGGCCGGAGCCGCGCAGAGCGCTCGCATTTCCCGGCAAGGTGCTTGTCGATGACAAATTTCTCTACGTCGCCGATAGCGGCCATCAGCGCATTCTCGAATGTACTCACGATGGCCGTGTCCGTCGCAGCTTCGGCAGCGGCAACCGCGGCCACAGCGATGGCAACGCCATGCAGGCCTGCTTCGACGACCCGCAGGGATTGGCGCGCTGGGGTGATGGTTTGTATGTGGCGGACCGTGGCAATCATTCGGTGCGTCGGATAGACGTCGGCAGCGGCATGGTCGAGACCGTTCTCGGCATGGGGCGTGCCGGACGTGCGCGTCCCGACCAAGCCGATGCACGAAATGTGTTGCTGAACTCGCCGGTCGACGTCGTGGTGATTGGAGATGCCTTGTTTGTTGCGGTCGCAGGTCAGAACCAGATTTGGCGCCTCGACCTCGCTGCCGGAGCCGTTTCGGTTTTTGCCGGAAATGGCGAGCTCGGACTCATCGACGGTATCGGTGCCGATGCATGCTTTGCGCAACCGAGTGGGCTCGCCGCCATCAAGCGTCATATGGTGGTTGCAGATGCCGCTGCATCGGCGGTGCGCTGGGTCGGTGCTGACGGCTCCGTGCAGACCATTGTCGGCAAGGGTTTATATGAGTTTGGCAACGTCAGCGGCTCGCCCGGTGACGTGCGATTGCAGAACCCGCTCGCCGTGACAACGGATGGCCGCAGGACAATCTACGTCGCTGACAGCTACAACCATTCGATCAAGCGCATTGATCGGGAAAGCGGCGACACACAACGCGTGCCGATTACCCACCGATTGAGCGAACCGCAAGGCCTGTCGCTGCGCGGCGAAAAGCTCTGGATTGCAAACACAAACCGGCACGAGATCGTCTGTGTTGATCTTTCAACGGGCGAGGCACGGCGCGTTCCGGTGGCTGAATGATAGGCGGCCTTTGCCCTCCCGGGGTTCGGGCTCCCGTACTATTTGCGCATGCCTGAATCCCGCGACATCCCATTACCGTTCGACGGCAAGGTTTTCGTCAGTACCCTGACCGGTGCGCCCGGCGTCTATCGCATGCTGGGCGCCAGCGGCGACCTGCTCTATGTCGGCAAGGCGGGTAACCTCAAGAAGCGCGTCGGCAGCTATTTCCTCAAGCCACGATTGGAACCGCGCATCGCCGCGATGATCGCGCAGATTGCGCAGATCGAGACGACCGTCACGCGCACCGAGGCCGAGGCTCTGCTGCTCGAAGCGCAGCTGATCAAGTCGTTGAAGCCGCGTTACAACATACTGTTGCGCGACGACAAGAGTTATCCCTACATCCATTTGACGAAAGGCGACTTCCCGCGGCTCGCGTTCCATCGCGGCGCACGTGCCAGCGGCGGTCGCTATTTCGGACCTTTTCCGAGCGCGGGCGCGGTGCGCGAAAGCCTCGACCTGATCCAGAAACTATTCCGTATTCGCAATTGCGAAGACAGCTATTTCAAGAATCGTTCGCGACCGTGTCTGCAATACCAGATAGGCCGTTGCACCGCGCCCTGCGTGGATCTGGTATCGATTGCCGATTACGGCGAAGACGTGCATCACGCGGAGATGTTCCTCGATGGCCGCGGTGGCGCGATGATGGACGAGCTGGTCGCGTCGATGGAGCGAGCCAGCGCCCATCTCGCGTTCGAGAAGGCCGCACGCATCCGTGACCAGATTGCCGCGGTCAAGCGTGTGCAGGCGAATCATTACGTGCAAGGAGCGAGTGCAGACATGGACGTGGTCGCCTGCGCCATCCGTGCGGGCATCGCCTGCATCAGCGTGCTGTTCTTCCGCAACGGCGTCAGTCTTGGTTCGCGTGATTTCTTTCCACGCCTGGCCGTGGAGGCGGACGAAGGGACGATCCTGGCGTCGTTCATCGCGCAGTACTACCTGGAGCGGCCGGTTCCGGCGGAATTGATCGTGAGTCATGCGCCGGAAGATGCTGCACCGCTGGCGGAGGCGCTGGCCACGCATGCCGGACACACGGTGGAGATCAAAGCCAGCGTGCGCGGCGATCGTGCGCGTTTCCTCGATTTGACCCGACGCAATGCTGAAGCCGCGTTGACCTCACGCCTGGCGAGCAGGCAGACCTTGCTCGCGCGTTTCGAAGCCCTGCGGGACCTGCTCGAACTCGACGAGACGCCGCAACGCATCGAATGCTTCGACATCAGTCACACGATGGGTGAAGCCACGGTTGCGTCCTGCGTCGTATTCGGCCCGGAAGGTCCAGAGAAGTCGCAGTACCGGCGCTTCAACATCACCGGCATCACCGGTGGTGACGATTACGCCGCCATGCGTCAGGCGCTCGAGCGGCGCTACAAACGCATTCAGGCGGGCGAGGGCAGATTGCCGGACCTGCTGCTGATCGATGGCGGCAAGGGCCAGGTGCAGCAGGCCATCGATGTGCTCAACGAACTGGGCGTCGAGGGCGTGCCGATTGTCGGCGTCGCCAAGGGCGAAGCGCGCCGCGCCGGCGACGAAACCTTGATCCTGGGGCGTTCCGGCCGCACCCTTTGGCCGGGACCGGGGTCGCTCGCTTCACACTTGATCCAGGCGGTGCGCGATGAAGCGCATCGATTCGCGATAACCGGACATCGAGGTCGACGCGAAAAGGCACGTGAGGCGAGCAGCCTCGAAGAGATCGCTGGTGTCGGAGCGCGCCGACGTTCCGCACTGCTGCGGCACTTTGGTGGGCTCGGCGGGCTGTCCAAGGCCGGTATCGAGGAACTCATGCAGGTCAAAGGCATCAGTAAGGAGCTTGCCGAACGCATTTACTCTACGTTGCATGGATAAAATCCAAGGATACCGATGCTGATAACCATCCCGACTGCGCTGACCCTGTTCCGCATCCTGCTGCTGCCGGTGATGGTGGTCGTGTTCTATGCGCCATTCCATGGCGCGAACATTGCTGCTGCAGCCATCTTCATCGCCGCCGCGATCACGGACTGGCTCGATGGCTGGGTGGCGCGGCGATGGAACATGGGTTCGGCATTCGGCGCGTTCCTCGACCCGGTTGCCGACAAGCTCATGGTCGCGGTGACGCTGTTTCTGCTCGTGCAGGAAAATCCGACGCCGTTGCTGGCGGTGACAAGCGCCGTCATCGTTGGCCGCGAGATCAGCATTTCGGCGCTGCGCGAGTGGATGGCCGAAATCGGCCAGCGCGCCACCGTAGGCGTCGCCACGATCGGCAAGGTCAAGACGGCCATGCAGATCATCGCGATCGCCGTGCTGCTCTACCAGCACGATCTGGAGAGCCTGCGTCCGTTCTATATCGGCGAAACCCTGCTCGTGATCGCTGCTGTCCTTACGATCTGGTCGGGATTGCAATATGTACGCTCCGCGTGGCCCATACTGCGTCAGCAGCGTTGAGCAAACGAGGCTTTTAGTACTCGCGAGTGATCGCGGCGATCGAGGTACGGCGAAACATGATCGCATTTCGGAACGCGATCTCGCCTTGCCGGGGTTGACACCTGCGCACCAAACCGTAATATGCGCCTCCCACGCGGGAATAGCTCAGTTGGTAGAGCACGACCTTGCCAAGGTCGGGGTCGCGAGTTCGAGTCTCGTTTCCCGCTCCAGATTGCAGACGAAACCTCGGTCCGCCGAGGTTTTGTTTTTTGCAGGTCGTTGAGGGTTCGCCAGGAAGGCGAGCCACGAACACGCCAGGGACTTGGCGCAGCAATGCAACAGTCACCGGCCTGGTGGCAGAGTGGTCATGTAGCGGCCTGCAAAGCCGCGTACGCCGGTTCGATTCCGACCCAGGCCTCCACCCCATCACGGATCATTGATCCGTTGCAGCGCATTGGTCCTGCTGCGACCGAATCGCTACCATCGGATCGCTGGCGTGAGTTCACGCATCAACGCGACGCCCGGATGGCGAAATCGGTAGACGCAAGAGACTTAAAATCTCTCATC
>JBBRZD010000080.1:0-11507 GCA_038237055.1 Lysobacterales bacterium | reverse complement strand
TGCCATCGCGCGATGCGCCGAGCGTACTCAGCCTCGATGGACGCCCCGACGACATCGCCATGCAGGCGCTGTGCAGCACGCTGGACTGGCAGCAGCTGGAAGAACTCAAGCGCCTCGGCGCCAGCAGCCTGATGGTACTCAGTGTGGAGCGCATGCTCGCATGACATCGCATGACCTCCCTATCATCGAGTGGCCCGCGTTGGACGAACGCGAGCGCGCCGCAGCACTGGCGCGTCCGCGACAACTGCGCGACGAGAACCAGCTTGCCGCCGTGCGCGCTATCCTTGCCGATGTGCGAGCGCGAGGCGATGTCGCCCTGCGTGAATTCGGCGCTCGTTTCGATCACTGCACGCTAGACCGCTTCGAGGTGACCGACGCGGAATTTTCGGCAGCCGAATCTCAAGTTGGCGCCGACGTGCGCGCCGCCATGCGCAACGCCATCGCGCGCGTCGAGGCGTTCCATGCGGCGCAGATTCCAGCGCCTCTGCGCGTGGACACCGCGCCCGGCGTGCGCTGCGAACAGGTGATCCGACCGATCGACCGCGTCGGCTTGTATGCGCCGGCCGGCAGTGCACCGCTACCCTCGACCGTGTGGATGCTCGGCGTTCCGGCGCGCCTGGCTGGCTGCGCGCAGATCGTGCTCGCGACGCCGCCGCGCAGCGATGGCAGTGCCGATCCATCGATTCTCGTCGCAGCGAAATTGTGCGGCATCTCGCGCGTGTTCAAGCTTGGTGGCGCGCAGGCGATCGGCGCGATGGCCTACGGCACTGAAACGGTTCCGCGTTGCTCAAAACTGTTCGGTCCCGGCAATGCGTGGGTCACTGCAGCCAAGCTCGAAGTCGCGGCGGATCCCGAGGGTGCTGCGATCGATATGCCGGCGGGACCGTCCGAAGTGCTGGTGATCGCCGACGACGCCGCCGATCCGGTGTTCGTAGCGTCCGATCTGCTCGCGCAAGCCGAACACGGTGCCGATTCGCAGGTGCTGCTGCTGAGTCCGAGTCATCGCCTGCTCGCTGCAGTCGCACGCGAAGTCGCCGCGCAGGTTGCACAGCTGCCGCGCCGCGATATCGCGCTGGCCGCACTGGCACATGCACGCTTGATCCGCGTTGCCAACCTTGCCGAAGCGGTGCAGGTGTCGGAACGCTATGCGCCAGAACACCTGATCGTGAACACGTGCGACGCGCGCGCATTGCTTCCCGGCATCAGCAACGCGGGAAGCATATTTCTCGGCGCATGGTCGCCCGAAACCGTCGGCGACTACTGCGCCGGCCCGAACCATGTGTTGCCGACGCTCGGCTTCGCGCGGGCGTTTGGCGGCGTCGGGGTCGACAGTTTCCTGCGTCGCGTCAACGTGCAGGAACTCAGCCCCGAAGGCCTGCGCGCGATTGGCGGCGACACGATGGTGCTTGCGCGTGCCGAGAGCCTTGAGGCGCATGCGCGTGCGGTGGATTTGCGCTTGGCCAAGTTGGCCTTACCCGAACACCAGCCCCACCCAACCCTCCCCTTGAAGGGGATGGCCAGGGAGATGAACGCATGAGCCTGCTCGCCCGCGTGCGGCCAGAGCTCGCCGCATTCAAACCCTATGCCTCGGCGCGACGCAGCGGTTTCGATGCGCGCATCCGCCTCGACGCGAACGAATCGCCATGGGATCTGCGCGAGGAAGGCGTTGACATCGAAGCCGGCCTCAATCGTTACCCGTCGCCGCAACCGGCGGATCTGCGGGCGCGTCTTGCCGCCCTGTATGGAATCGACCCGGCACGTCTGTGGATCGGCCGCGGCAGCGACGAGGCGATCGACCTGCTGCTGCGCGCGTTCTGCCGCGCCGGCCGCGACAACGTCGTCGCGTTCGCACCGACCTTTGGCATGTATCGCATCGGCACCGCGCTTCAGGGCGCCGAATACCGTGCACTCCCGCTCGATGCCGACGATGATTTCGCGCTCGACCTGTCAAAGCTGCTCGCGCTGTGCGACGACGACACCAAAATCGTCATCGTCTGTTCGCCGAATAATCCGAGCGGAACGCTCTACCATGGTCGCGTGCTCGAAGAGCTTGCCGGCAAACTCACCGGGCGCGCCCTCTTGCTCGTTGACGAGGCCTATGTCGAGTTCGCCGATGTCGCGAGCGCGAGTGCACTGATCGAGCGTCATGCGAACCTCGCGGTGCTGCGCACGCTGTCGAAAGCGCATGCGCTGGCCGGAGAGCGCATCGGCACGCTGATCGCGCGCGAAGACATCATCGATCTGATCGCTCGCATCGCGGCGCCATATCCGTTGCCGACTCAAAGTGTGCGCGCGGCCATCGCGGCGCTCGAACCGAATACGTTGACCCGTACGCAGGCGCGCATTGCGACGTTGGTCATGGAACGTGAACGCGTTGCACAGGCACTCGCGCCATCGCCCTTCGTACGCAAAATCTGGCCGTCAGCTTCGAATTTCCTGCTAGTGCGTTTCGACGATTCGCACGCTGCATTCGAGCGCCTGCTCGCCGCGGGCATCCTCGTGCGCGATTTCTCGAAACAGCCGGGACTTTCGAACTGCCTGCGTATCACGATCGGCAAGCCCGATGAAAATGATGCGCTGCTCGCTGCGCTCAGCGGAGAAGTGCAATGAGCGCGCCGAAAATCCTGTTCATCGATCGCGACGGCACCTTGATCGAAGAGCCGGCCGATCAGCAAATCGATTCGTACGAGAAATTCCGTCTCGTGCCCGGTGCGATTGCGGCTCTACGCCGCCTTGTCGATGCCGGCTATGAACTGGTGATGGTCAGCAATCAGGACGGTCTCGGCACGTCATCCTTTCCGCAAGCGACCTTCGAAGGTCCCCAACAGTTGCTGCTCGATATTCTCGCCGGCGAAGGCATCTGTTTTCGCGAAGTACTGATCGACCCGAGTTTGCCGGCCGAGCATGCGCCGACGCGCAAACCCGGTGTCGGCCTGGTCCGTCACTATCTCGCCGCCGGCCAGCTCGATCGCGAACGCAGCGCAGTGATCGGCGATCGCGATACCGACCTGGAGTTCGCCCGCAATCTTGGCATTCGAGGCATCCGCATTGGTGCGGAGCTCGGCTGGAGCGACATCGCACACGGGCTGCTCGATGCGCCTCGACGCGCGCGCGTTGCGCGCGCCACGCGCGAAACGCGCATTGAGGTCGAGGTGGATCTCGATAGCACGGCGCGCCCGGCGATCACCACAGGCCTCGGTTTCCTCGATCACATGATCGAACAGCTCGGCGTACACGGCGGCTTTGCACTCACGCTGCGATGCGAAGGCGACCTGCACATCGACGAACACCACACGGTCGAGGATTCCGCGCTCGCTTTGGGTCAGGCCTTGCGCGAGGCACTCGGCGAACGTCGTGGCATCGGCCGCTATGGCTTCACCTTGCCGATGGACGAGGCGCTGGCGCAAGTCGCCATCGATCTGTCCGGTCGACCGTATTTCGTATTCGAAGGCAGCTTCCCGCGAGAGAGCGTCGGAGCCTTGCCGAGCGAGCTCGTGCCGCATTTCTTCCGCAGCCTCGCCGACGCACTCGGCGCGAACGTGCACTTGAGCGTGCGCGGCGACAACGCGCACCACATGATCGAAGCCTGCTTCAAAGCCGTTGGTCGTGCGCTGCGCCAGGCGCTGCGGCGCGATGGCGACAGCGTGCCGAGCAGCAAGGGCATGCTCACGACGAGTGCGGGCGCATGAGTCTGCGCGCCGTCATCGTCGCGGCGGGCGGCGCGAACTTTGGCTCGCTTGGCGAAGCGTGCCGGCGCATCGGTGTGGATGTGGATCTAAGCGACGATCCCGCGCGCATCCGCAACGCGACGCATGTGATCCTTCCCGGGGTCGGTGCGGCGGCGCACGCGATGCGCGGATTGCGCGAGCGGGGATTGGATGCCGTGTTGACGAAACTCACGCAACCCCTGCTTGGGGTTTGTCTGGGCATGCAATTGCTGTACGAGTCCTCCGAAGAGGGTGACATTGATGGCCTCGGATTGATTCCCGGCACCGTGCGTCGCCTGCCAGCCTCGCCGAGCTGGCCGCACATGGGGTGGAACCAGATCGCGTGCGATGTCCCGACGCATCCGCTGCTCGCCGGTCTCGGCACGAATGACTGGTTCTATTTCGTTCACGGCTACGCGGCAGCGAAGACCGCACAGACCATCGCGCATTGCGAGCATGGCGCGCCGTTTGCTGCGATCGTCGCTGATCGCAACATCTGCGGCGCGCAGTTCCATCCAGAGAAATCCGCGGCGGCCGGTCGTCGCCTGTTGTCGAATTTTTTCGCACTCACATGAAAATAATTCCCGCCATCGACCTGCGCGAAGGGCGCGTCGTGCGCCTGCGCCAAGGCGATTTCGCACAGACGCGTCACTTCGATAGTGACGCACTCGCGCTCGCGAAACGCTACCGTCAGGCAGGCGCCGTCTGGCTGCATGTCGTCGATCTCGACGGCGCACGCGCGGGGCGCCCTGCACAGATTCCCTTGCTGGCGAGCATTGCCGACAGCGGATTGCGCGTCCAGGCGGGCGGCGGCGTGCGCTCCGACGTGGATGTCGAACACCTGTTTGCAGCGGGCATCGCGCGTGTGGTGGTCGGCAGCGTCGCGATGCGCGAACCGGACGTTTTCGAGAGCTGGCTGCAGAAGTTCGGCCCGGAGCGGCTATGCCTCGCCATGGACTTGCGGCTCGGCAATGACGGACGCTGGCGTCCGGCGGTCGATGCGTGGCAGGGCGAGAGCGATGCGGATTTCGCCGCCCTGCTCGAACGTTTCGCCAGCGCGGGACTGCGTCATGTGCTGACCACCGACATCGCGCAGGATGGCATGGGTGCAGGACCGAACCTTGCGCTCTACCGCATGCTCGCCGCGCGCTGGCCGCAACTCGTGTGGATCGCGTCGGGCGGCGTGCGTGATCGCGCCGATGTCGATGCGTTGCGCGCGACGGGCGTCGACGCCTGCGTCGCCGGCACCGCCCTGCTCGAAGGCACACTGCCATTGGAGGAACTCGCATGCTCGCGCGCCGCGTGATTCCCTGTCTTGATGTCGCCGACGGCGTTGTCGTCAAGGGCGTTCAGTTCCGCGACCATCGCGTGGTCGGCGACATCGTCGAACTTGCGCGTCGCTACGCCGACGAAGGTGCCGACGAGCTCGTTTTCTACGACATCAGTGCGAGTCCGGATGGACGCACAGTTGATCCGGCCTGGGTTGAGCGCGTCGCACGCGAACTCGACATTCCATTCTGCGTCGCTGGCGGAATTCGATCGGTCGCCGATGCGGAAAGCGTTCTCGCTGCGGGAGCCGACAAGGTCTCCATCAACAGTCCTGCACTGGCGCGACCTGAGTTGATTGGCGAACTCGCGGCGCGGTTCGGCAGCCAGTGCGTCGTGATCGGCATCGATGTCGACGCACGCAGCGAGCAGACGTCGCAATGGCGCGTGGTCGTGAACAGTGGCAAGCCGGACGCAGCCAGCGATAGTGGTCGTGATCTTCTCGCGTGGGTGCGGGAAGTCGCCGATCGGGGCGCCGGTGAGATCGTGCTGAATTCAATCCGCAGCGATGGCGTGCGCGGCGGTTACGCGCGCGCGCAACTCGATGCCGTTCGCGCGACCACAACCCTCCCCTTGGTCGCATCGGGCGGCGCCGGAAAACCGGAACACTTCGCCGATGTGTTCGAGCACTGCGGCGTCGATGCGGCGCTTGCCGCGAGCGTGTTCCACAGCGGCGAAATTCACATTGGCGACCTCAAACGTTATCTCACCGCACGCGGCATCGTGGTGCGCCCATGAATGATTCACTGGTCGACATGCTGGACTGGGACAAGAGCGACGGCCTCGTGCCGCTGATCGTGCAGCACGCGCACGACGGTCGCGTCCTCATGCTTGGCTACACCAATCGCGATGCGCTGGCACTGACGTTGGACACGCGCGAAGTACATTTCTGGTCGCGCTCGAAGCAGCGCCTGTGGCGCAAGGGCGAGAGTTCGGGTCACGTGCTGCGCGTCGTCTCGATGGCAGCCGATTGCGATCGCGACACGTTGCTCGTGCAGGCGCTGCCGCAGGGTCCAACCTGCCATCGTGGAACGCCTACGTGCTTCGATGGCCCCGGCCGTTCGCAGCCGTGGCTCAATGAACTGGAGGCGCTGATCGCCTCGCGCGCGGGGGCGGACTCTGCATCGAGCTACGTCGCGAAGCTGCTCGCGGGAACGCCGGCGCGCCGCGCGCAGAAGGTGGGCGAGGAAGGTGTCGAGGTCGCGCTTGCCGCCGTCTCGGGCGATCGCGACGCATTACGCGGCGAGGCGGCGGACTTGTTGTTCCATCTGATGGTGTTGCTGCGCGGTGCGAATCTCAGCCTCTCCGACATCGTCGGTGAACTGGAACAGCGGCATGGCGCGGGACGCTCTTGAGACGCACCGATTTCGTTGGAGTCGTGAAGGACAGCATCGCGGCTGAAGCGTCTGCAAGAGGCGCGCAGTGGCGAACTGGATGTCGCCACCATCCCCACCTAAGTCCTCCCCTTGAAGGGGAGGACTTCGAGACAGAGAGGTCAAGCCCTGCCCTTCAAGCGGATGTCACGGTTTGAAGCCCGCGCCTTCGAGCGGATGTCGCGCTTTGAGGCCTTCCCCTTCAATGGCATGTCATGCTTTGAAGCCCTGCCCTTCAAGGTGAGGGCTGGGTGGGCATGGTGTTCGAAGTGAGACGTCGTTTCAGCCGCGATGCCTTCGATCGGAGTCTGCAAACTGCAGCCGTTCGCCGGCCTTCCACGTTCGCACGCGCCGCATCAGTCGAAGCCGTTCGCGAAGATCACGTCGCCAACCATGAAGTCGTGGTTGTAGGTCACACTTTCGTAGGTAGCGCGGAGATGCCAGACGCCGCTCGGCGCGTTCGCAGGCAAGGTGTAGTACCAGTACCAGTCGGCCGCTGCGAAGTAGGGCTCCGGCCTCGCATCGGACAGCTTGAACGTCCATGACGCGAACGTCGTGCCGTCCGGACGCAGCACCGAAAAATTCGCCACCTGCGCGGCGAGCTGGTCGCGGTAGTAGGCGACGAAGTAGACCGTCTGGTTCGGCAGGAACCGATCGGACAAGTTCGGCGTTTCGTCGACCGGATTTGGGCAGTTGATGCCGTGGTAGTCCGGCGGTGCCGAGTGCGTGGCCAGCTTGTTGAGCGCCGAATCGTAATACGGCCGCTGTTGTGCCCATAGCGAAGCGGGCGCATTGCAGGCGCCGTGGAACGGTTCGAGGATCGTGTAGTTGCTGACGGCGGAATGATTTTCGAAATGCAGGTGCGGCGCTGACGAAAAACCCGCACTTCCGACCTTGCCGAGAAACTCGCCGGTAGCGACCGTCGCACCGATCGGCTTGCTCGTCTGCGACATCTTCTTCATGTGGCCGTACCACGCGACCGTGCCGTCCGAATGCTGCACATAGACTGCATTCCAGTCCGCCGAATAGTTGTTCGGGCAGCTGCGGTCGTCGTTGCCGTCGACCTTGCCGATGATCGTGCCAGGCGCTGCTGCCACGATGTCGATCGATTGCTGATCCATCATCAGCCACGGATATGGCCACAGGAAGATATCGATGCCGGCATGGTTGTAGCCACCCGCCTGATCGTAGGTGCGCACGCCGCAATTGAAGTCGAGCAACTGGTTCGGAAACGCAGGATTGAGATCGACGAAATTCGAGATGCCGTGATAGTCGGGATCCGAGTAGCTCGCCACGGGACGCAACGGCCATTGCAGACCGGCCTGTTGCGGTGCCAGCAATGGCGGGATCGAAGCGAGTGTACCGGCGTGCTGCAGCTCAGCCACGTTTTTCGCAAGCTGGGCGTCGATGCGCGCGCGCTGCTCATTGCTCAGCTCATCACCGGGTGGCGAGTGCAAACCACCACCGCCCGCGGGTGGCGCGGCTGATGCGAACAACGGCAGCAGACCCAGGATCAGGACATACGATCGCATGACGGCTCTCCCCGGAGCAGGCTGCCAGTCTACGCTTGTGTCGCGGACGACTCGATGACTCCGCGAAAATCGGTTCTTGACCCGGGCTCACGACGCAAATCCAGCTCGATTCAGGCAACCGGCAGCGCGGTTCCGGCAACCCAGCCCCGGCTCTGAAGATCATCGAGCAAAGCCGCGACTTTCGGCTTTCCCACGCTGCCATGGATCGGCAAGACGAGCACATCGCCTGCACGTGCCCATGCAAGCAAGTCGCGCACGGCTTCGTATTCGTCGAGACGTTCGACCACAGCGGAATGGTGGGTCCCGTGTTGCGCGAGCTTTTCGCGCAGGAGCGCGGGAATCTCGCCATCGCTGCGGCCGCGCAGCATGCCGCCGATATCCTTCAACACGATGAGATCGGGTTTGAATTCCGCCGCCACCACGGCGAGTTCACGGATCTCGTTGTCTTCGCGATTGCCGGCCTGTCCGAGCAGGAGACCGAGACGGTCGGTGCGCACTTTCGCAGCGACGTCGAGTAAGCCGCGCAGGCCCTCGGGATTGTGAGCATAGTCGACAAACACATCGACGCCGCCTATCGACCAGTGCTGCAACCGCCCGGGATTGTCGCTGCTTTTTGCGCCGAATTGAGCGAGCACCGCGGCAATGGTCGCAACCGAAACACCCAGCGCTTGTGCCGCGAGCGACGCAGCTGCGATGTTCGCGATGTTGTAGCGCGCCGTCGCGCCGAACGTGAGCGGCATGGCGGCGACATCGCCGAGATCATGCTCGTCGCCACCGAACTGGAGAAGAAGGCGTCCTTCACGCACGCCGCATGTCGCATCGCCGTCCGCGCGATGCGTCCGCAACAACGGCGCATCCGCGTCGAGGGCAAACCAAGCCTGTCGAACACTCAATGCCTCGGCGGGGCGCATGAGTTGGGCGTCGTCCGCATTCAACACGAGTACGTCATCCGCACCGAGCGTGCCGGCGACTCCCAGTTTGACCGCCGCAAGATCGTCGAGATCGTGAATACCGTACTCGCCGAAATGATCGTCGCTGACATTGGTGACGACGGCGACGTTCGCATGCTGCACGGCGATGCCGCGACGCAGGATGCCGCCACGCGCGGTTTCGAGCACCGCCGCTTCGACGTCGGGTGCGCGCAATGCGACGCGCGCGCCGGCAGGCCCGGAATAGTCGCCCGCAGCGAGTGCGATGTCTCCGACAAAAACGCCGTCGGTGCAAGTGTGAGCAGTGCACAATCCACCTGCGCGCAGCATTGCGGCGAGCAGGCGTGTCGTGGTCGTCTTGCCGTTTGAACCAGTCACGAGCGCGATCGGCGCGTCATGCAGCGCATTCCAGTCGATCGATGCCGGCGACGGCAGCTGCGCAAGCGACCAAACACCCGCACCGATGCCTACGCCGAGCGAAATCGCGTCGTCGTCGATGAGGATGGTGAGGCCTCGTTGCTTTGCGGCGAGCGCCAACGCGACGAGTTCGGGATTGCGCTCTGCCTGCGAGAACGCGCGCAAGGTGTGCAACGCAGAATCCTCGTCCCACGTCGCCGGGTGGCCGGGCGCGTGGAAGACTTCCCTTCTCCCTCCGGGATCGAAGCCGCCTCCAGCGGCTGAGGGTGCGCGGCTGGAGAAGGAAAGCAGCGACGACGCGAGCGCCCATTCGTTGACTTCGGTGGCGGTCAGCAACTGGTCCCGCGGCGCTGCGAACGCAAGTGAGGCGCCGCTGGCATGTACGCGCGCGACGATGGCGGCATCGGGCCAGCCGAGTTCGCTGCGCATGCGTTGGACTCGCGCGCGCCATTCGCCCAGCAAGGCTTCGTCGATATCGACGCCGACGGTTTCGAGTACCGCGCCGACGTCGGCGAAGTAGAGATTGAACCCGGTGAGGCGGCGTGAATCTTCGAACGGCAGAGAAACCGTCGCGGCGTTCAGTCGTCGCCCTCCCGCGACAGATGGATGCCGCGTTCGTCACGAACAACACCGCCGAGCGCAGCGAAGCTCGCTTCGTCGAAGACGGGTTCCGCGGCTGCTGCCGGTGAAGCCATCGGCGTCGGCGCGATCGTTTCGGCGGCGCCTTCGGGACGGAACTTGATGATCTGTTTCCACGAACGCACCAGTGCGTCGGCGAACACGAGCAGCAGGTCGCCGGGCTGGCCCATGCGCAGGGCTGCGTCGATCGCCTCCTGCTCGTCAGGAATTTCCGAGATCACTTCCTTTGCCACGCCGGCGGCGGCCAACGCACGCGCCATGATGCGCGGCACCTCGTCACCGTCGCGGCCGCGCAGCGAATCGTCGCGCCGGCAGATGTAGTGATCGAAACGGCCAGCGACCGCATTGGCGATCGCGACGAGGTCCTCGTCGCGTCGATCACCCGGGCCTGCGAGTACGACGATGCGGTGCCCAGTCACATCGAGCCGCTGCGCAAGGTCGGCCATTACCGACACGGCATGCGCGTTGTGGCCGTAGTCGAACAGCACCTTGAACGGATGCTCGCTGTAGACGTTCATGCGCCCGGGCGCCTGGAAGAACGTGGTGTCGAACGTGCGCAGACCCTGGCGGATCGCGTCGAGCTTGATGCCGAGCGCGAACGCCATGGCAGCGGCGAACATCGCGTTCTGCACATTGTGCAGCGCGCGGCCTTCCATCGTCGCGGGAATCAGGTGCGTCCACAGCAGCGGGATATGACTGCCCTTGTCGTACAGCGTGATCATCGCGCCGTTGACACCGGCCTCAAGCGCGCACGCACGTCCACCCGCGCGAACGTGCTCGCGCACCAGCGCATGCGACGGATTCATCGTCACGTAGCAGATCACTTTCGCTTCGGTGTAGCCGGACATCTTGAGCACGTTCGGATCGTCGGCATTGAGTACCGCGCAATCCTGCGCGATCTCGACCACGATGCGCTTGACCTCGGCGAGCTGATCGAGCGTGTCGATGCCCTTCATGCCCAGATGATCGGACTGGATGTTCAGCACGGCGCCGACGTTGACCTCACGCACACCCATGCCGGCGCGCAGCAAACCGCCGCGCGCGGTTTCGAGCACTGCGATATCGATGTGCGGATCGGACAGCACCATGCGCGCAGACACGGGGCCGGTCATGTCGCCCTCGACCGTGCGCTGACCGTCGATATACACACCGTCGGTGGTGGTGAGACCTGGCGTATAGCCGGCCATTTTCGTGATGTGCGCGAGCATGCGCGCCGTGGTGGTCTTGCCGTTGGTGCCGGTGATCGCCGCAATCGGCACGCGCGCAGGCGTGCCGGCCGGGAACAGCATGTCGATCACGGGGCCGGCCGCATCGCGCGGCGTGCCTTCGCTCGGTGCGACGTGCATGCGGAATCCGGGGGCAGCATTCACTTCGCAGATGCCGCCGCCGATCGTCTTGTAGCTCTCGGCAATATTCTGCGACAGGAAATCGACGCCGCCGACGTCGAGCCCGATCGCGCGGATCGCGCGCACGGCCATGTCGCGATTGTCCGGATGGATGATGTCGGTGACGTCGGTCGCGGTGCCGCCGGTGGAGAGATTTGCGGTCGAACGCAGGTAAACGATCTCGTCCGTCTTCGGCACC
>JBBRZD010000079.1:0-11544 GCA_038237055.1 Lysobacterales bacterium | reverse complement strand
GGTGCCCTTGCCGACTTCGCGCACGAGCGTGTCGCGTGCCAGCGCGCTGGCGACTTCGCCGTGCTCATGTCCGCCCATTCCGTCGGCCACCAGCCAGAGGCCGAGATCCGCGTCGGCGTAGTAGGTGTCTTCGTTGTGCTCGCGGCGCAAGCCGACGTGCGTGCTGTGTCCGTATTCGATCATGCGCTGGGCAGCTTCCCTGAAAGGACACCGACGCCGTCTGACCGGCGCATCCGGCCGCATTTGCGCGCCGTGGTGCATAGGATGCCGCTTGGCTTGCGCCGGGCGCAAGTTCGCCGAGCATGGGCGGCCGCGAGACGCACATTTTTGGCCATGTCAGAGACGGTATCCGGCAGTGGATTTGGGGCCATGGGTGCGCGCCGGCTCGCCGCGGGCAACAAAAAACCCGCCTGAGCGGGTTTCACGGACGTCGACAGTCCCGTTTCATCGAATGGTGGAGCGGAAGGGGATCGAACCCTCGACCTCTGCATTGCGAACGCAGCGCTCTCCCAGCTGAGCTACCGCCCCACGAACTCGATTCGCCTGGCGGATGGGCCATGCGAGGCCGCGCATGATAGCGCGCGGGCCGGGGGACGCCAAGCCCGGGCCTGCGGCCATCAAGCGCGCGGGTTCGATCCCATGAGCAGATCGCGCAGCAGTGCGTAGTCGGCAGCTATCGGTTCGCTTCGCGACGGGCGATCAAGCAGCATTGCCAGCGCCGGCGGCACGCTGACGGCAGCGCCAATTAGTGGCTCGATGACGCTATCGAACTTGGCGGGATGCGCGGTTGCGACAACCGCATAGTCGCGCTCATCGCCGCTTGCGCGGATGTTCTCCAATACGTCCAGCGCGGTCGCTGTATGTGGGCAGACCAGGCTGCCGTAGCGGTGCTGACTATCGCGGATGACTTCGCGGATTTGCGCGTCGTCGACTGCTTCCACATGAAAAGCGGAGCGAAGTTGGGATTCGTGTGGATACAGCCAGCGCAGACGCTCGAAATTGCTGGGTGCGCCGACGTCCATGGCATTGGCCAAGGTCGCCACGCTTGCGCGGGGAGCATAGCCGCCACCGGCGAAGAAGTCGGGCAGCACGCGATTTGCATTCGTCGCCAGCGCGATCTCTCCTATGGGCAAGCCGAGCTTGCGCGCAAGCACGCAGCCGAGCGCGTTGCCGAGATTGCCGGTCGGAATCACGAAATTGAGTGTGTTGCCGTGCTCTCGCCAGTGCGCAAGCGATGTGTGCGCGTAGTACGTCATCTGCGGCAACCAGCGGCCGAGGCTGATGCTGTTGGCTGAGGTCAGCGGCCCTGCGGCTTTCAGCTCATCGTCGTTGAGAGCCTGCTTGACCAGCGCCTGGCAGTCGTCGAATGCGCCATCCACGCGCAGCGCGACCACGTTGTCGCCGAAACAACCGAGCTGGTGTGCCTGGCGCGGCGACACGCGGCCGTTCGGATACAGGATCACGATGCGAAAACCGGGTCGGCGATGGAACGCCGCGGCGACCGCAGCACCGGTGTCGCCCGAGGTCGCGACGAGCACGGTCAATTCCTTTGCGTTCTCGCTGCGGTTACGTGCGAGGCAGGCAGCGAGGAAACGCGCGCCGAAATCCTTGAACGCGGCCGTTGGGCCGTGAAACAGTTCGAGCATGTGCGTGCGCGCCGGTGTGAGCGCGCGCAGAGGAGCGGGAATGTCGAGCGTTTCGGCACAAATGGCGCCGAGATGTGCAGCGAGTGCGTCGCCCTCGAAGAATGGTTGCAGCAAACGCGTCGCCACAGCGTCGAGCGTGTCGCAGCCAGCGAAATCTTCTGGCGCGAAGCGAGGCAATGCCTGCGGCACGTAGAGGCCGCCATCGGGCGCGAGTCCTGCAGCGAGCGCGGCGCCCAATCCGATCGCCGGCGCATCGCCGCGTGTGCTGACGTACTTCATGCGACGATTTCCGCTGCGGGACCCGCGACCGGCGAAACCCACGCGTCGCTGTCCATGCCTGCTTGCGCGAACGCGGCGCGCATGCGTATTGTCGCGGCGTCTGCTGTCGTCTTGTCCGCGCACCATGCAAACACGCTTGGGCCGGCGCCCGAAATGCTTGCGCCAAGCGCGCCGGCATCGAGTGCCGCCTGCTTCACGGCAGCGAAGCCTGCGATCAGCTTTGCGCGTCGTGGTTCGACCAGCACGTCTTGCAAGCCCGTGCGTATGAGCTCGATGTCGCCGCGGTAGCAACCGGCCAGTACCATGGCGAGGTTCGCACTTTGCGCGACGAAATCCCGCAGCTCATACGCACCTGCTAGCGCGGCGCGCGCCTCGCGTGTTTCGAGCACTACGTGCGGATGCACGAGCGCGCAATGCAGGCCGACCGGCACCGGAACAGGAACAAGGCGATCCGCCGTGGCGAGCACGAGGCCGCCGAGCAGCATCGGGCCCACGTTGTCGCCGTGGTGGCCGCCGCTCGCGACCGCTTCGCCATCGAGCGCGAACGGATATAGCTCTGTGCGTGACAGCGGTTGGTCGAGCAATGCATTCGCGGCGACGAGGGCCGCGACCGCGGATGCAGCCGATCCACCCATGCCGGAACCGAACGGTATGCCCTTGTCGATCTCGATCTCCAAACCAAACGGCAGCGCGAGCGCCGTTCGCATCGCGATCAATGCAGCGCCGGCGGTGTTGCGTGCGGCGTCCATCGGCAATACCGCCACGTTTCCGCGAATCGCTGCGATGCACACGGTGGGCGCGGCGATTCGGCGCACCGTCACACGGTCGCCGGGTCCGAACAAGGTGTGGCCGAGAATGTCGAAGCCGATGCCGACATTGCCGACGCTGGCGGGTGAGAAAGCCGTTGCTTGTTCGCTCACAGGCGCGCTCCGAGTCCGGCTCCCACGCGCAGCAAGTCGGCGAACACCCCGGCTGCCGTGACTTCGGGTCCGGCGCCGGGCCCTTGTACGACCAGCGGATTGTCGCGATAGCGCCGTGTCGTGAACTGCACGACGTTGTCGGTCAGGCGCAGGTGTGCGAACGCGTGCTCGGCCGGGAGTTCGGCGAGGCCGACGCGCGCGTGGCCGTGGCGATCGAGTTTGGCGACATAGCGCAGTACGCATCCGTTGCGCTGCGCATCCGCGTAGCGAGCTGCGATCGGTGTGTCGAGTCCGTCCAGATGCTGCATGAATTCTTCCGCCGGCCAGGCGCGCAAGGATATCGGCACGATACTCTCGACCGCGACATCGGCAAGGTCGAGATCGACGCCGGCCTCACGCGCGAGGATCACGAGCTTGCGCGCGACGTCGGTGCCGGACAGGTCGTCGCGCGGATCGGGCTCGGTGTAGCCGAGCGCGTGCGCTTCGCGAACCAGATCGGAGAATGCGCTATTGCCGTCGTAGCGATTGAAGAGCCACGCCAGCGTACCCGAGAAAATGCCCTCGACGCCGAGCATCTCATCGCCGGTATCGAGCAGGTCGCGCAAGGTCGAGATCACCGGTAGACCAGCGCCAACGGTGGCCTCGTAACGGAAGCGCGCGCCGCCTGCCGTTGCGGCGCGTATTGCACGCCAGCGCTCGGACGGACCCGCGCCCGCGTGCTTGTTCGGCGTCACGATGTGGATGCCGGCGGCGAGCCAGTCGGCATAGCGTTCGGCCACGGCATCGCTCGCGCTGCAGTCGATGATCAATGCGTGCGGCAGATGCTCGACATGCACATGGCGCGTGAACGCGTCGAGATCGCAGGTCAAGCCTTCGTCGGTTTCCCACATCGCCGCGGTATCGGCCTCGCCGAGCCACATGCGCCGACTGCCAGCGACCGCACGCAGGCGCAAATCCAGTTGGTTGCCATGCAGCAGGCGTGGTCGTGCCGATTCGATCTGGCGCAGCAGTGCGGCGCCGACTTTGCCGGGACCGATCAATCCGATCGACAGCGTCTGCGGCGACAACCAGAACGCCGCGTGCACCGCGCGTAACGCGCGTGGCGCATCGGCGCTCGCGATCGCGACCGAGATGTTGCGTTCCGACGCACCCTGCGCGATCGCGCGAATGTTGACGCCGGTGCGCGCGAGCGCGCCAAACAGGCGCGCGGCGACGCCAGGCGTGCCTGCCATGCCATCGCCGACCACTGCGAGCACGCTGATGTCGCCGGCGACGCCGACGCTGTGGATTTCACCGCGCGCAAGCTCGGCGGTGAACGCACGTCGTAACGAGGATTCCGCCGTCGCCGCGTCGACATTGCGCACGACGCAGCAGATCGAATGCTCGGACGAGCCCTGCGAAATCATCACCACCGATACGCCGGCTGTGTGCAACGCGCCAAACGTGCGCTCGGCGGTGCCCGGTACGCCAATCATGCCGGCACCTTCAAGCGTGATCACCGCGAGGTCGCGCACGGCGCTGATGCCTTTCACGGGAGGCAGATTCGTATCCGGCGTTGCCTTGGCGCCAATCCGCGTGCCTGCATGTTCGGGCCGGAACGTGTTGCGGATGCGCACGGGCAGCCCGCGAGCGATCACCGGCGTCAGCGTTTGCGGATGGATGACCTTGGCGCCGAAGTAGGCGAGCTCGCAGGCCTCGTCGTAGCTCAGCGACGCGAGCGGAATCGCATCGGGCACGAGGCGCGGATCGGCCGAGAGCACGCCGTCCGTGTCGCCCCACAAGGTCAGTTCCGCGGCGTCCCACAGGCTCGCGAAGATCGCGGCCGAATAGTCGCTGCCGTTGCGCCCGAGTATGGTGGCGCGGCCGGTCGAGGTGCGTGCGACGAAACCGGTGACGACCAGCCACGGTTGCGGATGCTCCGCTTTCCAGACGTCCAGTCGTGCCTTGCTTTCGTTCCAATCGATGATGGCGCCGAGTTCGCCATGGCTGGCGACGAGCACGTCGCGCGCATCGAGACAGGCGCAGTCGATGCCGTCGTCGCGCAAGTGGTCGCTCAGAAAATCTGCCAGCATTCGCGCCGACCACACTTCGCCAAGCCCCTGGATCGATTCGAGTGCTTCGCGATTTGGCGTGCCAAGCACTGCGAGCGCATTGAGCAGGTTCGCCAGTTGTGCGAAAACCAGTTCAAGCCATGCCAGCGTCGTCGACGCCCGTTCGCCCAGCAATTCGCGCGTGGCATCAAGGTGGCGATCGCGCAACGTGCGCCAGCTTTCGTTCCATTCCGGTGATGCCTGTACGGCTGCGTTGGCCAATGCGATCAGCGCATCGGTCGTGCCGCGCATCGCTGACACGACGACGAGCTGGCGCGGCAATGGCTGCGTGCGCAGGATCGCGGCGACGCGACGGAAGCACGCAGCATCGGCAAGGCTGGAGCCACCGAATTTGTGCGCGGCAAGCGCGGATGCGGACTGTGGCACGTGAGGTCGCGCTGCTGCGGCGTCGACGCTGGCGGTTTCGGACATTGGATCTGGCCTCCCTGGTTGGAGGCCCCGTTTCGCGAGGGCAGGCGTTGCAGCCGCCGGCCCATCCCTTGCGAGGGCGGGGCCGTTGCTGGATCGAATCAATCGCGCGCAGGCACCCGTACCACGGTTGTCGTGGTTGTCGTTGTAATCTGCGTGAAGCGAATGCGCCGGATATTCATGGTCCCGAGTGTGCCGGTTGTGACCCGGGGGCTGTCAAGTGCGAGGCAAGCGATCGTTGTTGCAATCAATCAGGCAGCAACGGGACGAGCGCATCGTGCAGCACGCCGCGGCGCCATCCTTCAAGCGTGCCCGGCCAGCTGCGCGTGGCGATCATTGATTCGAGGTGGCGGCGCGCGCACAGCAGACTTTCCGGAAGGTCGAGTTCGAGCGCGCGCGCGGCGACGATTTCCTTCATTGCGGCGATCGTCGCCTTTTCGCGTGACGATGGTGCGCGGAGAATCGGCGTGAATTCAAGTTCCTCAGGCGCAATCGGTGCGATCAGTACGTCGAGCAGTTCTGTTCGCTGCGGACCGCGCAACGCGCGTTGGCCCTTGCTGCGCTCGGTCAGTTCATCAGCGCCTTGCGGTGGCCGTGCGCAAAGGTCGAGTGCGTGTGCGTCGTCGAGCAGCCAGGAACGCGGACGGTTGACCGTGCGTGCCGTCACGTCGCGCCAGCGCAGCACGCGTCGCAGCAGCGCCTGGCGCTCGCGCGGCCATTCCGCAGCGCCGCGCATCGCGACTTGCGGTTCGGGATCGGGTTCGCGCTTGCGGGCACGTTCGAGCATGCTGGTGCAGTCCTCGATCAACCATGCGGCATAACCGCGCGTTGTCACGCGCGCAGAAAGCTCTCTATGCAAGGTCGGCAGATGCACCACGTCCTGTGCAGCGTATTCGAGTTGTTCGGCGCTGAGCGGTCGGCGCAGCCAGTCCGAGCGCGTTTCCGCTTTCGGCACTTCGATGTCGACCAGATCGCGCACGAGTTTCTGGTAGCCGATGCCTGCGCCAAGTCCGGCGAACGATGCGGCGATCTGGGTGTCGAACAATTGTCCAATCGAACACGACCAGGTCGCAAACGCTTCAAGATCCTCGCTGGCGCTGTGCATCACGCACACGCGCGCGGGATCTGCAATCACTTCCGCAAGCGGCGTGGAATCCATGTCCACCGTCGGATCGATCAGGGCAATGCGCCCTTCGATCTCGATCTGCACCAGGGCCAAGCGCGGCAGGAACGTGTCGGTGCGCATGAATTCGGTGTCGAGCCCGATCATTGCCGGAGCGCCTTCGAGCAGGTTGCGCAGCGCATCGCTGCGTTCGATCCAGTCGGCCAAGATATGATCCTTCTCGCTGAACAATGAGAGCGCCATCACCGCGATGGCTTCAATAATCGACGCCTAGCGCCGATAATCGAAATACGATGCCCGGTACCGAAGTCGCACGCAAGCAGCACACCCTCGGCGGTACCGCCGGCATCGCGCTGCTCGCGTTCGCCCTGGCCTACCGTTTCTTCCCGGGTTTGCTGCATCTGCAGCCGTCGATAGAGCCTGGGGTCGTTCCCGGTCAGCCGGGGTCGCATGCCGCGGTACCGACGATGACCTGGGCGGCGGTAAAATCGCCGCCGCCTGTGACGGCGCCTGTTTCGGCCGAGCCGGGCACTTCGTTGGCAGATGCGATACGCATGGGGCCGCCGGTCGCGACGACAAAGGTGGTCGCCACGTTGCTCAAGAAAGCGCGCGCTGCGGAAGGGCGTGGCGCGCTGTTCGAACCCAAGGAGGGCAATGCGATTGCTCTCTATCGCGAAGCGCTGGCGGGTGCGCCGGAGAACGTCGAGGCGCAGGTAGGACTTGAGCGCATCGGCGGAGCGTTGCGCGACTGGACCCTGGCTGCGATCGAGCGCGGGGATGAGGATGCTGCGCAGCGCTTCCTCGCGGTTTACACCGAATTGCCCCATTCCGACGATGAACTCGACAGCACGCGTGCGCGCATCAAGACGCTGCATCAGATTCTGCCGATGCTGACCCAGGCAGCGGACCGAATGAAAGCCGGTCATGCCACCGAACCAAACGATGACAGTGCGCTCGCGATCTATCGCGAGGTGCTCAAGCGCGACCCAGGCAATCATCTGGCCGATGCAGGACTCGCCTCGATCGAGCGCGGGTATCTCGATCGAGCATTGGGTGCGGCTGCGCGGGACGATTTTGTCGGCGCCGACGCCACGCTCGGACTTGCCTCGGCGATCCGACCTGGCTCGCCGGCGCTGCTGGAAACGCGCACGCGCATTGACGGCATCCGTCGCCAGCGTGCCGAGACGGTGCTGGCGCAAGCGCGTTCGGCGCTCGATTCCGGCAATGCCGATCTGGCCGAGCAACTGGCGAAGAGAGCGCAGTCGATCAGCGCAGATCTCGCTGGACTCGATGATTTCAACCTGCGCGTGCGCAATGCGCGCCTGTACGCGAGCCTGACGCCGGGGCAGAGTCTGCTTGATCGTTTCGTCGACATGGTGGGCAGCGCGCCGGCCGTTATCGTGATCCCAACGGGCGCGTTCGTGATGGGCTCGCCAGCCGATGAAGTGGGCCACGCCGATGACGAAGAACCGCAGCGGCGCGTGCGCATCGACGTTGGCTTCGCGTTGGGGCAGAGCGAAGTCACGGTCGGCCAGTTCCGGGAATTCGTCCGCGCCAGCCACTATGTCAGCGACGCGGAAAAACTCGGTGGCAGTTCAATCTACGACGAAAGCTCCGGTCGCATCGTCGAGCGGCGTGGAGTGAGCTGGCAGAACGACTATCGTGGCGACCGCGCGAGCGACAATCTGCCGGTCGTCAACGTGTCCTGGAACGACGCTAACGCTTATCTGACATGGTTGTCCGCTCGCACTGGCAAGCATTATCGTCTTGCGACCGAAGTCGAGTTTGAATATGCGCTTCGTGCAGGTTCATCGGCGCGCTATCCATGGGGCGATGGCAATCCGGACAAGCTCATCGGCAATTTCACTGGCGAAGGCGATCGTTCGTTGCTTTCAAAACGCCGCTGGACCAGCGCGTTTCCGAACTACAGCGACGGCTTCTGGGGGCCAGCCCCGGTCAAGACCTTTCCTTCCGACAAGTTCGGTCTGTACGACATGGCCGGCAATGTTTCGGAGTGGGTCGAAGACTGCTGGCACGACAACTACGTGCGCGCGCCGCGCGACAGCGCTGCCTGGGTGAATCCGGGTTGCGAACGTCGCGTCGTGCGCGGCGGTTCATGGGGCAGCGATCCGGACCAGGTGCGCTCCGCTTTCCGTATTGCCGCGAGAATCGATACGCGCAGCGCACGCGTCGGATTCCGCATCGCGCGCGATCTGTGACATACGCAGCGATGCGATCACACGCGCGCCTCGGCGCTCGCGCTCAGGCGTTCTCCATTTCCATTTCTACGGAAGCGTCGAATTGGCTTGCGCCCCTGCGCCACCGAGGATCACCTCGACACGGTGCGTTCCGCCCTCACGAATCAGCGGAACGCGCTGATCGACCTGCTCGATGTCGTCGAGCAATACGCGCACTTCCGCTGGCTGGTCTTCACGTCGGATCGCGATTTCGTAAATAGTGCCTTCGAAGCGGTAGGTCATGGCCAGTGATGGCCACGCCTTCGGCAGGCGCGGCCGCAACACGAGCGAATCACCTTCGCGATGCAGGCCAAGTAGCGACTCGGTGATCAGGCGATACATCCAGCCGGCCGAGCCCGTGTACCAGGTCCAGCCTCCCCGCCCGATATGCGGCGCGACCGCGAGCACATCGGCGGCAGCGACGTAAGGCTCCACCATGTACGTGGCCATGTTTGCGGGAGTGCTGCCGTGGCGTACCGGATTGATCATGTCGAACAATTCCCACGCGCGTTCGACACGGCCAGCTTCGGCAAAGGCCATGATCGCCCAAATGGCGGCGTGCGTGTACTGGCCGCCGTTCTCGCGTACACCGGGTACATAGCCACGGATGTATCCGGGGTCCGGTTGCGCTTTGTCGAAAGGGGGTTGCAGAAGTTCGATCAGGCGCGCGTCGGCGTTCACCAGATGCTCGTCCAGGGCATCGAGAGCGAGGCGCGTGCGCTCCGGAGCGCCGACGCCAGACAGCACCGACCAGCTTTGCGCAATCGAGTCGATCCGGCATTCCTTCGCGGACGCCGTGCCGAGCGGCGTGCCGTCGTCGAAATAAGCTCGCCGATACCAGGCGCCGTCCCAGCCGTCGCGTTCCAGCGCCAGCTTCATCTTCGCGGCCTGCTCGTCGCAGCGCGTCGCAAATGCATTGTCGTTGCGGTGGCGCGCAATGGCCGAGAATTCATGCAGCACGTGATACAGGAAGAAACCCAGCCAGATACTTTCACCGCGGCCCTGTCGTCCGACGTTGTTCATGCCGTCGTTCCAGTCGCCGCTGCCGATCAACGGCAGGCCATGCACGCCGACGCGCAAGCCGTGTTCAATCGCGCGCACGCAGTGCTGATAGAGGTCGGCGCTTTCAGTCGAGCGCATCGGCATGTCGTAATAAGATTCCTCCCCCGGACTAAGCGGACGGCCGTCGAGGAAGTCGGCACGCTCATCGAGCAAGGCCCAATCGCCGCTGGTCGTGACATACCGGCATGCGGCGAGCGGCAGCCACAGATAATCGTCGGAACATTGTGTGCGCACGCCGCGACCCGCTGGCGGATGCCACCAGTGCTGCACATCGCCCTCGCGGAACTGGCGCGAAGCACATAGCACCAGCTGCGCACGCAGCAGCTGCGGCGCCGCGTGCACTAGCGACATGGTGTCCTGCAACTGATCGCGGAAGCCGAACGCACCGCCGGACTGATAGAAGCCGCTGCGCCCCCACAGGCGGCATGAAATAACCTGGTAGAGCAACCAGCCGTTTGCAAGCGCATTGAGTGCATGGTCGGGCGTATCGACCACCACGGCGCCAAGCAATTGTGACCAGCGCGCACCGCTCGCCTCGAACGATGCACGCGCGGAACCGGATCGGCGAAAACGCTTGATCAGCGCACTCACATCGTTGCGATCGCGACCAGCGCCGAGGCGGAACAGCAGCGTACGCGTCTCGCCATCGGCAAGTTCCAGTGGAACCTGGATCGCGCCACAGGGATCAAGGCATGCACCGACGCGCCCACTCAGCGCCATGCGTTTCAACGCAGCGGGCTGGCGCGTACTGCCGTTGCGCCCGATGAATTCGCTGCGATCGCCGGTCAGCGTGCGTACCGCCTCGTCGACATCGAAGAATGCGACCAGCTCGTCGAATTCGCTGTTGTACGCATTGCGCGCGAGCAGCGCACCGCTTGCATCGATCTCGGTGACGACGTGCATCGCTGTCTTTGCGGCAAGATCGCCGAGCACCCATTCGACATAGCCCGTTACCGACATCTTGCGCGCACGGCCCGAGTCGTTGCGCAGGCGCAGCGTGAAGAATTTCACTGGCGCGTCGACATCGACATGGATGCGCAGCTCGCTGGCGATGCCATCTTCGATCGTCTCGAAAACGCTGTAGCCGAAGCCATGGCGCGACAGATAGCGCGCCGCACCCGCGGTCGGCGCTGGAGTTGGCGACCAGTAGTGTCCGGTTTCCTCGTCGCGGATATAGAACGCCTCAGTGTTCGGATCGCAGACCGGATCGTCGCTCCACGGTGTGAGACGGTATTCGTGCGCGTTCTCGAACCAGCTATAGCCCGCGCCGGTTTCCGAAACGATGCAGCCGAACACCGGATTCGCGATCACGTTGACCCACGGCGCAGGCGTACGCTGCTTGGTGTCGGTCGCGATCACGTATTCGCGACTGTCGCGAGAGAAACCACCAATGCCGTTGACGAGCGTGCGTGGTGGCAGGGCGATGTTCTGTATAGAGCCGGCGTCGCGCACGCGCGTCGGCACCAGGCGCGGCACCGATTCGGTCGTATCGCGCGTGCGCAACTGCTCGATCAGCGAGCCATCTTCGTCGGACAGGACCACGCGCGCGACCGAAAGCATCAGCACGCGATCCTCGTGATTGATCTGCTCGACGGCCCGCACGAATACGCCGCCCGGATGGTCGATCATGCTCGCGTCGACGCTGGAAGCGATCACGCCGTGGATATCGTCGTGCAGGTTCTGGCGATAGCCACCGCTTTCCTCGTTCCAGATCACCAGGTCGAAGACGAGTCCCTTCAGGCGGCAATAAGCGTGCGC
>JBBRZD010000078.1:0-11547 GCA_038237055.1 Lysobacterales bacterium | reverse complement strand
CGCCAAACCGCTCCGCGCCGATCTTCGTCAGCGCCGCCGTCAGCGTCGTCTTGCCATGGTCAACGTGGCCAATCGTGCCTACGTTCACGTGCGGCTTGGTGCGCTCGAATTTTCCCTTTGCCATTGCGAAAAACCCCGATCTGAAGGAAGCGAAATAGATGGAGACGAATCCCGGAAAACAAACCGGGAAACCTGTGTGGTGCTCGCGAAAGGAATCGAACCTTCGACCTCTTCCTTACCAAGGAAGTGCTCTACCGACTGAGCTACACGAGCAGTTATTTCAGCCATCTTCCCTGATGACAAAGAACAAACCGGCGTCCTGCCGGACTTTCGATTTACTTATGCCACCCTCCCTGATGGCCAAGATCAAACCGGCGTCCTGCCGGACTTTCGATTTACTTATGCCATCCTCCCTGATGGCCAAGAACAGACCGGCGTCCTGCCGGACTTTTCAATTAGGGCCAAAGCTGTTCAATGGAGCGGAAGGCGGGAATCGAACCCGCGTAATCAGTTTGGAAAACTGATGTTCTACCATTGAACTACTCCCGCGCCGGAACAACCTGCTTGGGTAACGCACCGATGGCGGGTAATGCTATCGGGTCTTGCCTGATCGAAGCCGCGCCACTTACCGCGTCGCGTCTTTTATAAAAATGTTTGGTGGAGAGAGGTGGATTCGAACCACCGAAGGCGTGAGCCAGCAGATTTACAGTCTGCCCCCGTTGGCCGCTTGGGTATCTCTCCTTTCACTGAGCCGCGCATTTTCCTTTCCCGCGGCATGCACTGTCAAGGTTTCGGTGCGGCCAGTTGCCGGGTCAATCGGTTTTTCTGCCCGCCACAGCAGGTCAAGCCTTGGACGGAAGCCGAAATTGCGCGACTTCGGCTTCCATTGCCTTGGAAAGTTCCAGCAGGCGCTGGGCGTAATCGGCCAGTTTGCGGTCTTCATCGCTGGCGGGTTGCCAAGGCGGAACAGCGACCGGCTTGCCATCTGGAGCATCGAGAGCGACGAAAATGATCACGCAACTCGTCGCCAGGCGCTCCGCAGCAGTCTTGAGGTCGCGAGCGGACACATCGACCGCGAAATGCATGCTGGAACTGCCGGTATGGATCAGTTTGCAACGCACGCTGACCAGATCGGCAATCAGGATCGGCTGAACGAACTGGATGCCACCGACGGCGACCGTCACGCAATAGCGGCCGCTCCAGCCCACGGCACCCGCATAGCCGGCCTGGTCGATCCATTTCATGACCATACCGCCGTGCACCTTGCCGCCGAAATTGACGTCGGTAGGCTCGGCGAGAAAGCGGAATTCGACTTCGCGTTGCTGGCCAGGCATGCGGCACCTTCGGGTAGCGACCGGCGGGGTGCGTAGCCTAGCGCCTCAAACCTTGCTTGTGTGACCGCAGTCGCGTCTCGACCGCATCCAGGGCCGTAAGCTGGCTTGGCCGATTCGGCGTGAAGACAGGGGCACGACGATGCGTTCAACGATCTGGCTGGGAGTTTTGCTCGCCTTCACCGCAGGCGCGGGCGCAAATGAAGTGACCGTCAAGAATGATTCGTTGGTCAATAATTCCAGCGGCAGCATCCAGGCCGGGTTTGCCGCGGGTGAGAAGGCCGCGTCGTGGCTGACCTCGCCATGCGACGGAAATATCGTGGCTGCTCAGATCTTCTGGCGTTCCGTATTGGGGGGAGCGGCAATATCCCCGGAGGATTCGATCAATATCTACAGGGCGGGAACGTTTCCGACGCCGGGAACGCTCGCTCAGGACATATTGGGTCCGCAGCTGAATGACGGCGTCATCAACGAGTTTCGTTACCTCGACGAAAACAACACGATTCCGCTCAGCGTTCCAGTGACGCAAAACGAAACGTTCGTCCTCGCACTCACGTTTTCCGATGCGCCGGACCCGACCCAGGGTCCGAGCGTGGTATCTGACAGCGGCGGCATCCAGGCCAACCGAAATTCGATATATGCGGTAGTGAACAGCACATTCAGCTGGTACTCGAACACGACACTCGGCGTCAACGGCGATTGGGTCATCCGCGCGGTCATTGATTGCCAGGCAGTCAGCACCGATGCCAACGTTTCAACGATCATGACAAGTACGTCGACAGGCTACACGGCGGGCGCGCCCTTGCAGTACACGATCACGATCGGCAACAGTGGCCCAGCCTCGTCCCCGGGCACTACGGTCGTGGATACCTTCCCGAGCGCCTATTCCGGCGCCGTCTGGACCTGTGTTGCCAGCGGCGGCGCGAGCTGCGCAGCGAGCGGAAGCGGCAACATCATCGATTCCGCCAATCTGCCGTCCGGCGGCCAGGTCGTCTACACGGTGAACGGAACGGTCATTGCCGGCACCACCGGGACACTCAGCAATTCGGCAACCGCGATCGTCCACGCCCCTACGACCGATCCGAACACGACCGACAACACCGCGACTCTCGACCTCACGCCGGCAGCGAACGATCTCATCTTCGCGAACGGGTTCGAACAGTCCGCGGGTGCTCCACCGATCGTCGCAGCACGCGCCCTCGGGTTCCGGCCGGCGCGGTAATCGATGCCGATTGCGGCCGGGACTGATCCACTGTTCCTGGCCGCAACGCACGCATGATCAACGCGACGAACTTTCGGTCCGCATCGCCCGCAACGGCGATGCGAATCGTGATGCCAGTGCCGGCCGCTTCGCCTGCCGAAATTTACGGATGCGCGTTTAAACGTTGAAGCGGAAATGCAGCACGTCGCCTTCCTTGACGAGGTATTCCTTGCCTTCCAGACGCAGGCGGCCGGCATCCTTCGCGCCGGCTTCGCCCTTGTACTTGATGTAGTCGTCATAGGCGATCGTTTCGGCGCGAATGAAGCCGCGCTCGAAATCGGTGTGGATCACCCCTGCCGCCTGCGGTGCGGTGGAGCCGGCCTTCACCTGCCATGCGCGGACTTCCTTTTCGCCCGCCGTGAAGTACGTCTGCAGCCCCAGCAAGGTGTAGCCAGCGCGGATGACGCGGTTCAAACCCGGCTCGTCGAGACCCAGATCCTTGAGGAATTCATCGCGATCGACATCTTCGAGCTGGGCCATTTCTTCTTCGATTGCAGCGCATACCGGCACGACCTCGGCGCCTTCGGTCGCAGCGCGTTCGCGCACACGATCGAGGTACGGATTGTCGTGAAAGCCGTCTTCCCTGACATTGGCGATGTACATGAGCGGCTTCAGGGTCAGCAGGAACAAATCGCGCAGCAGGGCTTTTTCGTCATCGTCCAGCCCGAGGCTGCGCGCGGATTTGCCTTCATTGAGGGCGGCGGAAACCTTCTGCAGCACCGGTCGCTTCGCCAGCGCTTCCTTGTCGTTCGCCTTGGCCGCGCGTTCGACCCGATTCAATGCCTTGTCGACCGATTCGAGATCGGCCAGCGCAAGCTCGGTGTCGATCGTTTCGATGTCCGAGATCGGATCGATCTTGTTCGCCACATGCACGATGTCTGGATGATCGAAGCAGCGCACCACATGCGCAATCGCATCGACTTCGCGAATGTGTGCGAGAAACTTGTTGCCAAGGCCCTCACCCTTGGATGCGCCGGCAACGAGGCCTGCGATGTCGACGAATTCCATCGACGTCGGAATGACTTTCAACGGCTTGGCAATTCCGGCGATCGCCGCGAGTCGCACATCAGGCACAGGCACCACGCCGACGTTCGGCTCGATCGTGCAAAACGGAAAATTCGCCGCAGCGATTCCGGCGTTGGTCAGCGCGTTGAAGAGAGTCGACTTGCCGACGTTCGGCAAACCGACGATGCCGCATTTGATACCCATGGCTTTTGTCCGGGATTCGGGATTCGGGGTTCGGGGCTTGAAGGACGAGGCTGTGGATACAGGAAGCTGCACAGTTGCGCTCGGCTTCAACGAATCCCGAATCCCGAATCTCAAATCCCGACTGTATGCAACCGTTTCATCGCTTCGTTGAACTCGCCCGCAACGGCGAGCGGCAGCACATCGAGCGAACGCGCAATCGCATCGACGATTGCGGCCTCGTCCGCCGCCGATGGGCGACCCAGCACCCAGCCGGTCACCCGATCCTTGTGTCCGGGATGGCCAATGCCCAGGCGCAGGCGATGGAACTGGCCGTGACCGATATGTGCAACAAGATCACGCAGCCCGTTCTGGCCGCCGTGACCGCCGTCGAACTTGAGACGCGCCGCGCCTGGTGGCAGATCGAGGTCATCGTGGACGACCAGCATCTCCTCCGCCGCGATCTTCCAGTAGCGCAATGCCGCGCCGACCGAATCGCCGCTCGCATTCATGAAGGTGATTGGCTTGAGCAGCCACAGCGGCCGCCCATCGATCACGATTTTCGCGGTTTCACCGCGCAGTTTTGAATCGATGCCGAAACGCACGCTTTCACGCTGCGCGAGCGCATCGGCCAGCCAGAAACCGGCGTTGTGCCGGGTCCGCAGATGTTCGGCGCCGGGATTGCCGAGGCCGACGATGAGGCGCAAGTCAGCCATGCGTGAACGCGCTCCACACACGAGCTGCGAGCGATAGCAGGTCGTGTGTGGAAACGACGATTACTTCTTCGCAGCAGGCTTGGCCGGAGCGGCGGCAGGCTTGGCCGGGGCTGCGCCCTTGGCCGGTGCCGCACCCTTCGCTGCTGGGGCAGGAGCGGCCGCAGCGGCGGCATCACCTTCCGCAGCAACCACTTCGACTTCCGCACGCTGCATCCTGGCGACGACGACCGCGTGGTCGTGCTCCTTGCCGAAGCGCAGTTCCGGAATCTCGACGCCTTCGGGCAGCTTGATCTCGGACAGATGCACGATCGCATCCAGCTCAAGCGCAGAGAGATCGACCGCGATGAACTCGGGCAGGTCCTTCGGCAGGCACGAGACCTCGACTTCATTCATCTCATGCGTAATGACGATGCCCGACGTCTTGCCGGCCGGCGAGACTTCCTGATTGAGGAAGTGCAGCGGCACGCGCAGGCGGATCGCTTCATTCTCGTTGACGCGCTGGAAGTCCAAGTGCAGCACGAGCTGCTTGAACGGATGGCGCTGCATGTCACGCAGCAGCACCTTCTGCACTTCGCCGCCGAGGCTCAGATCGAGGATCGACGCGTAGAACCATTCGTTCTGGCTCGCGTGCCAGACATCCTTGTGCTGGATCTGGATGCTGACCGGCTTCAACTCGCCGCCATAGACGATGGCCGGGACAAAACCAGCGTGACGCAGGCGGCGGCTCGCACCCTTGCCTTCATCGTTACGCTTGTCAACCTTGATTTCGTGGATCTTTGCCATGTTCGTGTTGCCTTCTTGCTATTGAACCGCCTCGCGGCGGTGTGGAGCTCCCTCGCGACCAGGGGAGCCGTTGTGGAACCGGGATTTGAGATTCGGAATTCGGGATTTGCACCAGCGAAAGCAGACGGCTTCACACTTTGGCGAATCTCCAATCCCGAATCCCGTTTTTCAATCGACGTACAGCGAACTCACCGATTCGCCGTAGGCGATGCGGCGGATCGTTTCCGCGAGCAATTCTGCAACCGACAGCTGGCGGATTTTTCCGCACGACTTCGCTGACGCCGACAGTGGAATGGTGTCGGTGACGACCAGTTCGTCGAGCGCCGACCCATCGATGTTGTTGATCGCCAGCCCCGACAGCACCGGATGCGTGCAATACGCAACCACCTTGCGTGCGCCGTTCTTCTTCAACGCCGCCGCCGCGGCGCACAAGGTGCCAGCCGTATCGACGATGTCGTCAACGAGGACGCAGACCTTGTCCTTGACCTCGCCGATGATGTTCATCACGGTCGACTCATTCGCGCGCGGGCGACGTTTGTCGATGATCGCGAGGTCCGCATCGTCAAGGCGCTTCGCAACCGCGCGTGCGCGCACGACACCGCCCACGTCCGGTGAAACGACGATGATGTCGTCGTTGCCGTAGTAGCGCCAGATATCGGCGAGCAGCACCGGCGACGCATACACGTTGTCGAGCGGAATATCGAAAAAACCCTGAATCTGGTCCGCATGCAGATCCACCGTCAGCACGCGATCCGTGCCGACTGTACAGATCATCTGTGCCGCGACCTTCGCGGTGATCGGCACACGCGCCGAGCGCGGGCGCCGATCCTGGCGCGCATAACCGAGGTAGGGAATCACCGCGGTCACGCTGGCCGCCGATGCGCGCTTGAGCGCGTCGATCAGGGCCAGCAGCTCCATGAAATTGTCGGCCGTCGGTGCGCACGTCGGCTGGATCACGAAAACTTCCTGACGGCGAACGTTTTCCTCGATTTCGATCTGCACCTCGCCATCGCTGAAACGACTGACCAGCGCCTTGCCCAGCGGGACGTTCAATTCCGAACAGATCGTCGTGGCGAGATCCCGGTTGGCGTTGCCGGTAAAAACCAGCATGCCTGAGGTATCCATATGCGTGTCCAAAGCCTTGCTCCGTTACGCCAAGTTCGCGGCAGGATACCGACCGATGTTGCTGTTGCCGTGCACGCGATCAACTCGATGCGCGATTCGCGGGTTTTTCCAAACAAATTGGCTGGGGCGGCAGGAATCGAACCTGCGAATGCCAGGATCAAAACCTGGTGCCTTACCGCTTGGCGACGCCCCAACTTCAAACTTCACACCCGCGCCGCCTGCAATTGCACATGCAATGGCGACCGCGCCACTCCGCGCGCAACGAACGCACGAAATGCCACCGGGCAACTCTTTACGACCATCGCCGCAGCTTCACGCTTATCGAACGCCGCGAAGATGCATCCGCCGGAGCCACTCAACCGCGCTTCACCATATTCCTGCAGCCAATCCAGTGCGCTCGCTACCGCGGGAAAGCGTGCGCGCACCACAGGCTCGAACGCATTTTCCGTCGCAGCGCCCGAAAGAAAGAGCGGAATTGTCAGACGCGGCGCGTTGCGTGTCAAATCCGCTGATTGAAACAACTCAGCCGTCGGAGCTTTGACCCCCGGGTCAACGACGACATACCAGCGCTCAGGCAAGTCGATGACGCTTAGACGCTCGCCGATGCCTTCCGCCCACGCGCTGCGTCCACGCACGAACACCGGAACATCGGCGCCCAGTTCGAGGCCAATGGCCGCCAGGGCATCCTCGTTCAGATTCGTGTTCCACACCTCATTGAGCGCGACCAGCACGGTGGCTGCGTCCGAACTACCGCCGCCCAGGCCTCCACCCATCGGAATGTGCTTGTCGATCGCTATGTCGACACCCAGGCGGCTTCCGCTTGCCGCGCGCAGCGCCTCGGCCGCGCGGACGGCGAGATCTGTTTCCGGCGCAATCCCGGGCAGTGGATCATGCCGACAAATCAGGCCGTCGTCGCGCACGCGCAGCCGTACGAGGTCGCCCCAATCGAGTAGCTGGAATACGGTTTGCAGCAGGTGATAGCCGTCGTCGCGGCGACCGACGATATGCAGGAACAGGTTCAGCTTGGCCGGGGCCGGCCAAGCGCTCCAGCCCTGCGCTTGCGTGTGCGCGACCGGAGCTGACACGGGCACAGCTACATTCATTCCAGCGTCCATTCGCGGATCGAAAGGCGTACCTTGTAACTGCCCTTGGCCGCAAAGACCTTGCTCGGCAGCGGCGGATCGTGTTCTTGGTCGTAGTCGAGAAACTGCACCTTCCAGCCAGCCTGATCAATTTCAGCTGGCAGGCCGTCCGCGCGAAAATCGATCTGCGCCTGGCCGGGCGCGCGCGCGCCGCGCGCCCACGCGACCAATTCAGCCACCGGTACGCGCCAGCCAAGTTCGCGTTCGAGCAGCGCCGATGCGTCCTCGCCCGCGATCGTCTCCTCGCGCAAGCCTTCGAGCACGACATGACCTGGTCCGCCGGAAAGCGTCCAGGTCTTGCCGGTGACCGGCGCATGCACACTGAATCGAAACTGGCCGTCGTGCTGCGTCCATTCGAGCGAACCGCTGCCGCCATCGTGCCCATCGGAAACGCCAAGTCGGCCGCGCAGGGTCCATGCTTTCTGCGCCGCCAGCGTTTGTTCGCGTACAACCTGACGCGCCAATGCGGCCGCATCGGCCGGGTTCCGTTTCAACTGCTGGCCAGCGCACGCCGTCAGCATCAGCACGAGCGCCACCCACGCGGCGCCGCGCAAAATACGGGGGTTCATGATGTCAGCCGCTTGACGGCCTCAAGCAGGGTCTTGTTCCCCGCGTCCTTCTTGCGGCCCTGATCCCAGACGCGGCGCGCTTCGTCGTGATCGCCCTTGACCCACAGCACCTCGCCCAGATGTGCGGCAATGTCCGCATCGGGCTGCTTGGCGAAAGCCCGACGCAAGCTATCCAGCGACGCATCGAGGTCGCCCATGCGATAACGCAACCATCCCATGCTGTCGATGATCGCAGGCTCGTCGGGTTTGAGCTTCAACGCACGCTGGATGAGATCCAGCGCCTCGGTGTGCTTGGCGGAATCGGCTCGGCCGGCTCGATCGGCCAGCGTGTAACCCAGCGCATTCATCGCCTCGGCATCGTCCGGCCTGAGTTCGATCACGCGGCGCAGATCGTGTTCGCCCGTTGCGAGATCGCCCTCATCGACAGCTAGCAAAGCTCGCGCGTAGAGCAGACGCGGATCATCGGGCAACGAAGCGAGCGCCCGCTTATAGACGGCTAACGCTTTAGCCGGACGGCTCTTGCGTAGAAGATCCGCTTCAAGCAGGTACGCACTCCCAAGCTGCTCGCTGTCATCGGCAATCTGCGATTGCAACTGGTGCAGAAAATCGAGCGCCGGCTGAGTGCGGCCAAGCTGGTCGAGTACGACTGCCTCACGCAACTGCGCATCGAACCACTGCTCATCTTCATCGGAAATCGTGCGATACCAAGCCAGCGCCTCGTCGCGCTTATCTATCATTTCGGCAACCTGGCCGAGCAGATAAAGACGTTTGCCGGGACGCGCGGATTTGTCGGCATTGAGCTCACGATACAGCGCCTGCAATGCGGCCTTGTCGTCAGCGCGCGCGGCACACGCGGCGCGTGCCGCGTAGCTGACATCATCCTGCGGTCCATTGGAAAGCGCCTGCGCAGCACCCGCGTTATCGCCGCTATCGGCAAGCAACGCAGCGTAACCACCGCGCAAGCGTCGACTATCCCGATTGCCGCGCATTCCCTCGGCGTAGATGGCGCGCGCGCCCGCCTTGTCGCCTCGATCCAGAGCGAGGCGCGCGCTCCAGGCGTAAGCATCTTCGCCATGAAAACGGATTACGGCCGCGTCGGCGAGACGTTGGGACAATGCTTTGTCATCCAGTTTGAATGCAAGCTGGCTCACGGCGACCCAGTTCGTTTCCTTCGCGGCAAGATGTTCGCTCGTGGCAAGACGTTCGAGCAGATGCGCGGCGACCGGCTTGTCCTCGACGCTCAGCAGCACCTGCGCAATCAAACGCCAGGCCTGATCACCGCCATTCGCGGCCACCGCCTGGAGATCGGCATACGCGTCGTCGACACGCTTTTCGCCGAGCGCAATCCACGCGCGTGCTTGACTGATGCCTGGATCCCTCGGAGCAAGCTGCCGCCAGCGCCGCAAAGCACGGTGCGCCAGCGACCAATCCTTGACCGACAGCGCCAGCCGCGTGGCCTCTTCGCTGAGCGCCGGATCGGATGAGAGATCAGCTGCTTCCGTGAAGCCCTTCGCGCTGCCCGCAAGATCGCTGTTCTGGAGCGCGAATTGTGCCGTGAGCAGCTTGAGCGGGAGATCGGCATCTGGCGGCACCGGCGTCACCGAGGCATCGCTTGCGACGTGTGCTGGCTTGTTCGGCCCGACGGTTGAACAGGCGCCGAGCGCCAGCATCACGACCATGCACATGGCCCGGATTGCGTGATTGTTTCGGTCGTGGAGTGCGCTTGCAGAATGCATGCAAAGCCTTGTCTTGCTTGATATCGCGGAACGGCGCCCGCACAATTCGCGACAGTTGCCGGCGACGATGCGTCCAATGCGGACGACGTGAGGGTTAGCTTAGCCGATCTCGTCTACTGCTTTCGGTCCAAAACCGGTCGTGATCACCGGGATCGGACTTGAATACGTTCGATCATTCTCCTGACGCCTGTTTTCCTATGGCACTCGTCGCCCTCGGACTCAACCACCAGACTGCTCCGGTCGCCCTGCGCGAACGCGTCGCCTTCCCGGTCGATGTGACCTCGCCTGCGTTGGTGGAGCTGCTGGCCGAGCCCGGGGTGCTGGAAGCGGCGATCCTTTCCACTTGCAACCGCACCGAGCTGTACTGCACCGTCGACACCGGCGCTGAAGCCGTACCAGCAGAATGGTTGCATCGCCATCAGGATCTGACCCGCGCGCGGGTCGACGAGTTCCTTTATCACCACCACGGCGCGGATGCAGTGCGGCATCTTTTCCGCGTCGCGACCGGACTCGAGTCAATGGTGCTGGGCGAGCCGCAGATTCTCGGCCAGGTCAAGGATGCCTATGCCCTCGCGCGCGAAGCGCAAACCCTGAAGGCGCCGCTCGAACGCCTGTTCCAGAACACGTTTGCAGTGGCCAAGCGCGTGCGTTCGGATACGCGCATTGGCGCCAACACGGTATCGGTCGCGTTCACGGCGGTGCGCCTCGCCGAACGCGTATTCACGGATCTTCGCGAAGCCTGCGTGTTGTTGATCGGCGCCGGCGATACGATCGAACTGGCCGCACGTCATCTGACAGAAGCCAAGGTACGACGCCTGATCGTCGCCAACCGCACGCTTGAGAACGCACAGACTCTGGCAACACGATTCGGGGGCTACGCGATATCGCTCGCCGATCTGGGCAAGCATCTTGCGGAAGCGGATATCGTGATTTCATCGACCGCGAGCCGCGAACCGGTGCTGACGCGCGAACACGTGGAAGCGGCGATCGCTGCGCGCCGGCGTCGACCGATGTTTCTGGTCGACATCGCCGTGCCGCGCGACATCGATCCGGCGGTCGCCGATCTCGAGGACGTCTATTTGTACACGATCGACGACCTGCGTCAGGTCATCGACGAAAACATGCGCTCGCGCCGCGAAGCTGCGCGCGAAGCCGAAGCAATGATCGAACTCTCGGTCGAGCACTACATGGGCTGGTGGCGGTCCCTCGATTCACACAACCCCGTTATCGACCTTCGCCGTTTAGCCGAAGCGAATCGCGACGAAACGCTGGCCAAGGCGCAGGCGCTTCTCGCGCGCGGAAAGTCGCCGGAAGAAGTGCTCGCCTTCCTCGCCAACACCCTGACCAACAAGCTCCTTCACGCGCCCAGCGCCAACCTGCGCGCCGCTGCGTTGCGCGGCGACGCCGAGTTGCTGCACGCAGCGCAGCGACTGTTCGATACCGGATCGGACGACGAACGCGGGCATTAGCTTCGGTTTCCGCCAACGCGCATCCGCGCAAGTTTCCTTCCGTTGCCCGAGCCCGAGCTTTCCGAGCTCGAAACGCACCCTGCCTATCCGCGCCGCATCGAGAGCGTCCTCGATGATGCCAGGCGAACCGAGTATTTTCCGATCATGCAATCGAGCATCCGCCGCAAACTCGAACAACTCGCCGAACGGCACGAGGAACTGGAGCATCTACTCGCCAGCGCCGAAGTGCT
>JBBRZD010000077.1:0-11579 GCA_038237055.1 Lysobacterales bacterium | reverse complement strand
TATTACGGCGCGCAGAAACCCGCCACGTACGCGAAGTGGCGCGCCGAAACACCGGAAGGATTTGTTTTTTCGCTGAAGGCGCCGCGATTCACAACCGACCGCAAGGTTCTTGCGGGCGCCCGCAAATCGATCGAAGCGTTCGTCAACAGCGGTATCGCCGAACTCGGCGACCGTCTCGGTCCGATCAACTGGCAGTTTCCGCCGCACAAATCCTTCGAGCCGGGTGACTTCGCCGCGTTCCTCGACTTACTGCCGCGCAAACTTGACGGCCGTGAGATGCGCCATGTGCTCGAAGTTCGACACGAAAGCTTCATGTGCGCGCAGTACATCGAACTCGCACGCCGTCATCGTGTTGCAACCGTGTTCACCGACTCACCAAAATATCCCTCGCTCGCCGATGTGACCGGCGATTTCGTCTACCTGCGTCTGATGCGCAGCGAATCGTCGATCGCAACCGGTTATCCGGAAAAATCGCTGGATGCATGGGCCGGGCGTGCACGAATCTGGGCTCGCGGAGACGAGCCAGCCGACCTTCCGCGCGTCGCGCCAGCACATGCGCACGGCTCGTCGCGCGACGTCTTCGTATACTTCATCAGTGCAGCCAAGGAGCGAAATCCCGCTGCAGCAATTGCGTTGCTGTCGCGGCTGTAAGCGATCGAACGCATTGGATAGATCGCCGCGCGCCCGACTCGATTCAAATTTTCTGCAACGGCGCCTGCTGCATGCATCTTTCGAGCAATGCGAGCAGATCTGAATCGACAGCGAGATCGAGGTCGTCGATTCGTGCGATGGGACAAACCGCGCAGGACGAGTTGGTGAAGAACGCGCCGCGGAACGAAGCAACTTCGCTCAATTCGACCCGACGCGTCACGGTCGATTCGCCGCGTTCGCGCAAGCCCGCCTTGAGCAATTGCATCGAGGTTCCATCGAGTGCCGGAGCATCCGGCCAGACCACACTTTTCCCATCAAAAAAAGCGACGTTCCAGATCGATCCTTCCGAAATTGCGCCCGTGGCATCGACGAACAATGCGTCGTCAAAGCCAGCCGCCTGAGCGAGACGCCTTTGCTGAAACAAGCCGAACGTACCGACGTGTTTGATATGCGGTGATTCGCGTTCATAGCGCACGCTGCGCACACGCAACGGCGTCGAGGCGATCCTACGCGCAGCGGCAGCAGTGACCAGCACGTCGGGCTTCGCCGGTACAGTCAGCCGGTCACGGTCGAGATCGCGCGAAAACACGTTGATGCGCAATGACAGCGGCCCCGCCACATCGCCGACCATCCGGCGCATGTACCCGCGTGTCGCATCGACATCGAGCGGGTTACCGAACAATTCCCGTGTCGAGCGGTCCAGGCGTTGCAGATGCAAATCGAGTCCGCGCACACACCCATCGCGCACCTGCATCGAGGTGAAATGGCCGTAGTTGACGAGCGCCAGCGTGCGCAGTTCGTCGATGCCGACAGCACCGCCGTTGAGTTCGCTGCGCTGACCGTTCATTGCGCCGGATACACCGCTGTGTTTGCGTCAGGCAATCCGCTCGGCGCCACCCATGTACCGACGTAGCGCCTCAGGTACGGTGATCGAACCGTCTGCGTTCTGGCCGTTTTCCATCACCGCAATAAGCGCGCGGCCGACGGCGACACCGGAGCCATTTAAGGTGTGCACAAGCTCAGGCCTGCCGGTCTCCGGATTGCGCCAACGCGCTTGCATGCGACGCGCCTGAAAATCCGTGCAGTTGGAACAGGAAGAAATTTCGCGGTAGGTATTCTGTGATGGCAGCCAGACTTCAAGATCGTAAGTCTTGGTCGCGGTGAAACCCATGTCGCCGGTGCAGAGCAGCATGCGGCGATAGGGCAGTTCAAGTTTCTCCAGCACGGCTTCGGCACAACGCACCATGCGTTCGTGTTCGGCAAGACTCTCTGCGGGTCTGGCGATACTGACCAGCTCGACTTTCTCGAACTGGTGCTGGCGGATCATGCCGCGCGTGTCGCGTCCGTGAGAGCCGGCTTCGGCACGGAAACACAGGGAATGCGCCGCCATGCGCAGCGGTAGCGCATCGGCTTCGACGATGTCGTCGCGCACGATGTTTGTCAGCGACACTTCGGCGGTTGGAATCAAATAGAGACCCTCTCTCCAATCATCGATTTGTTGCTTGATTTGTTCTCTGGTCGCTCGATCGGAACTCGGGAACGCTTCATCGAAGTTTTCAGCTACATCGGCGTTACGTTTTCCAGCTAACGTCGCCGCATTGAACAGGTCCTCCTTGAACTTCGGGAGCTGCCCTGTACCCTGCATCGAATCGGCATTGACCAACACGGGCACATTGCACTCGAGATAGCCATGCTCTTCCGTGTGCAGATCGAGCATGAACTGCGCGAGCGCGCGGTGTAGGCGCGCGAGTTCGCCACGCAAAACGGTGAAACGTGCACCCGACAGCTTCGCGCCGGTGTCGCCGTCGAGCCAGCCTTTGTGTGCGCCAAGTTCGACATGGTCCTTGATCGCAAAATCAAAGGCACGCGGTGTGCCCCAACGATGCTGTTCTACATTACCGCTTTCATCGGGCCCCGCCGGCACCGACTCGTGGGGAAGGTTGGGAATGTCAAGCGCGATGTCGGCCAACTTGGACTGGATGTCTGCCAGCTGCAGTTCGTTTGCCTTGAGCTGGTCGCCGATGCCGGCAACCTCGGCCATCAAGGCGGTCGTGTCTTCGCCCTTGGCCTTGGCCATGCCAATTGCCTTGGAACGCGTATTGCGCTGGTTCTGCAGTTCCTGCGTCTCGATCTGCACGTGCTTGCGCTGTGCCTCGATGGTTTCGAGTTCAGCCGTGTCAAGCGTGAAGCCGCGGGCAGCGAGCAACTTCGCGGTATCGGCAAGATGGCTGCGCAGCAGCAAGGGGTCGAGCATCGGAGGAATCCACAGGCTAAAAGAGATTCTCGATTATCGCGGCTCTGCAGCATGCTCCGCAAACGACCCAGCGGGGTCAGCATCCTTCATGTTGCGTAGCCGATAGCTGATTACTCCTCCTAAAACGCCAATGAAAGCGTGCAGCAGACAGCGCCTACCACGCCGGAGACTGGGATTTCCGGAGCTTATTCAGCCGCCGCTCGCCAGACCCAGAAACGCAGCAGCAACGCGGCGATGAAGGCGCAGGCAGCACCAAATGCGAATGCGGTGGATGGCGCGAAGGTCGACCACAGCCAGCCGAACAGCAACGACGCCGGCAGCAGGAAAATTCCCGCGACAAGGTTGTACCAACCAAACCCGGTGCCAATGCGCTCACGCGGAACCAGGTCCGCGACCAGCGCTTTCTCGGTGCCTTCGAGCGCGGCGGTAACGACTCCGTAAACGGCGAACGCGAGCCACAGCGCCCAGTCCGCGCCCGGCAGCAATCCAATCAGCAGGTACGCACCGGCGTATGCGAACCATGCAATACCAAGCACATGTGCGCGTCCGAAGCGATCGGACAAAGCCGACAACGGCGTCGAGAGCAGCGCCGCAACGAGCGAGAACAGCGCCCACATCAAAGTGACGCGCACCGCGCTTGCACCAAGTTCGTTCGCACGCAGTAGAAGAAACATGTTCGATGAATTGCCGAGCGTGAACAGCGCGAGCACGCAAAGGTAACGTCGAAATGGCGCCGGCATTCCGGCCAGCGTCCAGCGAAACGGTGCCTTCGTTTCCGCAACTGGCCGTTCGGGTTCCGGTACAGTGATCGCAAGCGCCAGCACGATCAGCGCCGGAACGATTGCAAGCAGAAAAATATGCCGCAGGCTGACCCCGGCCGCGAGCAGCGCTGCCGCCATCAGCGGCCCGATCACCGCGCCGAAATTGTCCATCGCGCGATGGAAACCGAATGCGAGGCCGCGCTGCGCTGGCTCGACGCTGAGGCTGATCAGCGCATCGCGTGGCGCCGAGCGCAGGCCCTTGCCGACACGGTCAGCGAAGCGGCATGCAAGGACGCCCATCCAACTCGTGCTGATGCCGATCAGCGGCCTGGCGAAACCGGCGATGCCGTAACCGGCAATCACCCACGCGCGTACCTTGCCGCTGCGGTCCGCGAGTACACCAGCGAACAGCTTCAGGAGACTCGACACCCCTTCAGCAATGCCCTCGATGAGGCCAAGCATCTTTGGTCCCGCCATCAGCACCGAGGCGAGATACAGAGGCACTAGCGGATAGATCATGTCGCTCGCGGCGTCGTTGAACAGGCTGATCGTCGCGACCAGCCAGACCGTGCGCGGCAAGGCGCGAATGGCGCGGATCAAGCGCCGCCATCCTTGCTGCGTGCTGCACGCCGCGCGTCGCGCAACGCGACAAGCTTTTCGCGAAACTTTCCTTCGAGCCCACGCTCGGTCGGCGTATAGAACGTCGTATCAGCAAGCGCATCGGGCAGGCATTGCTGATTGAGCGCAACACCGTCTTTGGCATCGTGGTCGTACTGATAGCCCTTGCCGTAGCCCAGGCCTTTCATGAGCTTTGTCGGTGCATTACGCAGGTGCATCGGCACGTCGAGCGTGCCGCCATCGCGTACCGCCGTCTTCACGTCGTTGAATGCTGCATACGCCGCGTTGCTCTTCGGTGCAATCGCCAAGTACAACGCAAGTTCTGCAAGACCCAGCTCGCCCTCAGGGCTGCCCAATCGATCGTAGGTTTCCCAGGCGTCGAGCGCCATCCGCCATGCGCGCGGGTCTGCGAGACCGATGTCCTCGACCGCCATGCGCGTCAGTCGTCGCGCCAAGTAGGCCCTATCGCAGCCGCCATCGAGCATGCGCGTGAGCCAGTACAGCGCCGCATCCGGATCGGACGAGCGCACCGATTTGTGCAACGCCGAGATCTGGTCGTAGAACTGCTCGCCGCCCTTGTCGAAGCGACGGGTGCGATCGGCCAGTACCTGCTCCAGCGTGGCTGCATCGATCGTCCCGTCCAAGGCGAGTTCGGCGGCAATTTCGAGAAACGTCAGCGCACGGCGCACGTCGCCATCGGCCGCTCGGGCCATCGTCGCCAATGCGCTGTCATCGACACGCAGATTCATCGCACCGAGCCCACGCTCGCTATCGGAGAGCGCGCGCTGCAGAGCCGCAAGGATCGCTTCGGCCGGCACCGCGTCGAGCACATGCACGCGACAGCGCGACAGCAATGCAGAATTCAACTCGAATGAAGGATTTTCGGTCGTCGCACCGATGAACACGATCACACCTTTCTCGATGTGCGGCAGGAACGCGTCCTGCTGGACCTTGTTGAAGCGATGAACTTCGTCGACGAACAGCACCGTGCGGATGCCCTGCGCGAATCGCGTTTCGGCTTCGGCGAGCGCTGCCCGCACGTCCGGCAATCCCGATAGCACAGCAGAGATGGCGCGAAATTCCGCTTCGGCATAGCGCGCTAGCAACAACGCCAGCGTTGTCTTGCCGCAGCCGGGTGGGCCCCACAGGATCATCGAATGTACGTGACCTGCCTCGATCGCGCGCCGCAAGGCCGTGCCTTCGCCGACGAGACGCTGCTGTCCCACGATTTCGTCGAGCGCGCGTGGGCGCATGCGTTCGGCGAGGGGCTTCAACTCCGCAGATTCCGGAAACAGGGCGGCGGCTGATGGCTGAGGTTTGCGTCGGGACATCAGCTCATCATAAAGCAGCGGCTGTGCGCACTTGCGGTGCCGGCAACATGCGCGACATCAATTCCTGACCGGGAACACTTCCGCGTCGGGTTTGATATCCCCGACCACATCCACGCCTTTGGGCGGCACGAACTTTAACGTGCCGGCGGCAATGGCTGGATTTCGCTTCCAGTCAGCGAAGCGAATTTCGGTGGTGTTGCCGAGCTGATCCCTGAAGCGCATGCGCTGCAAGGTCGCCGCGTCGAAACCGAGCTCTGCATATTCAAACTCGGGTTCCTTTGCCTTCGAGGTCAACTTGAGCCAGATCAGCCCGTCGTGTTCACCCGCTTCGCTCGATTTGAACTGACTATCAAGCTGCGAAAGATCGGTCAGCACGGTCAGCGGGCTATGTGCTTCCTCGGAACTCTGATTGCGCACGGATACCTGTTCGAGGTCGGGCTCGTAAACCCAGACCTTGGCGCCATCGGCAACGATTGTCTGTTGATACGGAGCGATCGTCTCCCAGCGAAACTGGCGCGGTGCTTCCAGCGCGAGCGTGCCCCGCGATTCGTCTCCGCGATGACCGTTTGCATCGGTGACCGACTGGTTGAAGCTCGCGCTGACGGAATGCAGATTCTTCGAGAACGCCTCCATGCGTGCACGCGCAGTATCGGCGCCATGCGCGGCAAAACTGAGCAGGAAGACGGGAACGAAAATGAAAGCGCGCATGCAGTTGAAGACTCCATGTGATGAGAGCTGCGATTATCGCGTTTGCAGCTGAACGCTGCACGGATCATGGCGATTGCGGTATGACATGCCGACTCCAGGTTCGCCAACGTCGCGTAGTCTCAGACTCAGCCCTGCTCTTGACCCATACACGCATTCGACGGCTCCCGTACAGGACACTACAGCCGCTTTCTTTCCGGGCTTGGACGTCAATGTGGCTGCGCGACACCCTTGAGTAGCGACTCCGTCGCATTCTCGTTACCGCTTTGCGCGATATTGCTCAGTGCGACGATTCCAACCAGCCGCTTCTTGCGGTCGAGGACCGGCAGTCGCCGAAGCCCCAGCTTTGCCATGTTGGCCGCAACGTCAGCGACGCTCTCATCATCGAAGCAATATTTGATATCTTCGCTCATGACCTCGCGTACCAAGGTCTCGGCACCCAGTCCCTGCGCAACAGCTCGCAGGACGATGTCGCGATCGGTCACCATTCCCACCAGACGATCGTGGTCCTCGATCGGCAGACTGCCAATGTCGGCTTCCATCATCAAAACGGCAGCTTGACGGATGGTCTGGTCGGGTCGACCGAGCCTGACATCGGTGGTCATTACTTCACTGACTTTCTTCATGGGATCTCCTGCTGACGAGGTAAGGCGCGGCAATCACGCACAACGAAAGAATCAGCATGCCTGACCTTGTCTGAACACTGCGTTTCGTGGGCAGGCAGTGGTGTGACATGGTTCGCTCGCAACGATTGGCCGAACAATACGGCTACGCGTCAATCCGACGGCGGCGGCGGTGCCAGCACGGTGCGATTGCCATTTGTTTCGGGCGGCGTGACGATGCCTTCCGCTTCCATTACCTCGATCAGGCGCGCGGCGCGGTTGTAGCCGATCTTGAGCCGGCGCTGCACACCGGAAATCGATGCGCGGCGCGATTCGGTCACGATGCGCACGGCTTGGTCGTATAGTTCGTCGTAGTCGCCGCTAGCGCCCTCACCGGCCGCATCTTCGGGCAAGCCTGATTCGCCGATGACCTTGCCATTTCCGAGCGACTGCACTTCCTCCAGCACGCCCGGGATGTAGGCGGGCTCGCCTTGCGCGCGCAGCCACTGCACGACCTTGTGCACTTCATGATCGTCGACGAAGGCACCATGCACGCGCTCGGGTGCGGCTGTTCCTGGAGGCAGGTACAGCATGTCGCCGTGTCCGAGCAGCGTCTCGGCGCCGGACTGGTCGAGGATCGTGCGCGAATCGATCTTGCTCGATACCTGGAATGCGATGCGGGTCGGAATGTTCGCCTTGATCAATCCCGTGATCACGTCGACCGACGGTCTCTGGGTCGCAAGAATCAGGTGCACGCCCGCCGCACGCGCCTTTTGCGCCAGGCGAGCGATCAGCTCTTCGACTTTCTTGCCGACGATCATCATCATGTCGGCGAACTCGTCGATGATCACGACGATGTACGGCAATGGCTGCAGCGGTTGCGCCGTCACATTCGGTTGCGATGCATCGGGACGAAACAGCGGATCGAGCATCGGCTGACCGGCCTCATCCGCTTCCTTCACCTTCTTGTTGAAGCCGGCGAGGTTGCGTACGCCGACCATCGACATCAGCTTGTAGCGGCGCTCCATTTCAGCAACGCACCAGCGCAGCGCGTTGGCTGCTTCCTTCATGTCCGTGACGACCGGCGCCAGCAAGTGCGGAATGCCCTGATAAACGGACAACTCCAGCATCTTGGGGTCGATCATGATCATGCGGACATCGCGCGCATTGGCTTTGTACAACAGGCTCAGCACCATCGCATTCAGCGCGACCGATTTGCCCGACCCGGTCGTGCCGGCAACGAGCAAGTGCGGCATCTTCTGCAGGTCGACAACCACCGGCGCGCCGCCGATATCCTTGCCGAGAGCGAGCGCAAGCGGGGATTTCAGCGCGTCGTACTTGCCGGAACTGAGGATCTCGGAGAGATAGACGATCTCGCGATGGGTGTTCGGGATTTCGATTCCGATCACCGATTTGCCTGGTATCACGTCGACAACGCGCACGCTCACAACGGAAAGTCCGCGTGCAATGTCCTTGTCGAGGCTCGATATCTGACTGCCCTTGATACCAGGCGCGGGCTGCATTTCGAACCGCGTGATGACTGGCCCTGGATGCGCGCTGACGACCTGCGCGTCGATGCGGAAATCCTTGAGCTTGAACTCGACCTGGCGCGACAGCGCTTCGAGGGTTTCCTCCGAGTAGCCCTTGGTCTGAGGCTTGGGTTCGTCGAGCAGCGACAGCGGCGGCACTTCGCCGTCGCTCGATGCGCCAGCAAAAAGCGGGATCTGCGTTTCGCGCCTCGCGCGATCGCTTTTCTCGATAGGTGCGATGGTCGGTTCGATCTTGATCGGCTCGCGCTTTGACTGCTTGACGGTGTCGATCTTGCGCACGACCTCGCGCTCGGCGCGTGCTTCGCGAGCGGCGCTCCAGTCCTCGGCGCGTTTCATCTTGCTCGCAACAACGGCGCCCGCACCGAGCAGGAAACGACCGATCGCATCCATCAGCTTGAACCACGACAGACCGGTAGCAAGCGTGATTGCAATAAGCAGGAAGGCGAGCAGGAACATGCCCGCACCCAGCGGGCCGAACGTGTGCATCAGGCTGCCGCCAACGAGCTGGCCGAGAATGCCGCCCTCGCCTGCCGGCAAGATCGTAGGCCCTGTGCCATGCAGGAAGGCCAGGCCGGGAGCAGCGATGAAGAACGCAACGAATCCGATCAGGCGCAGAGTTGGTTCCAGCGGCGAGCGGTCAGCGCGCATCGCACCGCGCAACACGACCCCACCGACCACGAGCAGCAGCACAGGGAACGCATAGGCGACCAGGCCGATCAGATAGAACGTGAGATCGCCGATCCACGCGCCAAACGCGCCACCAAAATTGTGGATGCCGTGCTTAGGATCGCCCGCGTGCGACCAACCGGGATCGGCCGGCGCATAGCTGGCAAAACAGGCGAACAGATAGATGGCGAGTGGCAACAGCAGCAAAAACGCCGCCTCACGCAGACGCTTGTGCCAATGCTCGTCGAGCCGGGGAGTTGCAGTTGCTGCTTTCTGGACGCGCGCCACCAGGATAATTTACCTGAAGTTATTCCAATAAATCATTGTTTATCCTAGCACAATTTCCAGCGATCCCGTCGTGTGCCGGGATCGCTGGAGCGTCGATTATGCTTTCAGTGCCGGGTGCACGATCTTGCCACCCTCGACATTGATGCCGACCTTGAGCGGTTCGTATTTGCGCCAGTTTTTATCGGTGGCCATGCGCTGCACGTACGGCAGGATCGCCGCGCAAATCGCCTGCGACGACGTCTGCGGTACGGCGCCCGGCATGTTGGTCACGCAGAAGTGGATCACACCGTCGACGAGGTAGGTCGGATCCTTGTACGTGGTCGGCTTCGAGGTTTCGAAGCAGCCGCCTTGGTCGATCGAGATATCGACGAGCACCGAACCTGGTTGCATCGACTTGACCATCGCGCGCGTCACGACGTGCGGTGCCTTCGCACTCGGTATCAGCACCGCGCCGATGACGAGATCGGCGTCGCGCACTTCACGCGCAACGTATTCCTCATACGGATACAGAGCCGTCACATTGCTGCCCAGCGCCATCATCTGCGCGAGGCGATCCGGACGCTTGTCGAACACCACGACATTGGCGCCCATCGCGGCGGCGAGAGCAGCGGAATTGCCGCCGGCCGCGCCGGCGCCAAGTACGACCACCTTGCCGCGCTCGGTCGAGGGCAGGCCACCAAGCAGCTTGCCCTTGCCGCCCGCCGGCATATGCAGGAGATGCGTGCCGATTTGCGTCGCGATGCGCCCGGCGATGATCGACATCGGCGCCAGCAGCGGCAGCGAGCCATCGCTTTCGGTCACACTCTCGAACGCGACACCGGTCAGGCCGATGTCGAGCAGGTGTTTGGTGAGTTTCGGTTCCGCGGCTAGATGCAGGTAGCAGAACAGCAGGTGGTCCTTGCGCAGGTGCTTGAGGTCGCCGGCGATGGGCTCCTTCACCTTGACGATCAGTTCACCGACTTCATAGAGCTTCTTTGCTGTCGGCACGAGTTTTACGCCGATGCGGCTGTAGTCCTCGTCGCTGAAGCCGCTCAGGAGGCCGGCACCAGCCTGCACGAAGACGTCATGGCCGCGGCGCACGAGATCCGCGCAGGCGGCGGGTACCAGGGCAACGCGCCCTTCCAGGGTTTTGGTTTCCGACGGCACACCGATACGCATTGCGAAAGTCCTCGAAAGAGTTTGCGAGTTCACCAATGACGCCTTGAATCGCGCGTGCGTTCCCTCCATTCTCCCTGTTCCCCGCACGACCGCATGCCGCGACGCGGCAGACGGACAAGACCGGGATCGGGTTCGCCGATGGCAATTCAAAATCGCCACGGTGTCGGAAAAAACGCTACGAGATAGTCGCCTTGAAAGCGGCAGGGATTATACATGAGCACTGCCAAGCACTCGCGACTGATCATCCTCGGCTCCGGCCCGGCCGGCTACAGCGCCGCCATCTATGCGGCTCGCGCAAACCTCAAGCCGACCCTCATCACCGGCCTTGCTCAAGGCGGCCAGTTGATGACGACGACGGACGTCGACAACTGGCCCGGCGACGTCGAAGGTCTGCAAGGCCCGCAGCTGATGGAGCGCATGGCCGAACACGCCGAACGCTTTCATACGGAAATGGTTTACGACCATATCCACAGCACCGACCTGACCCAGCGCCCATTTCGGTTGAAGGGCGACAGCGGCGAATACACCTGCGATGCCTTGATCATCTCGACCGGCGCAACGGCGAAATACCTCGGCATCCAATCCGAGGAGCACTTCAAGGGCAAGGGCGTATCCGCCTGCGCAACCTGCGACGGTTTTTTCTTTCGTGACCAGGATGTCGCGGTCATCGGCGGGGGCAACACCGCGGTCGAGGAAGCGCTCTACCTGTCCAACATTTGCAGAAAGGTCACCCTCGTCCATCGCCGCGACAAGTTGCGCGCCGAAAAAATCATGCAGGACAAGCTGTTCGAGAAGCAGCGTGCGGGCAAGATCGACATCGTCTGGAATCATGCCGTCGACGAAGTGCTCGGCGACGACAGCGGCGTGACCGGCGTGCGACTGCGTGGCATCGAAGACAATACGACGCGCGATATCGCAGTCACTGGCGTCTTCATCGCAATCGGCCACACGCCCAACACCTCGATTTTCGAGGGCCAGCTCGATATGAGAAACGG
>JBBRZD010000076.1:0-11584 GCA_038237055.1 Lysobacterales bacterium | reverse complement strand
GATCGTGATCGGTGACGTTGTGGAACAAGGTGCCGTTCGGATCGACCTTGATCAGGCCGCGTTCCATCGTGCCTATCCAGAGCAGCCCGGAACGGTCGACCTGCAGATTGGTAACGATGGCCTCGGGAAGACTGCCTGCGACGCTGTTGTCGGGGTTGAGGTCCAGCGTCTCACCACTCGCCGGGTCGAACACCACCAAGCCCTTATGGGCGATGGCCAGCCATAGCCGGTTACGCGCATCCTCGGTAATCGCACTGATGGGCGTCTGCTTGTCCGTTGGCCAGGCATGCGAAACGTTTCCATTGGTGGCTATCCGATACAGCCCTGTTGTGGTCGTCGCGTACAGCTGGCGGTCATGGCTGAGCAGCAGGCCAAATGCATTGTCAATCGAGTCCGCGGCAATGCGTTCGAGGTCCGCTGTATCGGACGCAAGGTGAAACAAGCCGACCGAAGTTGCCGCCCAAAGGCTGTGATCGCCGCCAAGACAGAGCTGGCGAACCTGCAGGGTACGACGATCGCCTGCGATGATCGGCAGCGTCCGCAGTACATGGCCGTCCGCTGGGTCGATCAGGCTGATGCCGCCTTCTCCGCCGACCCACATCCTGTGCTGGCCCGCATACAGCAACGCTTGCACGTTCGTCACGCGGACCGCATCGGCTCCGCTCGCGGCGATGTGCTGGAACGCGTTGCTCGAGCGGTCGCGGCGGATCAGGCCGAACGCGGTCGAGCCGATCCACAGATTGCCATCGGCGTCTTCGGCGAGCGCCGAGACCGGACTTTCCTGCGGATTGTCCTGAGGGTCACTCGAATATTCGTAATTGGTGAACTCGTAGCCGTTGTACTGCTGCAGGCCGTTGTCGGTGCCGATCCAGATGAACCCGGCGCGGTCCTGCAAAAACGCACGCACGGTGTTTTGCGCGAGACCATGCTCGGCGCCGACTTCCTGAAAGTAGAAATCGCGACGCACAGCGACCCCGTGCGCGAGCGCCGGCAGGACAAGGCCGAACGCCATCGCGACGAAAAGCCGGCAACTATGCCGACTAGGTCGAGACGGTGGCGAGGCGGAACCCTTCATGAGCGCCAACTTCCGGGACTTTGGGAATGCGCGAGTTTAGGGAAACCCCGGCTCCCGCGCCACGCGCCGACGGCCGCATTGTAGAATTGCACGACTCCCTATCTTCCCAGCAATGCGCAGCCAACCAGATCATTCCGAATTGTCCAAGGCGCTGGCGAGCCTGCGCTTGGGTGTCGATGCCAGTGATCTGCACGGGTCTTTGACCGGATTTTTCTGCGCGGGCGGCCGGGCTTCAATTGAGGACTGGCTCGATGTACTCGCGCTGGATCCCGATAGCGGCAGCCTTGCGCGGAACGGAACACTGCAGCAGTTTTTTCGCAACTGCCGCACACAGTTCGATGGAACGGCTGCGCAGATTGTCCCATTGCTGCCGGCACCTGGCGCAGCGTTGGCACAGCGGGCAGACGCGCTGGTTGAGTGGTGTAGAGGTTTCCTTGGCGGATTTGGCCTTGCCGGTACCGCAACGCGCGTCGCATTGTCGGCGGACGCGAGTGAAATTCTTGCGGATTTCGGCAAGATCGCCGCATCGCGCTTCGACTATTCCGACGGTGCCGAAGACGAACACGCGCTCATCGAAGTGTTCGACTTCGCGCGCAATGGTGCAGCGCTGCTGCATCGTGAGATCGCGGCGGGCGCGCGCGTGGCCGCGCGATCACTGCATTGATTCTAGATTTCCTACAAGACTCAAACCTTCAGCCATGATTGATTCCAAGGAATTCGCGCGCCGACGCAAGCAACTGATGCGCATGGCCGGCAACGATGCGATCGTGATCGTCGCGGCCGCGCCGGAGCGCGTGCGCAACAACGATGCACACTACCCGTACCGTCAGGACAGCGATTTCCACTATCTGACCGGTTTTGCCGAGCCCGATGCGGTGCTGGCCCTGGTTCCCGGTCGCGCAGCCAGCGAGACGATCCTGTTCTGTCGTGAGCGGGATCGCGAGCGAGAGCGCTGGGACGGTACGCGTGTCGGTACCGAAGGCGCGGTCGACGCGCTCGGCATGGACGACGCGTTTCCGATCGACGACATCGACGAAATCCTGCCTGGCCTGATCGAGGGCCGCTCGCGCGTCTACTACCACTTTGGCCGCGATACCGAATTCGACCTCAAGCTGATCGGCTGGGTCAATCGTGTGCGCGCGCAGGTGCGCCAAGGTGCGAAGCCGCCGCACGAGTTCGTCGCGCTCTCGCATCTGCTGCACGATCTGCGCCTGTACAAGTCGCGTGGCGAATTGCGGGTGATGCGCAAGGCCGCGAAGATCGCTGCCGACGCGCACGTGCGCGCGATGCGGGCGACCCGGCCCGGCATGAACGAGCACGAAGTCGAAGCCGAGTTGCTGCATGAGTTTCGTCGTGAAGGCGCAGTGCCGAGCTACGAGCCGATCGTCGGCGGTGGTGGCAATGCCTGCGTGCTGCACTACCGCGCGAACAACGCAGTCCTGCGCGATGGCGACTTGCTGCTGATCGATGCAGGCGCCGAATATCAGTGCTATGCGTCCGACATCACGCGCACGTTTCCGGTCAACGGACGCTACTCGCCGGAACAACGCGCGCTGTACGACATTGTTCTGGCGGCACAGCTCGCCGGCATCGAGGAAGTCCGCGCCGGACGTCCATTCGACGCGTACCACGATGCGGCGGTGCGCACGATCACCAAAGGGCTGTGCAAACTCGGCCTCCTCGTTGGCAGTGTCGACAAGAACCTGCGCGAGCATTCATATCGCAAGTTCTACATGCACAAGACCGGGCACTGGCTCGGCCTTGATGTGCATGACGCCGGCGACTACCGCATCGACGGCGAGTTTCGCGTACTTGAGCCGGGCATGGTGGTCACGGTCGAACCTGGTATCTACATCGCGCCCGATCTCAAGGGCGTGCCGGCGAAATACCGCGGCATCGGCATCCGCATCGAAGACGATGTCGTCGTCACCGAAGGCGACCCAGAAGTGATCTCGGCGGGTGTGCCGAAGGATGCCGATGAAATCGAGGCGCTGATGGCGCGAGCATTGACGGTGAACGCCCCATGAGTCTGCTTGCCTTGCTTTCTGTGTTGTTCGGCGTGTTCGCCGCAAACGCTTCGTCTGCTGAAACGCTCGACTATGGCTTGTTCGGCAGCCTGCATCTGAGCCGGCCGGCCGGTGCGATCGCGCATACCGTGCTGCTGTTTTCGGATCGCGATGGCTGGACTCCGCGCCAGGACGGACTCGGCGATGCATTCGCGAAGCAGGGCGCCTTGGTCGTCGGCATCGACTTGCCCGCCTATGTGAAACGCCTCGCCGCGATCAAGGACAAATGCTCGTATCCAGCCGGTCATGTCGAGGAAGTCGCGCACTGGATCGAGCGGCACGAAGGCCTCGCGAACTACACCGTTCCGCTCGTCGTCGGCGATGGCGCGGGTGCGACGTTTGCCTATGCTGTCGCCGCGCAGGCACCGGCCGGTACCTTCGAAGGGCTGCTCACGCTCGGTTGGGATGCGGCGTTTCGCCTGCCGAAATCTTTCTGCCCGGGCGACGCCGGTGCGATGACCATTGCAGTCGGTGACAACGAATTTCGCGTGGTCCCCGTCGCGAAATCGCCGTTGGTCTGGTGGCCGCAACCGTTCGCCGCCGGTGCGCGCATCAGCGGGCTCGGTGCTCCCCTGGCAACTTGCTGGCGCACGCTTGTCGGGTGGTTGCCGTCGTTGGTTGCGTATGAATCGGGTCATGATCCCGGTCTCACCTATGCGCGCTGGCGACAGCGTGAGGACGCTGCGACAAGCGCGTTGCCGGACGATGTCGCTGATCTGCCGCTGACCGACATCCCGGCAACCGCGGGTGACGCGCACCGCATTGCAATCATCATCACCGGTGACGGTGGCTGGGCTGGTCTCGACCGCGGCATCGCCGATGCGTTGACTGCGCACGGCGTGCGGGTGATTGGTTTTTCAACGTTGAAATTTTTCTGGCACAAGCAGACGCCGGATGCGGCCGCTGCTGCCATTGCGCGAGTGATCGCGCACTATGGAAAATCGGATGCGCAGACCCGTTTCGTGCTGATCGGATATTCGTTCGGCGCGAGTCTGGTGCCGGTGATTGCGAATCGCCTGCCGGTCGAGGTGCGCCAGCGCGTGGCGGGCGGCGTAATGATCTCGCCGGATGACGCGGCGGTGTTCGAGATCCATGTCGGCGACTGGTTCGGTTCGACCCATCACGACGACACGCTGCCGATCGGGCCGGAAATCGCCGCGTCGAAGGTGCCGCTCGTGTGCGTGCATGGGGTTGATGAAGACGACAGCTTCTGCCTCAAACCTCAGCCGGCGCAGGTGCATGTCGTCGATCTTCCCGGCGGCCATCACTACGATGGCGATTTCGCGGCCCTCGGCGCGCTGATCGTCAACAGTTTGCCGGACGTGCGTGCAAGCGCATCGCCGTAACGATTCTGCGGGGCGCGTCTCGGAAGCCGCGCACCGATGTGCCTGATCGCTCGTATACTTGTGATGTGATGAATCGACGTGCCGTCCAATCGATGACCCGGCTCCCAGTGGCCGCAAAAAGGTTCCGTCTGGGATTTGCCATGGCAGTCGCCGTATTGGCGGCAGGCGCGGGTGGCGTACGTGCCGATCAGTCGCAGGCCACCGACCCGCCCATGAGCGCCGCTGTATTCGAGGATGTTCCGGCGCCATCCTCGGCGCCGGTCGGACCTTCGTCGACGATCGCGACCGTCACCTTGCAGCCGCCACCGGCAGCGCCGACGGAATCCGAAATCGATGCTGCCAACGGCGTCGCCAGGGATCCCGGCCGGGACGTCGAAGGCAGCATCCGTTTCGATGACCTGCCGCAGCAGATTGGCGCGCGCATACGCGTGCTCACGCTTGGCCAGCGCGTGCACAGCGGTGTGGTGCGTTCGGCGGATTCGAAGCAGCTCACGCTCACGCTTAGCCAACACGGCGGCAGCGCGACGATCGTGCTGCCGCGAGCACAGATCCAGCGCATCGACCCGCGTTAGTACGGGTCTGCCTCTGCAGCAATTGCCGAACACGTGAGGCGTGCATCGAGGAGCTGACCCGCGCGCGCGCAGTCGAGAAGTGGCCAGATGTAAGGCGATCACTCAGTCTGCGCGACCACTAGCCCAATTGCGATCTGAAGGCGTTGGTGACCGGCGCGTTTGCGCCAAAGCGCTGATGCCGCAGTGATTCGGAATGGATTCAGCGGCCGCCGATGAGGAAGCGTCGATAGCCGCCGGCGACCAGCGCCGCGATGTCGATCAACAACCCCGGAACCCATGAACCGCGCGGATAGGCCAGATAGGAGCCAACCCATTCCGGCGCGAACTTTTCCTTGTAGCGACGCAGGCCCTGGTAGTTGTAGAAACGGCCGCCGTACTGGAACGCGAGTGCCGCGAGCCGTTCGTTGACGCGTGCATACGGGTTGTCGCCGACAGCCGATAGCGGCGCCATGCCGAGACTGAAGGACGTGTGGCCATTGTCCTTGGCCCACTGCATCACGCGCGCGAACAGGAAATCCATCGTTCCGCGTGGTGCGCCATCGACGTGACGCATCAGGTCCACGCTGGCGGTGCCGTTCGGTCCGTACGGAGGCAGGACGTTCGCGAACGCGATCAGCTCGCCCGAGCGGCGCACCAGCGCGAGCGGGCTCCAGGCGAAATAGTCGATATCGAAATGACCGAGCGAAAAGCTTTTCTCGTGCGCGCCCTTGTCCGCGAGCCAAGCGTCCGAGACGCGTTCAAGTTCGCTCATCAGCACCGTGTCGAACGGCGGTTCGATCAGTTCAAAGGTGAGCTGTTCCTTGACCGAACGATTGACCGCTTGGCGCAGATCCTCCCAGCGCTTGCCCGCGAGGGTGAATTCGTCGAGGCGTATCGTTGCCAGCTCACCGAGCTTGAACAGGTCAAACCCTAGGTCGTGGTAGAGCGATAGATCCGGTTCCAGTACTTCGTAGAACAGCGGCAGACGATCCTGCGCATCGGCGAACTGGCGGAAATCGAGGATCGCCCGCTTGATCGCGCTTTCAGGGCCGCAGGGGGATCCGAGTGCGACGAGCCGATCGCGCACCGCGCCGTAAGCGACAACGGCATGGCCGTCGGCCGACCAGAACAAATGCTTGTCGCGCATGAACGAAAGGTGGGCGAATTCGCCGCCGCCGTGTTCGAGATAGACCGCACGCGCGCGTTCCAGTTCGGCGCGGTCGGGCAATTTCAGCGAGGGCCGGCGCACCGCGAACGATTGCCAGGCGAGATACGCGAACACGCCGAGCACGGCGGCAAACAAGCCACGCGCTATGCGCGAGGAATGCTCGCCGAAGCCGAAATACCACAGGTCGAAACTGTCGTCGCCTAGCACGGACCAGACGCCGATCGCGAAAAACGCGAGCACCACGACGACTAGTCCGGCAAGCCAGGTGAAGGTCGTGAGCGACGTCAGACTCATCGCGCGCTGGGTGAATTCGCGCTTGCGCGTGCGCAACAATATCGCGATGGAGAGCAGAAACAGCGCTTCGCCGTAGTGCAGACCTTTGGTCACCGCCAGCGCGGCGCTGATCACGAGCAGGGGCTGCGCGAGTCGATACGCCAGACGCAGGCGGCCGTCGATACCGCGACCAAGACCCAACAACAAAACGCCCGTCAAGATCGACAGCCAGTATGAACTCTCCACGGCTGCGAGCGGCAGGCTCGCGCGCACCACGACGGTGTGTTCGTGAACCGCCGGGATTGCGGCCGAACCGAGCAACACGAGACCGGCACCGAAAGTGAGCACCGCGAGCACGCGAATGCCCAGACCAGCGAGCAGGCTCGCGGGCAATCCGAGCACGCCGAACAACGGATGCGTCTGCAAGCGCTCGGCCGCGCGTGCGACGCCTGGCAGGCCTTCGGCCAGCATGCCCGAGCCGGCATACAGACCCGCGAGCAGAGGTAGCAGGTAGTACGCAATGCGGAACAGGAACAAGCCCGACAGGATCGCCGAACTGTCGTAGCCGCCAGTGGTCAGCGCAAGCAGCATCAGGCCATCGAACACGCCGAAACCACCCGGAATCAGGCTGAGCAGGCCGAGCGTCTGCGCCGCGGCGAAACTGCCGAGCATGGGCCCGACCTTCACGTGCGCGCCGGAGATGTACAGGCAGCCATACAGCACCGCTGCACTCAGCACCCAGTCGAGCGAGGACAGGACTGCAAGTGCGAATTTGAGGCGCATCGGTGGTAATTCGCTGCCACGCGGCAGCCAGCGCATCAGTCGGCGTCGCGTGGTCAGCACGAAGAACGCCGGCAGGTAGAACGCCGCTGCAATCAGCACGCCGACCGCCAGCCAGCGCGTCGCATTGCTCGGCGTGATCGGCAGCGAGCCGCCGGCCAGCGTCGCGATGATCATCACCGAAAGCCCCAGCGGCAGCGCCAGCACCTGCAAGCCGATCAGTGCGGCACCGACCGGTAATTCGATGCGTCGCGCGGAAAAACCGAGCAGACGAACGCCGGAACCGATTGCGCCGGAAAGATTGAGCACGTTGGCGAACGCGTTCGCGACGAATGCGAGGCGCAACACTTCGCGCGTCGGCATCGGCATTTTCAACCAGCGTGCGATGACGACGTCGATGAGTCCGGTGAACGCGACCGCAAACAAGGCCAGCAACGCGACACCGACGGCCGGCAGCGTCGGTACCTCAAGCAGGGTGCGTTGCATTTCCGGCAGGTCGAACTCGTCGATGCCGCGCACGAGCAGCCAACCGACCAGAATCAGGAACGCGAGCGGCACCAGCCAGCGCAGCCGTGCAGCCCAGCCGCGCGTGGCGGGAGCGGGGGTGCTGGCGGTCTCGGTCGTCATGCGCGAGCTGTCATCCTTGAGTATCCGCGCATTTTAGCCCTGCGGATCGAAGTGCGCTTGCAGACGCGCAGGGCGGCGCAGCGCGGCTCAGCGGGGCGCGGTGGTGTCGAGCAGATCCTTGACGCTTTGCACGTACTGCGGCATCCAGTTTTTCGGAACGCCGAAGCCATGGCCGACTTTCGGCAGCATGACGGCTTTCGAGGCTTTCTGCCCGGCCGCAAACTCAACCGCAAACTTCGGATCGCAGACCTGGTCCGACTCGCCCTGCAGGATGCGCCAGGGCACGTCGACTGTCTCGCGCTTGTCGAATACCCAGGTCGGCGGCTTCTGCTGCCAGTGCCGGGTAATGCCGCCACGGCCGGGGCAGAACGCGCGGTGGATGAGCAGGTCGGGGCAGAAGCCGAGGCTGAGACCGCCGCCAAAATACTTGCCCTTGTCGGCCGCGAGCGCGGTGTAGGCAACGGTCGCGCCCGACGAATAGCCGATGATCACCGGGCGCGTGTCGAGCGGCAGCTTCAGTTCGCGCACCAGGCTGTCGCCGAGCTTGGCCAGCACGCCATCGGCATCGCTGCATTGGCCTTCGCCGTCGTCGAGCCCCTTGAGATATTGCGGCGTGCTGAATCCCGCAACCCAGTAGCCGAGCGCGGCGGCCTGGTGCGCCATATCGGTCACGCCGAGGTTCCAGCCGCCATCGCCTGATGCGAACAGGGCCAGGCCTCGGCTTGCGACCTTGGGTTTGTACAGCGCGATTTCGCCGAAACCGGCGACCTTGATCCAGCGTTCGACCGCGGGATCGCGAACGGGCGCTGTTGCCTTGTGCGGTTTGGGTTTCGCTGAGGATTTGGGCGTCGCGGGACTTGCTATCGCTGCGTTGTGGGCGGTCGGCTTTGCCGCGTGGACGTTCTGGATGGCACACAGCGCAAACGAAAGCGCAAACGCGGTGAATCGGGCGAGGCGGATCACGTAGGTATTCCTGGAGCGACAAAGGCGCGGCACGCTAGCGGATGCGGGCCGTGCTGTCACGCGCTGTCGCAAACCGGCGACAGCATCGATTCAGCGGCTGGCCTCAATGCAGCGGTGTTTCGTCGTCGGCCGTGTGTTTTGCGGCTTCGTCTGCGTGCAGTTCGAACCACATCGCATTGAGGATCGCAAACGCGAGTGCGAGGCCGAGGCCGAGGATCCAGCTGAAATACCACATGGTTGTAATCCTCAATACATGCCGTGGGTCTGTTTAACGTGTTCGAGGCTGATGCGCCCGCGCAGAACGCGGTAAACCCAGCCGGTATAGGCGATCACGATCGGCAACAGCACCGCGGTGACGAACAGCATCAGGCCGAGCGTCGTCTTGCTGCTGGATGCGTCCCAAAGCGTCAGGCTGCTGCGCGGATCGAGGCTCGATGGCAGCAGGAACGGGAACAGCGCGAAGCCGGCGGAGGTGATGGTGCCCGCGATCGCGCAGCCGCTCGAAACGAAGGCACTTGCGTGGTGGCGACCACGGCTTAGCAACGGCGCGGCCAGCGCTGCGATGATCGCAATAACTGCGGCGACGCAAGCCCAGCGCGCAAGCGGGCCGTCGCCGAGCCAGGTGCCGCCGTGCACCACGTTCTTCAACAGGGGATTGGACGGTGCGTTCACGACGATCGCCGCATCGCTGATCGCGTAGCCGGTTACACCATAGACGAGCCAGATACCCGCAATGACGTATAGCGCAACGAACGCTGTCGATGCGTACTGCACGACGCGCTCGGCGCGCTGCGCAATAGCGCCATCGGCCTTGACCGCGGCCCACGCGGCACCGTGCATGAGGATCATTGCGATAGAGACGAGCCCGGCCAGCAACGGGAATGGTCGCAGCAGATCGAAGAAACCGCCTTGATAGTCCAGGCGCAAGGTTTCGTCGTAGCGGAACGGCGCGCCGAGGAACAGGTTGCCGAACGCAACGCCGCAGATCAGCGCGGGAATCAGCCCGGACGCACCCAGAATCCAGTCCCAGGTATTGCGCCAGCGTGGATCGGCGATCTTGTTGCGAAATCCAAGCCCAACCGGACGCATGATCAACGCGAGCAGGAACAGGAACATCGCGAAATAGAAACCCGAGAACGCAGCCTCATAAAGCAGCGGCCATGCCGCGAAGATCGCACCCGCGCCGAGGATCAGCCACACTTGGTTGCCTTCCCACACCGGCTCGATTGTTTCGAGAAGCGCGCGTCGTTCGTCGTCGTCGTGCGCGAGCACGCGCAACAGCCCGGCGACGCCGAGATCGAACCCATCCATGACGGCAAAGCCGACAAGCAACGTGCCGAGCAGCAGCCACCAGATGACACGCAAGGTTTCGTAATCAAACATGATCGCCATCTCCCGTCGAAGAATCGGGCGAGGCTGCCGGCCACATGCCCAGTCCATCCGGACCCTTGCGTGCGTACTTCAGCATCAGGATCACGTCGACGACCGCGAGCGCGGTATAGAACACGACGAAGCCGATCAGGCTGGTCAGTACCTGCGCGGCAGTCACGGAAGAGACCCCAAGCGCGGTCGGCAGCACGCCTTCGATGGCCCATGGCTGGCGGCCGTATTCGGCCACTATCCAGCCGAGCTCGATCGCGAGCCAAGGCAGCGGCAGACTCCATAGCGCGATCTTGAGGTACCAGCGATGGCGATCAAGTTCGCGCCGTGCCGATAGCCAGAATGAATAGACGAACAAGGCAATGAACCAAAGCCCGCATCCGACCATGAGGCGGAACGCCCAGAACAGCACCGGCACGTTCGGCACCGTGCTCGCGGCGGCCTTGCGGATGTCCTCGTGTGTCGCCTTCGAGGGATCGTCGATCACGCGCTTGAGCAGCAGCGCGTAGCCGAGATCTTTCTTGTGCAGCTCAAACGTGGCGCGCGCCTGCGCATCGCTGCGATCCACGCGCAGCGCCTGCATTGCCGCGTACGCCTGCATGCCGTAACCGATGCGTTGTTCGGCTTCAGCGACCAGCTCCTTGATGCCGGGCAGGACGCCGTCGAACGAGCGCGTGCCGATGATGCCCATCACCCATGGAATATGGATCGCGTAGTGCGTCGTGTGCGTGGCCACGTCCGGAAAACCGAACGCGGTGAACGAAGCCGGCGCCGGTTCGGTTTCCCACATCGCCTCGATCGCGGCGAGCTTCATCTTCTGGTTTTCCGACACGGTGTAGCCCGATTCGTCGCCGAGCACGACCACGCTGAGCGCTGCGGCAAGACCGAAGCTGGCCGCGACCGTCATCGAACGTTTAGCGAATTCGACATTGCGGCCGCGCAGCAGGTACCAGGCGCTGATTGACAGCACGAACATCGCGCCGAGAACATACCCGGCACTCACCGTGTGCACGAACTTCGATTGCGCGACGGGGTTGAACAGCACCGCGCTGAACGAGGTGACCTCCATGCGCATCGTGTCGAGGTTGAATTCGCTGCCAACCGGATTCTGCATCCACGCGTTCGCGATCAGGATCCACAGTGCCGACAGGTTGGTGCCGAGGGCGAGCACAAAGGTGACGATCAGGTGTTTTGTGCGCGACAGTTTGTCCCAGCCGAAGAAGAACAGGCCGATGAACGTCGCTTCGAGGAAGAACGCCATCAGCCCTTCGATCGCCAGTGGCGTGCCGAAGATGTCGCCGACGTAGTGCGCGTAGTAGGCCCAGTTGGTGCCGAACTGGAACTCCATGGTGACG
>JBBRZD010000075.1:0-12107 GCA_038237055.1 Lysobacterales bacterium | reverse complement strand
GAAGACCCAGCCAAGATCGACGCGATCGCGACCTTCGCGCACGAAATACAGTGCGTCATCGAGTGGGTGCAGGCGGACGTCGACCTGACGCACTTCGCTTCCCTGCCCCTCGCTTTCGAGCGTGATCCGCATAGCCTGGCGTCGCGGCTTGTCGAGACTGCGCAGCTGGGCAACATCCCAGTCCAATCGCGGTCGCAGGTCGAGTGTGGTGCCGTCATGGCCTTGCGCCGCGAATGCGACAGCCGGTTCGCGCAGGCCCGGCGTTTCGATCCGCACGCGTACGCCGACCGGGATATCGTCCCCACTGATGTGCACGCTGACCAAGCCGTCGCCATTACCAGCGCCGGCGCTTACCGCACGCGGCGCCTGCGAAAGTTGTAGCGCAGGGAATAGCTCTCCGGCGGGTGTGATGTCGACCTTCCACTCAAACGCGTGGGCGGGCATGGCCGCGCACGCCGCCGCGAGGGCAAGTGCGATGCTGGCCAGCACGGCGGGGCAGGTGTGGCGTAATATCCGATTTGTCAGCGATTGCATCAGACGACTATCGTTGCCGCGACCCGCCGCTGTCCAGCCTGCAACCCCGGAGTCTTCCGCATGCGCCAACTTGTCTTGCCCCTTCTCATTGCCGTCGCGCTCTGCGCGTGCAGTCCGTCGACACCCGAGTCCGCTGCGCCCGCCCAACCCGTGGCCAAGCCTGCAGCACCCGCGGTGAAACCCGCCGAAGCGGCAGCCCCGGCGAAGGAAATTCCGGAAGGAGCTTGCGGCGACCAGTCGAAGATGGCGGCTGACCAACGCATCGCAAACACCGCTCGCTGGACCACCGCCAGCGAGCAGGACAACTTTGGCTTCGATGTGCTTCGCAGCGACACCGAGAAAGGTGAGTTCAAGAAGCTGACCAAGGAGCCGATCCTTGGCGCGGGCACCTCGGATGAAACGCACAAGTACGAATTCCGCGACGATACGATCGATCCGTGCAAGGAGTACTGGTACTACGTGGAGGGCATTTCGACGAGTGGTGCGCGCGCGAAATTCACGCCGACGTTCCGCGCGCCGCCCAAGCACCGTGCCGTAGGTAGCGCCGTCCCGGCAACCACGGCTGCCCCAGCACCCGCTCCCGCAAAGAGCTGATGCGCAAACGAATGGGCGCGTGGCGATGAATGCCGTCGTCGCGCCGTCTATAGGACGTCGTCGCGGGGCACTCGCGGCGACGTTCCTGATCCTGTTCACGACGTCTCAGGCGCTGCTTTGGTTGGCCTATTACGGTGACGGTGCGAAGGCACTGATCGGCGATGAGCAGGCTTATCAGGACATGGCACTGGCGATCCTGGGTGGCGGGCCGTGGATGCCCAGTTCGATCTGGCCGCCGCTGCAGTCGCTGTTCATCGCCCTGATCTATTCGGTGTTCGGCACGCACCTGATCGCAGTGCAGATTGCGCAGACCTTGCTTTTTGTCGCCTGCGCAGCGCTCCTGCGCGACCTTTGGCGATATCTGGGCAGCAGCGTTGCGGCGGCAAACACCGCGGCGGCGTTGTTTCTCGTCAACCCTGCAGTAGCCGCGTACGCGCAATGGCTATGGCCGGAAATGCCCCACCTGTTCCTTTTGTTGGCGGCGCTGTGCCTGCTCGCGCGCGCGACGTCGAAATTCAATGCGCTGGCGGCGGGACTCTGTATCAGCCTGGCCATCCTCGCCAAAAGTCTGCTATCGGTGTTCTGGCCCGTGCTGCTGATTGCATTCGCACGCCGTAAAAAGCCATATCTGCTCGTTGGACCTGCCGCTGCGTTCGTGCTCGGACTTGCGCTGGTCGCAGCCCCTGCTCTGGTGCACGGTTGGCGCGAGTACGGCAAGCCGATGATCGCCGATAGCTCGATCTACAACCTGTGGATCGGCCTGACCGATTCGTGGCGCAGTGATTACGTCGCCGACATGGGTGGGCTGACGCTGCCGGCGTTTATCGCGAGCGGTGCGACACCTCAGGAACGAAACGAGGTGTATCTGGGCAAGGTGCGTTCATTGGTAGCGGAGCACGGCGTGCTGTCCGTGATCGCCAATCAATTGGGGCGCCAGTATTTCCGCTTGTTCAGCGCCAAGACTTCGCTGGCATCGCAGCTGCCGGGAGCGGCCTGCGCGGGGCATCTTTCCGTGTATCACAGCCCGCCCTGGTTGACGCGCGTACTGATTGCTGTGAATGACGCGCTGCACGCACTGCTGCTTGTGGCTTGCGCATTCGGACTGAGCACTCGACGCTGGCGACCCTCGCTTGCGCGCTCCGACCATCTGTTTGCGGTGGTGATGGTATTTCTCGCCTATCAGCTGGCTCTGTTCGCACTGATCCATGTAAAGGCGCGTTTCCTTCTGCCGATGGTTCCATTTTTGTGCGGTTTCGCCGGCAGTTTCCTCGTCGCGTTGCGTCTTCGCCTCGCGGGGCGCGAGCGCGGCGAAGCGTCGCAGGTGCTGACGTGGCCACGGCTTGCGTTCGGGGCAGTGCTGGCCGCATTGCTGCTGTTCCTTGCGTTCGCTGGACCGGCGCTCGATCATTTGTGCGCAGGCTGAGCGGCGGAATCCGGTATCCTCGCACCGTTTCCCCGCCCTCTATCCCATGCGCCAGCATCTGATCGAACTCATCCTGTTCAGCACCTACGCGGAACTGCGCGCAGAGCGCTCGCGCAGCTATCTTGGCCTGATCTGGTGGGTGCTCGACCCGGCAATGCAGATGGCCGTCTGGTGGCTGCTGATCGACGTGATCATGCACGCGGGCGGCCCGGGCTATCTGCCTTCCCTGCTGATCGGTCTGACCGTCTGGCAGTGGATGAAATCCTGCATGACGCACGGTGGCTACGCGATCTGGAGCCGCCTCAGCCTGGTGCGTCTGGTGCGGTTGCCGCCGCTGGTGTTTCCGATCATCGCGATGCTGTCGGATACGGTGAAATTTCTCTACATCTTCATTGTGCTGCTGGTCATTCTGTGGGTCTGCGGCTATCCGCCGAACATGGCGTACTTCGGTTTGGTGCCGCTGTTCGTAGCGACTTTTCTGCTCTCGGCGGGTGTCGGCTTCGTGATAGCGGCGCTGGTCCCGTTGCTGCCGGACCTTCGATTCGTCATCGAACAAGTGCTCTCGGTCGTAATGTATATGTCGGGTGTCGTCTTCCTGCTTTCGAGCGTACCGCCACCGTTACGGCAGATCCTCGCGCTGAACCCGATCGCGGTGATCATGGACGATGCGCGCGGCATCCTGATGCACGGTCTGTGGCCGAACTGGGTCGGTCTGACCACGACCACGCTGATCTCGATGGCCATCTGTGCAGCAGGCGCCTATATCGTCGCTCGTCTGGCGCCGCGTTATCCGAAACTGGCGAACTGACATGAACGAAGTGCTGGTCGAACTGCACAAGGTCGGTGTTGCGTTCAACGCGAAACGGGCATTCACGGACAACCTTTTCTGGGCGCTGGAGGACGTGAGTCTGACCTTGCGCCGCGGTGAGCGTCTCGGCGTAATCGGCCGCAACGGCGCCGGCAAGAGCACCTTGTTGCGCGTGATTGCCGGCATTCTTTCGCCCGATCGCGGCACCGTGCGTCGCGGTCCCGTGTCGTGCCAGTTGCTCTCGCTATCGCTGGGTTTTGTGCCGCATCTGTCCGGCCGCGACAACGCGGTGTTGTCAGGCCTGATGCTCGGCCTGCGCCGGCGCGATATCGTTTCGCGACTGCCGGCGATCCGCGAGTTTTCCGAGCTCGGCGATTTCTTCGAGCAACCGATTGCCGCGTATTCCGCCGGCATGAACATGCGCCTCGCGTTCTCGGTCGCGATCCAAGTCGAACCCGACGTGCTGCTGATCGATGAAGTGCTGGCGGTGGGCGACGCCGAATTCCGGCAGAAATCGGGCGCCGCACTGCGCGCGCGCATGGGCGAAGGACACACCGTGGTTCTGGTCAGCCATGACGAGGCGCAGATCGCCAAGCTGTGCGACCGCGTGGTATGGATCGAGCACGGCAAAAGCGTGCTCGAGGGCGCGCGCGACGAAGTATTTGCCGCGTATCGTCGTGATCAGCACAAGGTGGAGTCGCCCGCGTGATTCCATTCGACGCGCAACGTTTCAGCGTACTCGCAGCAGCGCTCGATACGCCGCCGCGGCACCTGCTTGTCGCCGCCGCCCGGCTGGCCCGAGACGGCGCGATTGTTGATCCTGCGCACCGCGCGCGAGTCGTTGCCGACGCGCGCGGCGGGCTGGGTGCAGCTGAAGGCGTTGCTGCGCTGCTGCTGACGCCCATTGCGAGCTTTGCGATGGATGAACTCGATCGTGCGCTGGCAAACCCGTGGCCGGCGCGGTCCGATCTGGGCGGCTGATCGATGCGCGGCACCGCCCTGATCGTACTGGCATGGAACAAGTGGCCGCTGACGCGGCGCTGCCTTGATTCACTGCTCGCAAGCTCGCTTGACGCGGCTGAGGTGATCGTCGTCGACAACGGCAGTACTGACGATACGCGCACGGCGCTTGCCGCCTATGCCGATCGCGTACACATCGTCAGTCTGCCGGAGAATCTGGGCTTCGTGCGCGGCATGAACGCCGGTATCGCTGTCGCGCGGCCTGACGACGACGTTGTCCTGCTCAACAACGATCTGCTGTTTACCCAGATCGACTGGCTCGGCCGCTTGCGCGACGCGGCCTACGCAGCGCCAGAGCACGGCATCGTGGGCTGTCGCTTGCTCGGGCCAGAACCCGAAGGGCGTCTCTACCATGCCGGTGGTTTCATTGAAGCCGACGACTTGTCGGGTCAACAAACGGAATCAGGCACCGTCGAACGCGATGTCAGCCAGTACACCACAACGCGACGTGTCGAAGGTATTGCGTTTGCGCTTGTCTATTTGCGTCGCGACTGCCTCGACAGCATCGGCACGCTCGACACCGCGTTCCACAGTTATTTTGAAGACACCGACTACTGCCTGCGAGCGACCGATGCCGGGATCGCGCGTGTGGTCGCCGGTGCGGTCACGCTGCGCCACGACCAGCATGGTTCAACCGCGGATGATGGCGGCTTTCGCCAGCGCTTGTGGGCTGCGAGTCGCGCGACGTTCGCGGCGCGCTGGCAGAAGCGCCTCGGCGACCGATATCTCGGCACACTGCTGTGGCAAGGCGTGACGCGATTTCCGTCGGCCTACGCGCAACTTGCGCGCTTGCTTGTGCGCCGGCTCGATGCGCGCGGCTTGCGCGTCGCCTATCAGGCGGTCGAAAGCGAAATCGGCGCAGCGCAGGACTATCGACTCGATCTCGCCGCGCGCAGGCGCTGGTCGTCGCCTGCCGACGTTGCGCTCGTGTGTGCCATGGGCGGCCATTTCGCACAGGCACAGGGACGCCGTCGCATCGGCCTTGCCTTCGGCGATTGGGAACGCGCGCCGACAGACTGGGCTGGAGCGGCGCGCTCGCTCGATCTGCTGATCGTGCCGGACGCTTTTCAGCGCGACGCATTTCTCGCGGCGGGTGTGCAGGCGCGAATCGAGGTGCTGCCGCTCGGCGTTGATCTGGACTATTGCCACCTGCGCGTGCCTGCGCTGCGCAATCGGGATGGAACGTTCGTCTTCGTCGCGGTCGTCGAGAACTTCGCTCGCGATGCGCCCGAGTTGCTGGTCGCGGCGTTCCTGCGCACGTTCCGCATCGATGAGCAGGCTGAACTCCTGATTCATATCCGCCCCACGCGCGACGCGATGGAGATCGGCGCTGGGATCGCGCGCTTGAGTGCCGGTGACGCTCGCGTGCGCGTGATCGACGGATGGGAATTTCCCTGGCATCAGCGCGCACAATTTCTGCGCGCCGCAGACGCGTATGTGTCGGCACGCCGTGGTGGTGGCTGGGATCCGCTCGCCGCCGAAGCCTTCGCCTGCGGGACGACCCTTATTGCAACCGAGTTCGGCAGCAGTGCGGAACTCGTGCGCACGCACGGACACGCGGTCGCAGTCGCGAGGCTGGTCGAAGATCCAGCGCAACCGGGCTTGCGCTGGGCCGAGCCGGACGCCGATTCGCTCGCGGCGCAATTGCGCGCAGCCTTCGCGCGATCCGCGCCGACAGTCGACGAAACGCTCGCGCGCGTGGACATGTTCGCCAACACACACAATATCGAAACGAGCGCGGACCGCCTGTTCGAACTGCTCGCGCGCGACAGCTCGCTGACATCGCCGCGCTTGCCGCCGCCACCGCATCGTCCGGCGCAACTCGCGCGTCCGGCGAGTGGCCAGATAGTCGTGCTCGGCATGCACCGCTCCGGCACATCGAGCGTCGCCGGACTGCTTGCGCGCATGGGCGTAGCGGTTGGTCCAGAGGAGGATCTTCTGCGCGGGCCGGACAACCCGAAAGGTCACTACGAATCGGGGCGTCTGCACATGGCCTGCGTGCGTCGCCTTGCCGCGGCCGGCGGCGACTGGTGCAAGCCACCCACGCAGGCTCCGGGCGCCGCGATCGACGCATTCCGCCGCGAAGTCGGCGCGTTGATCGACGAATTCGACAAGCAGCGGCCGTGGCTGATCAAGGAACCGCGCCTGTGCTTGGTTGCACGTGATTTGTTGCCACTTCTGACCCGACCGCTGTTCGTGCACGTGGTGCGCGATCCGCACGAAGTGGCCGAATCGCTCGCTGCGCGCAATGGCGTCGAGCATGCTGCCGGTCTTGCGTTGTGGGAGATTTATACACGCGCGGCATTCGATGCGAGCCGCGGCTGGCCGCGCGTGCTGGTCGACTATGCCGAGCTGACTACTGATCCGCTCAAAGTTGCGCGCCAATTGCGTGACGCGTTGCGCGCAGTCGGTATCGAGGGCATCGCCGATCCCGATCCGCAGATCGTGCGCGCATGGATTGAATCGTCGCCGCGTCGCACGCACGCGCCAGTGGTCGAGCTGAACCCTGCGCAGCGAACGCTGCAGGCCGCGATTGCCGATAGCAGCATCCTTCAAGAGCCGGCGAACTCCACGGCCGTTGATGGTGCGGTATCCGTGCGCGAAGCGGGCTGAGCCATGTTCGAGTTTCTGCGCAGGCGCACGAAGCCCCCCCTGCTCGCTCCGCTGCGATCGCTCGACTGGGACGGCCAGGTGTTGACGCTGGCGTTCGACGCGGCCGTTGCGGCCGACGTCGCGCTCGATATCGACGGATGTTTTTTTTCCACCGCACCGCTCGACCGCGATGGCCGTGCCCGCTTCGCATTCGCATTTTCTCCATCGGATCGGGCTTCCTTCGACGTACTGCCACGCAGCGCGCGCGACGGTGCCGCTCTGACCGCGCGATCGTTCCGCATTGCCATCGGCAAGAAGGGTCTGCAACCTGCACTCCGCGCAGCGCCGCAGCTGGCGCAGGCGCAGCCAGGTTTGTCCGCACACTGCGTTCCGTTCGGCGCGGACGTCGCCGCGCATGACGTCGCGATCGTGGTGCCGGTCTACAACGCACCTGATCTGGTTGCTGCATGCATCGAAGCGATACTTAAGCATACCCGTGGTCGCGCGCAGTTGATCGTCATCGATGATGCCAGTACCGATGCGGCGATTGCGCCGTTGCTTGCGCGCTACGCGTCGATGGCGCGCGTGCGTGTACTGCGCAACGAGACCAATCGCGGCTTCACCGCGACCGCGAACCGCGGCATCGAACTTTCCGGCCGTGCCGACGTCGTGCTGCTCAACTCCGATGCCGAAGTCGGTCCGAACTGGCTCAACGGCCTGCGCCGCGCCGCATATGCGGGCGTTGACGTCGCGACTGCTACGGCGGTTTCCGACAACGCCGGTGCGTTCTCGGTACCCGAACTCGAACAGGTAAATGTGCTGCCTGCGTGCTGGCGGTTCGACGATTGCGCGCGTGCGCTGTGGCAGGGCGCTGGACTTGCCTATCCGCAATTGCCAACCGGGAACGGTTTCTGCCTCTATATCCGGCGCACGGTGATCGATGCGAGCGGCATGCTCGACGAAGCCGCGTTCGCGCAAGGCTACGGCGAGGAGAACGACTTCTGCCAGCGCGCCGCGCAGCGCGGATTGCGCCACGTGATCGCGGGCAACGTGCTGGTCAAACATGCGCGCAGTCAGAGTTTCGGCGAGGAACGTCGTCTTGCGCTTGGACTGGCCGGCATGGCCGTGCTGCGCGAGCGCTGGCCGCACTACGAAGCCGAGGTGGGCGCGACGTTGCACTCGTTCGAACGGCGCGTGCTCGACTGGCGCGTGCGCAGGATCTACACCGGTGCGCGCCACGACAACGCGCCGCGCCCACGACTGCTCTGGGTTGGTGCCGGTGCGCCGGCATGGTCCGATGCCGAGGTATGGAACCTGCGCGCGACCGGTCCCGAGAACGAACTCGTGTTCGCCGGCCATGTCATCGCAGCGAACACTTGGCAGGCGAGCGATCCGGAAACGTCCTATCGTGCGCTATGGGACTGGTTGCAGATCCACGCGATCGAGTGTCTCATCGTGCATGAACGCAAGCAGTCGGCGGCCGAGATCCTGTGTGGCCTGCTTGATATCCCGGTCGTCGTGATCGAGCACACGGATGCAGGTTTTGCGCGCGAAGCCATGCGCGATGCAGAATCGGTCATTCGCAGTTTTCCGGAAGCGCAGGCATGAGCGCATCGATGTCGCAGGTCTTGATCACCGGCATTACTGGCCAGGACGGTGCGTTGCTCGCCGCGCACCTGCTTGAAAGCGGCGTCAATGTGATTGGCACGCATCGACCTGGACAAACGCCTGACCTGTGGCGTCTGCGCGAACTCGGCATCGACAATCACGCGCGTCTGCAACTGGAAGACCTCGACCCGACCGACGCGGCCGCCTGTGCTGAATGCGTGAAGCTAAGCGCGCCGGACGCGCTGTTCCATCTGGCCGGACAATCGCGGGTGGCCGATTCGTTCCGTGATCCGCATGCGAGCATGGCCGCCAACGGCATGAGCACGCTCAACCTGCTGGAAGCGGTACGCCTGCATGCGCCGCAGGCGCATTTCGTGCTTGCATCGAGCGCGGAGATTTTTGGCGAACCGTTGGAGTCGCCGCAAAATGAGCGCACGCCGTTATGCGCGCGTTCGCCGTATGGATTGTCCAAGATGATGGCGCACGGAGCCGTCGGCTGCTGGCGTGCGAGCTTCGGCCTGCGTGCATCGAGCGCGATCCTGTTCAACCATGAATCGGCTTTGCGCGACGAAGCCTTCGTCACGCGCAAACTCAGTCGCGGCGTCGCGCTTATCGCGCTTGGGCGCGAGACGTCGATTGCACTCGGCAATCTCGATGCGCGGCGCGACTTTGGCTATGCGCCCGATTACGTCGCCGCGATGGCTGCGATGGCGATACGCGAATCGGGCGACGACTACGTGCTTGCGACCGGCGTTGCATCGAGCATTCGCGAATTCGCCACCGCCGCGTTCGCCGCCGTCGGCATCGAACTCGACTGGTTCGGGGAAGGTGTCGACGAAGTCGGCATCGAACACGGCAGCGATCGTGTGCGCGTGCACGTGGATGCTGCATTTTTTCGCCCGGTCGACGCGCCGCTGCTGGTTGGCGACGCGAGCAAGGCGCGGCGCGAACTCGGATTTGCGCCTTCGCTCGATCTGGCCGGCCTCGCGCAGCGCATGGTCGACGCCGATCTTGCCCGCGAGCGGCGCTGAACGATGCGCGTCATCTTCAATGTCGATGCGATCACCGCACCGCTGACCGGCATCGGTCGCTACGCGCTCGAACTCGCACGCGGGCTGGCGCGGCATCGTGATGTTGACGCGCTGCGCCTGTATTCGGCGTATCGCTGGGTCGATGACCCGGAGCAGGCGCTGGCGGCGAACCGGACGATCGCCGCGCTGCGTCGCAATGTGCCGTTCAAGAGCGTTGCGCTGGAAGCGTATACCCAGCTGCGCGCAGGGATGTTCCGCCTGCATACGCGACGGATGCACGATTGGTTGCTGCACACGCCGAACTATGTGCTGATGCCGTTCGCCGGTCCCGCGTTGACCACCGTGCACGACCTCTCATGGCTCAGTTACCCAGAAACGCACCCGATCGAACGCGTGCGCTTTCTCGAACGCCATCTTCCGCCGACGCTGGAAAAAGCAGCGGCCATCTTCACCGACTCCGACTTCGTCGCCGACGAGATCGTTACCAAGCTCGGCGTCGAACGTTCGAAACTGCGCGTCGTCGCACTCGGCGTCGATGCCGCCTACCGGCCGCGCGGTGCTGCTGAGCTCGCGCCCGTGCTGGCGAGACATGGTCTGACGGGAACCGCCTACCTGCTCGTCGTCGCGACGCAGGAGCCGCGCAAGAATCTGGCGCGACTCGCACGCGCATATGCGGCACTGCCCATCGCGCTGCGTACGCGCCATCCGCTCGTGATCGTGGGTGCGCGCGGCTGGCTGAATGCGGAACTCGAAACGGCACTCGCTCCGCTCGAAGCGCGCGGCGAGACGCGTCGGCTTGGTTATGTTGCCGAGGACGATTTGCCCTTGCTGTATGCGGGCGCGCATGCCTTTGCGTTTCCATCGTTGTACGAGGGATTCGGCCTGCCGGTGCTGGAAGCGATCGCCAGCGGCGTGCCGACGTTGACCTCAAATGTCTCGTCGCTGCCGGAGATCGCTCGCGATGCCGCCGGCGCGATAACGCTCAACGTCGATCCATTCGACGAGACGGCATTGCGAGACGGACTCGAACGTACGCTTGAAGACACGGCGTGGCGCGATCAATCCAGCACGCGCGGCATTGCAAGGGCGCGCGAATTGAGCTGGACGCGCTGCGTCGATCAAACCGTTTCCGTCTATCGTGAAGTATCGGCAAGCGCGTAGCGTTATCTAGCCGAACATGCGCGCATTGAATTTCGCGCATGAACCACTATAGGCTGCGTTGCATATCCCTGGAGTTTTTAATGATTTACCGCTCAATCGGCTGCACCTCGCGTCTTGCCGTTACGCTCGCGGGCCTGCTCGCGATGTGTGCGGCACACTCGCAGGCGCTGCAGCCGCAACCTCCGCTGGCGCAGCCAAGCGCTGCCGCTCCGACGGCGGCACCGGTCTCAGCCGCAGCCGAAGGCATCTATGCGGCCACGCGTCCCAGCCTGCTGCAGATTCGAACCTTGGTCGAAGCCGCCGGACGACAGTCGTCGATCGGCTCCGGCTTCCTCGTCAGTGCGGATGGTCTGGCGATCACCAACTACCACGTCGTCTCTCAGTACGCGTTGGAGCCAAAAACCTATCGCCTTGAATTCGCACGGCCGGATGGTACGCAGGGCCCGCTGACCTTGCTCGCGATCGATATTGCGAACGATGTCGCGGTGGTCAAGCTCGAAGGTGCGGATCTGCCGCATCTGCAATTTGACCCAGCTGCGGTAGCTGGCGACTTGCCGCGCGGCGAACGTGTCTACGCGATGGGCAATCCGCTTGATCTGGGCTTCACCATCGTTGAAGGCACGTACAACGGTCTGGTCGAACGCAGCTACAACGAGCGCGTGCATTTCACCGGCGCGATCAATCCGGGCATGAGCGGCGGACCCGCGGTCACCGGCGGCGACAAGGTCGTCGGCATCAATGTCGCCAAGCGTCTCGATGGCGAACTGGTCAGCTTCCTCGTCCCGGTGCGTCATGCGGTGGCGCTGCTAGCGCGTGCGCGCAAGGACGCTCCGCTCGATCTCGCGCAGGCGCGCGACGAGATCGATCGTCAGTTGCTGGCGTGGCAGGCCGGGTTCTATCAGGCGCTCGACGAGAAAGGATTTCGCGAGACGAAGTTTGGCCCGTACCAGGCGCCGGAGAGCGCGTCGTCGTGGTTCAATTGCTGGGCGCGCACGAATGCGGAGCAGACACCCAAGCCGCGCGCGCAGATGGACAGTTCCAGCTGCAATTCGCAAACCTCGCTGTTCATCGCCGAGGATATCGACAGCGGTCGCGCCGAGCTCACCCATGCTTATGTGCGCAGCACCGACCTCAACGCGTTCCAGTTCGCTGCGTTTGTGTCGCAGTACTACGGCTCCCCATCGATGGCGCGCTCGTGGTCGCGCAAACGTCAGACCGAGCCTGCCTGCCACGAAGATTTCGTCGCGCCGGCCGATACGGCGATCGCGCCAATGCTGCGCGCTGTCTGGTGTGCACGGGCCTACCGCGATTTCGCCGGTTTGTACGATGTCTCAGT
>JBBRZD010000074.1:0-12224 GCA_038237055.1 Lysobacterales bacterium | reverse complement strand
TCCGCATGGAGCGCATCGCTGCAACCACCATCAAGGTACTGACTTTTCTGCAGGCGCATCCACGAGTGCGTCGCGTATATTCACCGCAGGCCAGCGACAACCGGCAGTTCGGCTTGACCGAACGCCAGCTGCATGGCGCGAGCGGCCTGATCACGATTGAACTCGATGCAACGAATATCGCTGCGGTCGAGCATTTCTGCGACGCGCTCGCGCGTTTCCTGATGACGGTTTCATGGGGCGGTTACGAGTCGCTGCTGTTTCCGGTGTGCGCGGTGTTCCCGAAGGATGCGCCGTTGCAGCCCCCGACCGGAGCGCCGCTCAACTTCGTGCGCCTGTCGATCGGTCTGGAAGACCCAGAGGTACTCATCGACGATCTCGGAAACGCACTTGCTCTTCTATAAATTTCCACCCGAGTAGATGGGCAGACGATTTACTGCACCACCGCGAACAAGCGCCAACTCAGCGCAGCGGCGGCAACGCCGACCAGAATCAAGACAAAAGCGACGATATCCAGCAAACGGCCGATGCGGATGGCGGCCTCGTCACGCTTTACGGGCGTGTCGCGCAACACGCGCGCGCCGCTGAGCGGCCAACGGCGCTGATTCCTCACGCGGCGAGCCATGCTCGCTGCATAGCCGGCCAGCAATAACACGCAAAGACCGCTTCCGATTGCAGCGAAACCGATGCCTCGGCGCAGGTGTTCGATTAATTGTTGGGTGGGCAAGCCGTCAGCCATTCGCGTCATCCATCCCTGGAACGCAAACACCAAAGCAAGCGCCAGCAGTGCAGCCAGCACCAAAACGACGATCGTTGTGCGGCGCAAGCGTAAGTCAGCACGCAGGATTTCAGTGGTCATGTGACTTCCCCGGGAATCCGGGAACTATAGCGAACGCACTTGACGTGGCGCACGCCGCCTGTCGCCGAATCGCCTCGCCGGTCGCGGCTGCTATCCTTGGCGAATGAATCGAATCCTTCTGCTGTCGTTCCTGCTGCTGCCGCTGGCTGCGTGCCAGACCTTGCAACACATCGCGCCGAAGCATGCGGGTGCGAATCCGGGTGTGTCCGGCAGCCTGCTTGCAGGCGAATACGATAACCACGAACAAGTGTGGATCGCTCGCGGCCCCGCCGTTGCTTCCGCAGCACCGCACGTGGTCATCGTATTGGACCAAATGTCAGCCGCAGACTGGTCGCTGTGGCGTGTCCACTACGATGCGACGCCAGCGCTCGACGCGATATGGGCCATGCAGCGCACCGATGGTGGCAACGGAGCACAAGCACTGGTGCCGCATCGCGCCATTGTCGCTGCGCCCGCCACAGGGTCGGACTTCGATGCCAAGCAATGGACGCCGCTCGCCGCATGCACCTTGCGCGGCAGCGTGACGCCGACTCAGGTTCGCGTCGCGAGCGATGTCGCCGCCTGCGCGGCCATCGTTCCTGGCATAGGGCCTGATGCCGCGTTGCTGCCGCTGTCGATCGAGCGTGAAGGCGAGTGGCTGCATCTGCGCTTGTACGCGGACCAGGCGCGCGGCGCGGATGTGCGCGAGGACGCGCGCAAAGTCGAAACCTATTCGGGCTGGGCCGCCGTCAATGGCAGAGGCCCGCAAGGCGCGGGCAGCGGCAACGACTGGCATATGAACAAGGCGCTCAGACTGGGCAGCGAAGGTAGTCGCGTCCCGCTGGTATGGCGCGACGGCAAGCCATCGGGTTACTCACTGGGTCTTGAACGCCTGACCTACCGCGAAGGCAATGTGCCGGTGTTGAAGCTGTCGGTCATCGACGAATCCACCGGTGGCACGCTGGCTTACGCCTGGGCGAATCCGGAGGCGACACGAATCGGCATCAATCTCGGCTGGCTGCAGGTTGGGCTCGATCGAACAGGCATGCTGCCGGTGGATGTATCGGCAGGACACGCTGCACAAACGGGTGCTTCAACCAAGCCGTGAGCGCGTGGAGCATCCTGAGGGCGACTTTGTGCGCATGCCCGTTCTTGCCGCCACGGTGTCACCACAATCACGATTGAATCCGCGGCGCCGAACTATACGCGTCTGGCTTGATGCAAATGTGCCGACCTCCCACTCGTGGCAACGCCGCGAGTGAGGGCCGAAAAGATCAAAGCGCCTCGAAAATTCCCGCTGCACCCATGCCGGTGCCGATACACATCGTGACCATGCCGTACTTCTGCTTGCGACGACGCAGGCCATGGATCAGGGTAGCCGCGCGGATCGCGCCCGTCGCGCCGAGGGGATGACCGAGCGCGATTGCGCCACCAAGCGGATTGACCTTGCTCGGGTCGAGGCCGATCTCGCGAATGACTGCGAGGGACTGGGCCGCGAACGCTTCGTTCAATTCGATCCAGTCGAGCTGATCCTTGTTTAATCCGGCTTGGGCAAGCGCTTTCGGAATTGCCGCGATCGGGCCGATGCCCATGATCTCGGGTGGTACGCCGGCGACCGAAAAGCTGACGAAACGCGCGATCGGCGTGAGGCCGTAGGTCTTGATCGCATGTTCGCTGGCGAGAAGCAGGGCACCAGCGCCATCGGACATCTGCGAGGAGTTGCCTGCGGTCACGCTGCCACCCATGCGGAACACGGGTTTCAGTTTGCCCAGGCCTTCGAGGCTTGAATCCTTGCGCGGACCTTCATCAATCGAAATTACACGCGAGTCATCGCGAATTCCACGTGTGCTCAGATCAGGATAGTGATCGGCCAAGGTGAACGGCACGATTTCGTCGTTGAATTCACCGCCGGCGATTGCCGCGAGCGCTTTATGGTGAGATGCGAGCGCAAATGCATCCTGATCTTCGCGGCTGACGTTCCACTGCTCGGCAACCTTTTCCGCCGTGATGCCCATGCCGTAGGCGATCGCCACGTTGTCATCGCTGAAGGCGGCCGGGTTCATCGCGATCTTGTTGCCCATCATCGGCACCATGCTCATCGACTCGGTGCCGCCAGCGAGCATCAGGTCGGCTTCGCCGAGGCGGATGCGATCAGCTGCCATTGCGATTGCCTGCACGCCGGACGAGCAAAAGCGGTTGATCGTGACGCCCGGTACTGAATTGGGCAGACCGGCGAGCAGCACGCCGATGCGCGCGACATTCATCCCTTGCTCAGCTTCAGGCATCGCGCAGCCGATGATCGCGTCGCCAATACTCGCGAGGTCGATGCCGGGCGACTTTGCGATCGCGGCGCGCAGGACATGCGCGAGCAGATCGTCGGGACGGGTGTTGCGGAATACGCCGCGTGGCGCCTTGCCGACCGGCGTGCGCACGGCGGAGACGATGTAGGCGTCCTGGATTTGCTTGGTCATTGCTTTCTCCGAAAGCCGGGATTCGAGATTCGGGAGTCGGGATTCGACAACAGCAAGCAATGCCGTCAGCGATTCGCGTTCCCCTTTCTCGTTCCCGGTACTGCGATTGTATTTGCTTGATTCGAATCCCGAATCCCGATTCTCAGTTTCTCAGCGGCTTGCCGGTCGTCAGCGTGTGCTGGATGCGCTCCTGCGTCTTCGGCATCAGTGCGAGCGCGAAGAAATGCTTGCGCTCCAGATCGAGCAGCCATGTCTCGTCGACCTGCGATCCACGCTCGATCACGCCGCCGCACAGGCTGTCGGCGATGCGTGATGCAATCTCGTAGTCGTGCGGAGAAATGAAACGGCCTTCGAGCATGTTCACCAGCATCATCTTCAGGGTCGCCGTGCCGACGTCGCCAGCGGCATTCACGTCACGCGCGGGCAGGGGCGGGCGATAACCCGATTCAGCCAGTGAGGCAGCGACCTTCTTCGCCACATACAGCAATTCAAAACCGTTGAACACGACCACGTCGCTCTCGCGCAATACGCCCATCTGCTTCGCTTCAATGGCGCTCCCCGACAACTTCGCCATCGCAACCGCTTCGAACATGCGCTTGATCTCGGGGAACGGATCACCGTCTGTAGCGCGCTGCGAGGCGCGTACCGCGATCTCCTTCAATCCACCGCCGGCGGGAAGCAGGCCGACGCCTGCTTCGACGAGACCCACATAACTTTCGAGCGCAGCGACGGTCCGCGCGCTATGCATCTGGAATTCGCAACCGCCACCGAGGGCGAGGCCACGCACCGCAGCGACGACCGGCACGAGCGAGTACTTGATGCGCATGCTGGTGCGCTGGAAGTTCGCGATCATCGATTCCAGTGCGTCGATCTTGCCGGCCTGAACCAGGCCGAGCATCCCCTTCAGATCCGCGCCGGCAGAGAAGGCATCGCCGCTCTGCCAGATCACGACCGCCTTCAGATTTTTCTCCGCGTAATCGATCGCCTGCTGCACACCATCGAGCACTGCGTCGTTGACGGTATTCATCTTGGTCTTGAACGAGAGAATGCCCACGCTGTCATCGCCGAGCGACCACAAGCGCACGCCATCGTTTTCCCACAGCGTCGTGCCGGTGTCGAACTTCTCGCCGATCAACGCATCCGGGAAGAGCTGGCGCTGATAGACCGGATGGTTCGAGCGCGGCTCGTCCTTGCCGGTGCGCGGCGAAAACGATCCTGCCGCGTGATGCACGCCATCGACCTTGCCAACCCAGTCGGGCAGCGGAGCCGTGCTCATCGCCTTGCCGGCGGCAATGTCTTCGGCGATCCACTTCGCCACATCGGCCCAGCCGGCCGATTGCCAGGTCTCGAACGGGCCGAGTTTCCAACCGTAGCCCCAGCGGATCGCAAAATCGACGTCGCGCGCGGTTTCGGCAATGTCGGCTAGATGAAACGCAGCGTAGTGGAACAAATCGCGGAACACCGCCCACAGGAACTGCGCTTGAGCGTCGTTCGACGCGCGCAACTTGGCGAATTTCTCGGACGGATTCCTGATCGCGAGGATTGCAGCTACTTCATCGGAAGTCTTGGCTGCCGCGGGCACGTAGTCCTGCTTCGCCAGATCCAGCACGACGATGTCCTTGCCGCGCTTGGTGTAGATCCCGGCACCCGTCTTCTGGCCCAAGGCACCTTTCGCGATCAATGCGGAAAGCCACGCAGGTGCCTCGAAGTGCGCATGCCACGGGTCGTTCGGCAGGGTATCGGCCATCGTCTTGATCACGTGCGCCATCGTGTCGAGGCCGACCACGTCCGCGGTGCGATAGGTCGCGCTCTTCGGGCGACCGATCGCTGGCCCAGTCAGCGCGTCGATCAAATCGAAACCCAGACCAAACGCAGCGGTGTGGTGCATCGTCGCGAGGATCGAGAACACGCCGATGCGGTTGCCGATGAAATTCGGGGTGTCCTTCGCGTACACAACGCCCTTGCCGAGGGTGGTCGTAAGGAATGCTTCGAGGCCGCCGAGTACGCCGCGATCGGTCTCCTTGTCGGGGATCAACTCAACCAGATGCATGTAACGCGGCGGATTGAAGAAGTGGATGCCGCTGAAACGCTGGCGCAGCTTAGCCGGCAGCGCCTCCGCCAACGAATTGATCGAGAGACCTGAAGTATTGCTGGCGACAACAACAGAATCAGATAGATACGGAGCAATCTTCTTGTAAAGATCGAGCTTCCAATCTAGCCGTTCGGCAATCGCTTCGATGATAAGGTCGCAGTCCTTGAGAGCATCGAGGTCCTCGTCATAGTTGGCTGCAGTAATTGCCGCGACCTTCGATTTTACGGCCAGCGGCGCGGGCGAAAGTTTGGCCAGATTCGCAATGGCCCTGTTCGCGATGCCGTTCTTGTCACCCTCCTTGGCCGGGAGGTCGAACAGCAACGTCTCGACATCGGCATTGGCAAGGTGGGCAGCAATCTGCGCGCCCATGACGCCGGCGCCCAGAACCGCCGCCTTTCGGATACGAAGGGGTATGTTATTCATGCAAAACCTCTCAGGACAAGCTTGGAAAAATGCGGTGATGGTGGCCGCCACATCAATTGGGCCGGGGGGAATTATTCCGCCCGCAGGCCGGCGGCGGCGAAGCGCACCAGATGCTGGGCGCTCTGTTCGCGATGGCTCTGCTCGCTGACGTTGTTCTTGCGCTTGATCATGCCGAAATCGGCCATTGCGTAGGTAAGCGCACCGGCTACGATATCCAGTCGCCAGTAAAGCTCATCCTTGCTCAAGCGCGGGAGAAGCCCCGAAAACGCGCCGGCGAACTCGCGCAGCACATGCCCGTAATTGTCCGACAGGAACTTTCGCAGGCGCTCATCGTGCTCGGCGTAGGCGCGCGCCAGTACGCGCACGAAAGCAGTGCCTCCCGTGCTGTCCATTGATTGTTCAAGCGCGGGACGGATGAAGGCATCGAGCACATCTTCGAGCGTGCGCGACGGATTCGCCTGAATCGTGGCCAACGCGGCAAGTCGATGTCGGTTGAGCTCGTCGAGGCGGCGCCGGAAAACCTCTTCGATCAGGCTTTCCTTCGAACCGAAATGATAGTTTACGGCTGCCAGGTTGACGTTCGCTGCCGCAGTGACCTGACGCAACGAAGCGCCTGCGAATCCATGCCGCGCAAACAGCGTTTCGGCAACGCCGAGGATGCGTTCTTTGGTTGAAAAATTGGGCTGCTGGAGGCGCACGGTGGGCCATTCACAAATCAAACGATCGTTTGAATCATAGGCGAGCCCCAATCGCTGGTCAAACCGAAAGCTCCCCACAGTGTCAACTTTGGCTGAAATTAGCTAGAATCATCAGCGATAATGTGAGCTAAGCCCGCGGATTGGCGTGGATTTAGCGTTATAACGGTGTCTTGGCCGTTGCCCCTGAACCTTTACCTTACGGAGATCCCGGCATGGCGCTGGAGCGCACTCTTTCCATCATCAAACCCGACGCGGTCGCAAAAAACGTCATCGGTGAGATTTATTCCCGCTTCGAGAAGGCTGGCCTCAAGGTCATCGCTGCGAAGATGAAGCATTTGTCGCGCAAGGAGGCCGAAGGCTTCTATGCGGTCCATCGCGAGCGTCCGTTCTTCGATGCGCTGGTTGAATTCATGATTTCTGGCCCGGTCATGATCCAGGCGCTCACCGGCGAAAATGCCGTGCTCAAGCATCGTGATCTTATGGGTGCGACGAATCCGAAAGACGCGGCGCCAGGTACGATACGTGCCGATTTCGCGACGTCGATCGATGCGAATGCGGTGCACGGTTCCGACGCGGCAGATACAGCAAAAGTGGAAATCGCTTACTTTTTCTCTGATAACGAAATCTGCCCGCGTTGATAATGACTTATGCAAATGATTGAACATCCTGTCCAACATTTGCTCGACGAGTCCGACACAGGCGCGGACTCGGCTGCGCTGACGCGTGTCGGCGCGCCACTGGTGGCGCGCGAGACGATGACGGCAGGCAAGGTCAATCTGCTCGACTACGACCGCAAGGGTTTGCGCGACCTGTTCGCGCAGCTTGGCGAGAAGCCGTATCGAGCGGACCAAGTGATGAAATGGGTTTATCACCGCCATGTCACCGATTTCGCGCACATGACCGATGTCGGCAAGGCCTTGCGCGACAAGTTGGTCGACGCGGTCGAAATAGTGCCGCCGAACACGCTGCTCGAAAAGCAGGCAGTCGATGGCACGCACAAATGGCTGCTCGGCATGGACGGTCGTAACGCAATCGAGGCGGTATTCATTCCGGAAATCTCGCGCGGAACATTGTGCGTGTCTTCGCAAATCGGCTGCGGGCTGGCTTGCACGTTCTGCTCGACAGGCACGCAGGGTTTCAACCGCAACCTTTCCGCGGCGGAAATCATTGGCCAGGTCTGGGTTGCGGCAAAGCATCTCGGCAACGTTCCGCATCATCAGCGCAAGCTCACGAATGTCGTGATGATGGGTATGGGCGAACCGTTGTTGAACTTCGACAATGTCGTGACTGCGATGAGCGTGATGCGCGATGACCTTGGCTTTGGTCTTGCCAACAAGCGTGTAACGTTATCGACCGCCGGCCTGGTGCCGATGATCGACAAATTGGGTGAAGTCGCCGACGTGTCGCTGGCAGTTTCCCTGCATGCGCCGAACGATGAATTGCGCACCCAGCTGGTGCCGCTCAACAAGAAATACCCGATTGACGAACTGCTCGGCGCGTGCGCGCGGTACGTGGCGCAGCGTCCGCGTGCGTCGATAACTTTTGAGTACACGATGCTCAAGGACGTCAACGACAAGCCTGAGCACGCTCGCCAGTTGATCAAGCTGATGCGTCGACTGCCGTCGAAAGTCAATTTGATTCCGTTCAATCCGTTCCATGGCACCCGCTACACGCGTTCTGACGAGGAAGTAATTCGCGCTTTCCAGAAGATTCTGCTCGACGCAAATGTGCTGACAATGGTCCGGCGTACGCGCGGCGACGATATCGATGCCGCGTGTGGACAGCTCAAAGGCCAGGTTGCGGATCGCACGAGACGCCAAGCCGAATTCAACCGCAAGCTCGAAGGGGGCGTCGCCGATGCGGCTTGAGCGCGCACTAATCACGGTTTTATTAAGCGCCGTTTTCGCGCTGCTGGCCGGTTGCCAATCGGGTGGCGTCAGCACGATCAAGGGCGACGACGCGGCCACCAAACGCACCGATGCCGCACGCGTGCACACTGAGCTAGGTCAGAAATACCTTCAGCAGGGCAAGCTCGAAATCGCATTGGAGAAACTGACCAAAGCGCTGACATTCGATCCAAACTACGCGGACGCACACACGGTTATCGCCGTGTTGTACGAGAACATCAATGATCCGACAAAAGCTGAAGAACACTACAAGCGCGCGGCAGAATTGAAGCCGAAGGGTGGCAACGAACTCAACAACTACGGCGCGTTCTTGTGCAAACTCGGTCGTTACGACGAATCGCAAGGCTATTTCGAACGAGCGATGGCTGATCCGTTCTACAAGACGCCCGCAGTTGCTCTGACCAACTCCGGCACCTGTCTCTTGAAAGCAGGCAAGCGCGACGAAGCGGAGGCTGCCTTGCGCAAGGCTCTTGAGCTGCGTCCGGACGAACCCGAAGCCTTGATCCAGCTCGCATCAGTGCTGTATGAAAAGGGCGAATACTTCAAGGCGCGCGCGTTCGTGCAACGTTTCGAAACAACTTCGCCGGCGCGCCCTGATTCGCTGATGCTAGGTCGCAATATTGAATTGCGGCTTGGAAATGGCCACGGGGCGGGCGAGTACACGCGCAAGTTGATACAAGGATTCCCGCAATCCGAGCAGGCCAAATCCCTGAGCGTGCAGAGCCAGTCATGAGTACGAATGACGGCCCGCGTCTGGGGCAACCCACCGACGAGACGAACGATGAAACCGGTAGCCAACTGGCGCTGCCGCTGTTTAGAGGAATCAGGAAAATGAGAGCCGTAGAGGCCAGCGAAATGATTGAAGGCAATGCGGTCTCGGCCATTCCTGAAAGCTCAGCGGCATTGGAGCTCTATGATCGCGTGGATGTCTCGGTGGGCGCGCGTTTGCGCGCGGCGCGCGAATCGCGTTGCTGGAGTCTGGCGGATGTTGCTGGACGCTTGAAGTTGCCGCTCAAGCTGATCGAACGCGTCGAATGCGATGACTATGAAGGCCTGACAGGTGGCGTATTCCTGCGCGGGTATCTCGCCAGCTATGCTCGCCTGGTTGGAATGCCTGTCGAGGAAACAACCAGCATCGCAGCCGCCCATACGCACACCGCTCCACTGGTTGCTACTGGCACGATTTCGCGATCGCGCTATCTTTTCGACCGCTACTCGGTCAGCGCAACCTACCTGGTTCTTACCGCGATCATCGTTGTTCCGGCCGTATGGCTGGCAACGCACGGCGGGCTGGAGCAGGATCTTGCGCGTACGACACCGCTCGACCCGCCGGTCAGTATCATTTCAGCGCCCGTTCGTGACGCCGTCTCGATCGGCGCTGAAGTGCAGCCCGCGCCGAGTGGCGGCCTCGCCGATGCCAAGAATTTTCCGAATACGGACGCGGGATCGGCTCAGCCGGCCGCGCCTCTAACTCAAGATCCAGCCCCCGTCATTGCGTCGATGGCGCCATTTGCCTCTGCGCCGACTCAGTCAGCTGCTACAACTCCCGCAGAAGCGGCTCCTTCAGCGGAAGGCAGTTTGGGCAGCGGGGCGCATACGCTGAAGCTGAAACTCCGCGAACAGAGCTGGGTCGAGATTACGACAGCTGAAGGGCACAAGCTCGAATACCGCATGCTTGCAGCAGATAGTGAACACACATACCGCAGCGATAGCCAGCTTTCGGTCCGGGTTGGCAACGTTCAGGGTGCCCAACTGCAGGCGGACGGAGCAGTGCTCGACCTGACGCCTTTCCAGCGCGGCAACGTCGCCCATTTGAAAGTGTTCGGTGCGACCGGGTCAGGTGTCAGCCGTCTTGACCAGTAACGCATCCTGACTGTTCATCGCGCGCGGCAGAGTTTGCAGAGTCGCGCCGCCGCGGTTTCCTGCTACCCTTGTGCGCCCTTTCCGACGGTCGCTTCCGTGGCCGCTGTCGCACACTCGCTTTTTTCCAGGTGAATGCATGTCTTTCGACGTTCTCGACGAACACGAACAAGGTGAACTGGTCCAGAAATGGTTGCGCGAAAACGCGTTGTCGATTGCCATCGGCGTCGCTCTCGGACTGGTCATGATATTTGGCTGGCAGCAGTGGAAGGCACACCGCGCGCGCCACGCGGCTGAGGCTGCTGCGCAGTACCAGGCGTTGACCGACGCCGTCGACGCGAAGCACGACGAGGATGTCAGCAAGATCGCCGATACCATTCGCAAGGATTTCCCGGAATCCACCTATGCGGTTCTTGCAGCGATGCATGAAGCCGACTTGGCTGGCAGGAAAAACGATCTCGCTGGAGCGGCAAGCGCGCTGGATTGGGCGCAGCAACACTCGGCGGCGTCCAGTCTCAAGTCGCTTGCGGCGCTTCGGCTCGCCCGGGTCAAATTGGCCCAAGGCGATGCGGATGCGGCGATCAAACTGGTGGATGGGGTTCCGAAGGACGACTACGCCGCACTCGCAGGCGAAATCCGCGGTGATGCCTTGAACAAACTCGGGCACGTCGACGCTGCGCGTACCGCCTATCAGGATGCGTTGTCGCATCTGGATCAGCAGGCACCCAATCGTAGTTTCGTGCAAATGAAACTCGACGATTTGGCCGCTGCACCAGCGAGCGCACGCGCTCAAGAGAAGGTCGGCTCATGAAGCGTTCGTTGCTCCTTGTCATCTTGATTGCAGTGACGCTCAGCGGTTGCAACTGGCTGAAGAACCTGGGCAAGAAAGACAACGTTGAACCACCTACACCTTTGACCGAATTTGCGCCCACTACCCAGGTCGATCGAATCTGGAGCGAAGGAGTGGGCAAGGGCGCTGGAATTTCGGGTGCGCGGCTCACTCCAGGCAGCGCGGACGGGCGCCTGTACGCTGCGAGCATCGACGGCACTATTGAGGCGATTGACGCAGCAACCGGACATTCTCTCTGGCAGAAGCATCTGGGCAAACGCGCTGGATGGATGTGGCGTCGCGGCGACAACTCTTTGCGTTGGTCGGGTGGCCCAACCGCTCACGGCGACCTGCTTGTTGTTGGCGGGCTCGATGGACAGGTATACGCGCTTTCGACACAGGATGGTGCCGATCGCTGGAACGTGCAGTTGACTTCCGAAGTCATTGCACCGCCTGCCATCGCTGATGGCGTTGTTGTTGTGCGCACGAATGATGGCCGGCTTGCAGGCCTCGATGCCGCCGATGGCAGCCGCAAATGGATACACGACGAGCCGGTGCCGTCGCTCAGCCTGCGTGGAAACTCCGCCCCACTGATCGCAAACGGAGTCGTTTACGACGGTTTCGACAACGGCAAGGTGATCGCAGTGCGATTGAGCGATGGCAATGAATTGTGGTCGCAGGCCCTGTCGAATGGCGAGGGCCGTACCGAGGTGGAACGCCTTTCCGACGTCGATGGCAATATCGTTTCCGACGGCACGGCTTTGTTTGCAGCTGGCTATCGCGGTCAGTTCGCAGCGCTCTCGCTCGACAGTGGTCGACCAGTCTGGCAGCGCGATCTTTCTAGCTATGTCGGCGCTGCGGTCAGCGGTAATACGGTTGCCATCGTTGATGCGGAAGGCAATGTCTGGGCTTTCGATCGCGAAACCGGCGTCAATCTGTGGAAGCAGGACAAGCTCAAGTATCGCTGGCTGAGTTCACCTGCGATCCAGGGAAAATACGTGGTCGTCGGCGACAGCGAGGGCTACGTGCACTGGCTCAGCCTGGACGAAGGCAAGTTCGCCGCACGTGAGCGAATGAGCAAGAAAGCCATCGAAGGCGCACCGCTCGTA
>JBBRZD010000073.1:0-12255 GCA_038237055.1 Lysobacterales bacterium | reverse complement strand
GAAGTGAAGGCGGCATGGGAGCGCGAGCCGATGAAGCGCATCAAGACGTACCTGATGTCGCTGAATGCCTGGAGCGAAAAGGAAGAGGAAGAATGGAAGGCCGAGTGCTCGGACAAGGTCGACATCGAGGTCAACGCCTACCTCGGAACGAAATCGCAACCGACCGAAGCCATGTTCGATTTCACCTGGGCCGAGTTGCCGACCGACCTCGTGGCACAGCGCGTAGCGGCGCTGGCGCTGGACAAGGCGCATTGAATTCCTGCGGGAGCGGCTGAACCCGCTCCTACATTCCAGATACATTTGATCCATACAGATACGGATTCCGCCGCATGGCACAAATTACCCTCATCGAAGCCGTCACCCAGGCTCTCGCATACGAAATGAAACACGACCCGAGCGTGGTCGTGCTCGGCGAAGACGTCGGCATCAACGGCGGTGTTTTCCGCGCAACTCAGGGGCTACAGCAGACCTTCGGCGCGGATCGCGTCATCGATACGCCGCTGGACGAAACGACGATCGCCGGCCTCACAGTCGGCCTCGCTGCGCAAGGCATGAAGCCGGTCGCCGAAGCGCAGTTCGAAGGCTTCATCTATCCAATGATGGAGCACATCGCCTGCCACGCGGCACGCCTGCGCACGCGCACACGCGGACGCATGAGTTGTCCGGCCGTGTTCCGCGCGCCGTGGGGCGGTGGCATCCGCGCGCCGGAGCATCATTCCGAAGCGAACGAACATCTATTCACGAACATCCCTGGTCTGCGCGTCGTGCTTCCTTCATCGCCGGGACGCGCCTATGGGTTGTTGCTCGCCGCGATACGTGATCCGGATCCGGTGATCTTCTTCGAGCCAAAACGCATCTACCGGCAGTACAAGGAGGAAGTCGCCGACGACGGCGAGGCGTTGCCGCTCGACGTCTGTTTCGTGCTGCGCGACGGTAGCGACGTGACCTTCGTGACTTGGGGCGCGCAAGTGAAGGAGACGCTCGAAGCTGCGGACGCACTCGCCGAGGAAGGCATCAACGCCGAGGTGATCGACGTTGCGACGTTGACCCCACTCGATTTCGACACGATTCACGAATCGGTAAAGAAGACCGGCCGCTGCGTGATCGTGCACGAGGCGCCGCGCACCGCCGGCTTCGGCGCGGAAATCGCCGCTCGTCTCGCCGACGAGGCGCTGTACGATCTGCTCGCGCCGGTCGAACGCGTGACCGGCTACGACACGCACATCCCGCTGTATCGATTGGAAATGAAGTATCTGCCGAGCGTCGAGCGCATCGTCGCGGCAGCGAAGCGCATTTTGAGCGTCAGCTGAGTTTTCCAATCGGAGCCGGGGCATGCATACGGTCACCAACGTCTTCATCGGTCTCGTTGCGGCGCTCCACATCTACTTTCTCGTGCTCGAAATGTTCCTGTGGGACACGCCCTATGGACGCAAGACGTTTCGTCTGACGCCGGAATTCTCCGCGGCGTCGAAAGCGCTCGCGGCGAACCAGGGTCTTTACAACGGCTTCCTCGCAGCCGGACTCATCTGGGGCATGAGCCTTGGCGCTGAAGGCTGGCGGGTCGAGATCTTTTTCCTGTCCTGCGTGATCGTCGCCGGCCTGTACGGGGCATGGACGGTCAACCAAAAGATTTTCTTCGTGCAAGCTTTGCCGGCGATCTTCGCGCTGGTCCTGCTGCACATCCATTGATCCGGATCGCCCCCGCGCATCCGCAACGACGAGTTATCCATGGCCGACATCAAAACGTTTTACCTGCCTGACCTCGGCGAAGGTCTTCCCGACGCAACGATCGTCGAGTGGCTGATCAAGGAAGGCGGCACCGTGAAGCTGGATGAGCCGATGGTTTCGATGGAAACCGCGAAAGCGATCGTCGAAGTGCCATCGCCTTACTCGGGCAAGCTTTCGAAGGTGCACGGTGGTGCCGGCGATGTCATCGCAACCGGCGCAGCGCTGGCGGAGTTCGAGATCGATCCGACAATGCCGCAGCGCGCGGAAGCGGAAGCGACCGGGCATCACCACGGACCGCCCAAGGCCGCTCCATCGAAAGGTGCGGGAAGCGAGGCGCCTGACAAGAAAGGCGTGATCGCCTCCGACGAGGGCGGCGAGATCGTTGAAAACGACAATGCCGGCCGTGCCGATGAGGGCACCGTCGTCGGCGCGATGCAATCGAGCGATCGGGTGCATGCCGAGCAAGCGATGAGCGTCGGCGGCGTCAAGGCAGTACCCGCCGTGCGCGCACTGGCGAAGAAGCTTGGCGTCGATCTCTCCCGCGTGAAACCCAGTGGCGCTGGTAGCGTGGTCACCTTGAAGGACGTGAAGGACGCGGGTGCAGCGGGCACAGCGCGCGTAGGCTCTGGCGGAACGACTTCTGCGGCGATGCCTGCGGCACAGGCGCCTTCCAGGAGCGTCGCGGCAGAAACCGCTCCCGCGATCGCCGCCGCGCAACGTACGACGTTATCTGCAGCGGGCAAACCCCTGCGCACGACCCCGCATACCATCACCGCGACAGGACAACCGGAACAACTCAAGGGCGTTCGCCGCAACATGGCGCGCGTGATGGCGGCCGCGCACGCGCAAGTCGTGCCGACGATGCTGTGCGACGACGCCGACATCCATGCCTGGTTGCCTGGTAACGACATCACCGGCCGCCTCGTGCGCGCGATCGTGCGTGCCTGCAAGACCGTGCCGGCACTGAATGCCTGGTTTGACGGCGAAAACCTGACGCGCACCCTGCATCCGCATGTCGACATCGGGATCGCGGTCGACACCGATGACGGACTTTTCGTGCCCGCGTTGCGCAACGCCGACGTGCTCGACGCCAGCGGCGTGCGCGCCGCCGTGAATCGCCTGCGCAAGCAAGTCGAGGATCGCAGCATTCCAACGTCGGAACTGTCTGGCTACACGATCTCGCTGTCGAACTTCGGCGTATTCGCGGGTCGCTACGCAACGCCGATTGTTGTGCCGCCGTGCGTCGCGATCATTGCTGCCGGCAAGGGCCGTCACCAGATGACGCCGGTGATGGGCGGCTTCGAATCGCATCGCGTGATTCCGCTGTCGCTGACCTTCGACCACCGCGCTGCAACGGGCGGCGAGGCGGCGCGCTTCCTCAAGGCGATGCTCGACGATCTGGCGCAGGCGCACTGAAGCTCGATGAAGGCGAACACGACGCGCGCGCACGTTGAGGCTGAATTCCCAGGACTAATCGCGGCAGCGGAAACCGCGATGCGGCGCGCGCATGCGCCGCATTCGCAATTCCACGTAGGTGCCGCACTGCTGTTCGATGGCGATGGCGGTTTCGTCAGCGGCTGCAACGTCGAGTTCGATGTCTATGGCCTGACGATCTGCGCCGAACGCAACGCGGTGTGTGCGGCGATTGCGCAAGGCCGCGGCCACCCGCGTGCGCTCGCGGTGATCGCCGACACAAGGGAACCGGTTGCCCCGTGTGGCGCTTGCCGTCAGGTATTGCACGAATGCGATGTCGAGCATCGGCTGCGGGTTTTCCTTGCGACAGCCACGGGCGACACGGTGCGGGAATGCACGACGGATGCGTTGTTGCCTGAGGCATTCGCGCTGCACGACGCGCATGTGCCCAAACGCAGCCCCTGGAGTTGAGCGCAGCACCTCGCAAGATGCCGGAGAACCGCCATGGATCGAACGCGCTTGTGCACGCCCATGATCGACTGCCTGGTCGAGGATCTCTCCCGGGCAGCCCAATTCTGCAGCCGCGCGCTCGGCAAACAGATCGCTAGCGTCTATAAAGATTGCGATGGCCGCTGCGCCGAGCTCGAGACCGCAGATGACGAGCCGATCATTCTGCTGCAAAAGCGGTTGAGCACGAATCGCGCGTGTGCATGGATATCGAGACTGACGATCTCGAAGCCGACGCCGACGCCTTGCGCCTTGAATCGGTCAGCGCGAAACGCGTCATTCTCTGTCACGGCCGTTGGTGGGTAATGCACGCGCCGACCGGCCACCGGTTTTGCATCGTGCGTCGCCAGCGCAAGACCTGTGGACCACACATCAACACATGGGCAGCCGCATGATCAAGCCGTTCATTGCACCCACATTGCTGATTGCGACGCTGTGTTTGACGGGCTGCCCCACCTTACGCCCGCCGTTGGAACTCACTGTTACGCCGCAAGGAATTGTCGGCGATGCCGCCGACGCGAGAATCGGCTGGTATTGCAACATCAGCATGGCCGACAAAACCTTGTGTCGCGGACGTGCGGATCACAGCAGGATTACCTTGCATTACCTGGGACACCCGCCCGTCACGATGACGTTCGCGACTGTGCTGCTCTATCGCAGCGAAGGTCGCATTGTCGGAATGCAGCTGAATCGTTCGAGCGCAGACACGCAGACGCTGCTGGACACGTTCGGTGATCTCATCGAAAACCACTTCGACACGGCGCTGACGCCTGTATTGCGCGCCTGCGGACGGAACGATCCCGCGACAGCGATCGGTCGCGCCCAGCAGAATGTGAATGAAGCGGAAGCAAGCATCTGCTCCGATGCAGGCGACACCAGGCTCACCTGGCGATTCTACCGATCTATGGACGATACCGATTCGCGGCGCTCGGTCGAACTGACCGCGCGCGCGCCGGGCCTGAATGGGCCGGACAGCTGGTGGTTTTGATAAACCCACACGCTGCGCAACACGAGGGAAACGACAACGTGAATCGGCAAGTAGCGACTGGATACCCTCATTTGGAGCGCGCGCCGGATTGACAAGCCAGCGCGCCGTTCAGTCGCCATACTGCAAATGAAACCGGCGCCGTGTATCATGCGCGCCCCACGATTTATCCATCCATCCGTATAGAAGGATATTTGCCGCGATGAGCAGCCACCTCTTTACCTCCGAGTCGGTCTCCGAAGGCCATCCGGACAAGGTCGCCGACCAGATCTCCGATGCTGTCCTCGACGCCATCCTCGTGCAGGACAAGCGCGCGCGCGTCGCCTGCGAAACCATGGTGAAGACCGGCGTCGCTATCGTCGCGGGCGAAGTCACCACCTCGGCCTGGATCGACCTGGAAGCGCTGACGCGCAAGGTCATCCTCGACATCGGCTACAACTCCAGTGAAGTCGGCTTCGACGGTGCCACCTGCGGCGTGCTCAACCTGATCGGCAAACAGTCGCCCGACATCAACCAAGGCGTGGATCGCAAGAAGCCGGAAGAGCAAGGCGCGGGCGACCAGGGCCTGATGTTCGGCTATGCGACGAGCGAGACCGACAGCTTCATGCCGGCAGCGATTTATCTGTCACATCGTCTCGTCGAACAGCAGGCGAAGGTGCGCAAGAAGAAAAATTCACCGTTGCCGTGGCTGCGCCCGGATGCGAAGTCGCAGGTCACCCTGCGCTACGAGAACGGCAAGGCGGTCGCGATCGATGCGGTCGTGCTGTCAACCCAGCATGATCCGTCGGTCAAGCAGAAAGATCTGATCGAGGCTGTGCGCGAGTACATCGTGAAGCCGGTATTGCCTGCGAAGTGGCTGCACAAGGGCACCAAGTACCACATCAATCCGACAGGCAAGTTCGTGATCGGCGGCCCCGTCGGCGATTGCGGCCTGACCGGGCGCAAGATCATCGTCGACACCTACGGCGGCTGGGCACGTCACGGTGGTGGCGCGTTCTCGGGCAAGGATCCGTCCAAGGTCGATCGCTCGGCTGCTTACGCCGCGCGCTACGTGGCGAAGAACATCGTGGCGGCCGGCATCGCCGATCGTTGTGAGGTGCAGGTTTCCTATGCGATCGGCGTTGCGCATCCGACTTCGATTTCGGTGACTACGTTCGGTACCGGCAAGATCACCGATGAGAAGATCGAGAAGTTGATCCGCAACCACTTCGACCTGCGTCCGTACGGCATCATCAAGATGCTCGATCTTGTCCACCCGATGTACCAGGCCACGGCGGCCTACGGTCACTTCGGTCGCGCGCCGCAGGAAATCGTGCTGAAGAACGGTGAGAAATTCACAGCGTTCTCGTGGGAAAAGACCGACAAGGCCGCTGAGCTGCGCAAGGCGGCGGGCCTCAAATAGTGGTTTGAATATCGGAATAGCGCGGACAAGGATGTCCGCTTTCCGAGTCTCGCGATCCATCAAGATCGCTGAAGAAATCCGCGCAGCCTTGTGCGGCTCTTTTTTTGCCTTGGAGCGGCGTTGCCGAACACTTCCAGCAAGGCTGAGACTGAAGTAGCCTGATGGCCTAACCGGCCAGCATCCGACGACGTGCCGGACATCCATCGATGTGATGATACGGACTCGCCATGCCGCAGAGCTTCACTCCAAACACCAAACGATCCGTACTCGCAGTGACGGCGATGGTCATTGCTCTTGGCGCACTGCCGGCCCACGCAGTGCATGTCGAACCGCCGCTGGAGCTGTTGTATGCGTCGGGCAATATGCTTGTCGCGGGAACCGTGGAGGAGATCAATCCTTCCGGACGACTGGTGTTCGACCGCAGGGACGTACTCGGCGGCAACGGCAAGGTGCCCGACAAGATCGACGTCAGCGTGCCCCCTTCCACACTGGATGGCGTGAAGCCCGGGCAGCGCTACATCGTTGGATATACGCTGGCCATCGCGGATCCGCGCAATCCGACGCACACGGTTGCAAATCCGAACGGCGCCGTGCTGCTGACCAGCATCGGCCTGGACCCTGCACTGTTCAGTGATACGCCGGCGGCGCGCGCGATTCTCAAGGCAGGTCGAAGCGAGCACGGACGCGAGTCGCACAGTCTCTTCGTCCTTTTGATGAAGGCACTCGCCGGAACGGACCGCCCCCTGCAGACCTTGGCCGCGGGCGAAATCTTCCTGGACCCCGAGATAAGAGAACGCCTCCACGAAAGCGGTCGCGATATCGTCGAGAAAGTCGCGCGCGATCCGCACACGCCTGCGTCCGTGCGCGCATCGCTGCTGCAGTCGGCCGCGGATCACCCTGAAGACTTGGGCGATTGGTGGCAGAGCGCCGCTATCGACGTAGTGGCTTCTACGCCCATAGGCGGATATGCTACGGGGGCTTCAGACTCATACGGTTTAGTTCTGTCGGCGCTCGAAATGCTCGACAAGCATGAGACTCACGTTGAGTCGAGCGCGCTTACGCGTTGGGTACGCAGTCCAAATCCATCGGTAGTCGAGCGTGCATGTTTGATGTTGCGGCGCGAAGCGCCGGCGTTGGAGCGAAAAGCCATCCGTGATGCGCTGGACGATCCAAAGTTGCCGGAGCAGACCCGCAGGTTTCTCAACGATCATCTGCGACGTCTCGACCTGCTGGATGCCAGGTTGAAGGCGCGCAAAGGCGGAGCCGACTGATCGTGATTCCGATGGCAGGGTGACGGCCGCCTGCGATCGAACAGGGAAAGAGCCGCTATCGTTCCTGTTGGGGAGTTTTAAATATGGTTTTGTCACGTTTCCTGCCCAGCGCACTGGGCGCGACGGCTTTGCTTGCGCTGGGTTCTCCCATCGCACATGCGTCGGTTACGACGCCTACCACGATCACACCGGACAGCATTCCCACCGTGGTCCACGCTTCGCGACACGATATTTCTGCGCCCATGCGCGACATCGTGCGCATGCTGCCGCCGAATGTTCCGGCGAGCACAGAGTCAGAAGCTGTCCAGATTCCAAACATCCTGCTCAAGCCGAGCAATCAGGCTGGCAGTGCTTTGGTGCCCGACTATTCACGCATGCAGCTGCACGGCACCAATGTGCCGGCTCCAAGCGTCGACTTGAGCTTCGAGGCGATAAGCGCCGTGACTGGCGCATGCGGCTGCCTCCCGCCCGACACGAACGGCGATGTCAGCGATCACGACTACATCCAGTGGGTGAATTCGTCGTGGCAGATTTTTGACAAGCTCACCGGCGTACCAAACCCGGCTACGCTTACGCCGAAACCCGGCAATTCGTTCTTTACGGGCTTTGGCGGCAAATGCCAGACCACCAATGCCGGCGACCCGATCGCGTTGTGGGATGCACGTGCACAGCGCTGGGTGATGAGCCAGTTCGTCACTACCGCCCCCTTCGCCCAGTGCGTCGCAGTCTCCACAAGCTCCGATCCACTCGGCACCTATTACCGCTATGAGTTCGACTGGCCCAACTTCGGCGATTACCCGAAGATGGGTGTGTGGACCGATGGCGCCGGCCAGGATGCCTACCTGTTGACCACGCATGAATTCGATCCCGCCAGCGCCTTCCTCGGCGCGTCCATGATCGCGATGGAGCGCGACAAGATGCTGACCGGCGACGTGACTGCGGCAATGGTCCGGTTTCCCGGATTCAACGCCTACGGTGTCGAACCGATCAACCTGACGGGTGCGCTGGATGCGCCGACCAACGCCTGTCCGAGCTATGTGCATTTTGACGCGAGCACCAGCGAATACCTGTTCTGGGATCTCTGCCTGGATTGGACAACGCCCGCGAACAGTACTATTTCCGCGAACCCGACAAGCATCCAGGGCATTCCCTTCGTTTCCTACTACGACGAAGTGCCGCAGCAGGGCACTGCGAACGGCCTCGATTCCTTCGGTACGCACATCATGTATCGCGCGAACGCGCGTGCGTTCGCACCAGGCGCACCGACCCGCATTTCGCTGGTCGTCAATCACGTCGTGCAGGGAAATGTGCAACAAGGTGGCATCAACTGGGTGCACTTCGACCTTGACGATCACGGCGCGAATCCGCCGACGCCGACCGCACTTGACCGCAAGATTGTCGACGAAGGCGTGTACGCACCCGATGGCAGCACGCGCTGGATGGGCGGCATCGCGATCGACGGCAGCGGCAACATCGGTGTCGGTTATTCGATGTCGAGCGCGACGACTCGCCCGCAGATCGAGATCAACGGCCGCTCGCTGAATGATCCGGCAGGCACATTGCGTGATGAGACCAATTGCACGGCTGGAATCGCGTCGGGTTCGCAAACCAGTACCAGCCACCGCTGGGGTGACTATTCCTCGATGAGCGTCGATCCGGTCGACCAATGCACGTTCTATTACACCGACGAATATTATCCGACCACCACGGCTTCGAGCTGGCATACGCGCGTGTGCTCTTTCCACTTTGCCGGTTGCGGCGATCCCACTTATGCGCTGGTCGCTGATACACCCAAGCGCATCGAGATGTGCGAAGCGACGAGCACGAGCGACCCGTCATACGGACTACGGATTGGCGTCCTTAACGGCTTCAATGGCAGCGTGGCGCTGGCCGGCAACGGCATCCCGGCCGGCGCAACCGCGCAATTCTCGTCGAATCCTGTCACCGCCCCAGGAACCAGCACACTGACGCTCGTCGGCGGCGCGGTCTTGCCGTCAGGCGAATACAACTTCAGCGTCGACGCGACCAGCGGAAGCTTGTCGAGCAATGTCGCACTCGAACTCGGCCTGTCCTCCACGGCTCCGCCGGAAGTGCAGCTGATTGCACCCGTCGATACGGCTGCCGGCGTCAAAGTGCGCCCGGTCTTGAACTGGGGCACCGTCGATCCGAATGACCGCATCTTCGGCGACGGTTTCGATGGAACCGCATTGCCGCCCGTCCTTGTCCCGACGAACGCGCTGAGCTACTTCGTCCAGGTTGCGACGGATTCCGGCTTCACGAACGTCGTCGCCAGCGCAACAGTGCAGACGACGACCTGGACGGTCGACACGACGTTGAGCAACACGACGCAGTATTTCTGGCGCGTGACACCGCAAAACTATTGCGGCCTGGGACTTGCCTCTGCGACCTTCTCGTTCACGACAGGTACGCCAGGTACTTGTCCGGTCGGAACGACTGCTTCGACCGTCTATGAGGAAACCTTCGACACCACCAACGGCGGCTGGACTGCAGCGGGTACCGGCGGCACGGCGTGGACCTATGGGATTCCGCCTGCCAGCACCGGTTTCCTGACAGCTGCCTGGAAAGCAACGGATAACATCGTAAGCAGCGATCGCACCCTGACCTCGCCGGCCATCGTGATTCCCGCGGCGCAATCGGTGATCCTGACGTACGACGCATGGCACAACTCGGAACAGGATCCGCCGAGCGGTTGCTGGGACAGTTCCTCGCTCGAAGCCAGCACGGACGGCACGACATTCAACTACCTGGATGCAAGCCACATGTTCACCGACCCGTACAACGGCACCGCTTCGCCAGGCGCGCCGCTGGCTGGTCGTCAAGGTTGGTGCTACCCGGGCCCGAACGGTCTGACGGCTCCGTCGCCGGCAGTAGTGGATCTCGATACCTTCGCGGGTCAAAGCCTGAAACTGCGTTTCCGCATGGTGTCCGATTCCAACACCGCTGCGACCGCACCGAACGGCTTGATCATCGATCACGTCAAGGTCGCGGTCTGCCAATAAGCTGAACGTCTAACTGTTGTACCCAACGCCACCGTCCCCGGACGGTGGCGTTTTTTTGACGGCCACGGATGGCCGGAATGCCGGAAATGCACGAGCATTTTCCGGCGACGGCCATGGACATGTGGGTCGGTCCGCCGGCATTCCCGGCGCCCGCGAACACTTCCCACATCCCTGTGGGTCGCTGTTCATCATATATCGCTCTATCGCGAACAAGCGATATAATGCTCCTCTTTTCGCTCGCCAAGGGGCGCTGCGACCGTGCGTGAAGCGGAGTTTTCCGTGCCTGTCCGACAACGGCAGGTTTTTCACAAAGCACGGCCAGGCTTGGTGGGCTACCCCGCTACAACCGCGCCCGTTCCATTGGAGTTTGCAATGAACGCTGTCGTAAAGAATGTTCCCACGCAGGATTTCAAGGTGCGTGATCTGAACCTCGCCGAATGGGGCCGAAAGGAACTCGACATTGCCGAGCACGAAATGCCCGGGCTGATGTCGATCCGCAAGAAGTATGCGGCCGCCAAGCCGCTCAAGGGTGTGCGCGTGACCGGCTCGCTGCACATGACGATCCAGACTGCTGTGCTGATCGAGACGCTGAAGGACATCGGCGCCGACGTGCGTTGGGCCTCGTGCAACATCTTCTCGACGCAGGATCATGCGGCCGCCGCCATCGCCAATACCGGCACGCCGGTGTTCGCGTGGAAAGGCGAGACGCTGGAAGAATACTGGGACTGCACGCTGGATGCGGTGACCTTTCCGGGCGGCAAAGGTCCGGAGTTGGTCGTCGACGACGGCGGTGACGTGACCCTGCTGATCCATAAAGGGTACGAACTCGAGAAAGGTTCGAAGTGGGTCGATGAACCCGCCTCTTCACACGAAGAGCAGATCATCAAGAACCTGCTCAAGCGCGTGGCAAAAGAGCGTCCGGGTTTCTGGACCAACGTGGTCAAGGACTGGAAGGGCGTTTCGGAAGAAACCACGACCGGCGTGCACCGCCTGTATCAGATGGTCGAAGCCGGCAAGCTGCTCGTGCCGGCGATCAACGTCAACGACTCGGTCACAAAATCCAAGTTCGACAACCTTTACGGCTGCCGCGAGTCGCTTGCTGACGGTCTCAAGCGCGCGATGGACGTCATGCTCGCCGGCAAGGTTGCGGTCGTTTGCGGCTATGGCGATGTCGGCAAGGGTTCGGCGCACAGCCTGCGCGCCTACGGCGCCCGCGTGGTCGTCACCGAAATCGATCCGATCAACGCGCTGCAGGCGTCGATGGAAGGCTTCGAGGTCAACACGGTCGAGTCAACACTTGGCCGCGGCGACATCTACGTCACCACAACCGGCAACAAGGACGTTTTGACGCTCGCGCACATGTCGCAGATGAAGGATCAGGCGATCGTGTGCAACATCGGCCACTTCGACAACGAGATCCAGGTCGATGCGCTGAACGAGTCGGGTGCGGTTCGCCTCAACATCAAGCCGCAGGTCGACAAATACACGTTCAAGAACGGTAACGCGATGTACCTGCTCGCCGAAGGCCGTCTGGTCAACCTCGGTTGCGCGACCGGCCATCCGAGCTTCGTCATGTCCAACTCGTTCTCCAACCAGACACTTGCACAGATCGACCTGTGGGCGAACAAGGACACGTACGAAGCCAAGGTCTACATCCTGCCGAAGAAGCTCGACGAGGAAGTCGCGCGCCTGCATCTGGAGAAGATCGGCGTGAAGCTCACGACGCTGACCGCTGACCAGGCCAGCTATCTCGGCGTGTCGGTGGATGGCCCGTACAAGCCGGACCATTACCGCTACTGATCAGATTTTTCCGATCACTGCTGAAAACAAAACGGGCGCCGCGAGACGCCCGTTTTGCTTTCTGCATGAAAGTCCGCTTCCGACCCGTTGCTGACGGTCGCGACCGTCAGCTTTGTGGAAAGCTACTAT
>JBBRZD010000072.1:0-12291 GCA_038237055.1 Lysobacterales bacterium | reverse complement strand
ATCACCTTTGGCGACGTGACCACGATGTTTCATGAATTCGGCCACGCGTTGCACGGCATGTTCTCCAACGTGAAGTATCCGACACTGTCGGGCACCAACGTGCCGCGCGACTTCGTCGAATTCCCGTCGCAGTTCAACGAGCACTGGGCCAGCGACCCGAAGGTGTTCGCCAACTTTGCCAAGCACTACAAGACCGGCGCGCCGATGCCGGACGAACTCGTCGCCAAGATCAAGAAGACCAAGACCTTCGACCAGGGGTTCGCGACCACCGAATACCTCGCCGCCGCGTTGCTCGACATGGCCTGGCACACGCTGCCGGCGGATGCGCCGAAGCAGGATGTGGATGCGTTCGAGACGAAAGCCTTGAAGGATTTCAAGATCGATCTCGACGTCGTGCCGCCACGCTACCGCAGCTCGTACTTTGCGCACATCTGGGGCGGCGGATATGCGGCCGGTTATTACGCCTACCTGTGGAGCGAAGTGCTCGATCACGACGCGTTCTACTGGTTCAACGAGCACGGTGGCATGAGTCGCGAGAACGGCCAGCGCTTCCGCGACATGATCCTGTCCCGCGGCAGCACGCAGGACATGGCGCGCTTGTATCGCGCGTTCCGCGGTCGCGATCCCAGCGTCGAGCCTTTGCTTGAACAACGTGGCCTGACGACCGAAACCAGCGCGCAGGATGCCGGCATGAAGGGCGCGGAAGCAAAGAAAGCGGGCGACAAGGCCGGCTGATCCATCGCCGCTGTCGACAGCGCTCGGAAGCCCACCCCTTCAAGGGGTGAACCGGGGTTTCGCGCGGCATGCCGCGCGCCGGTGAACGGCTGCACACGGATGTGCAGACCGGGCCTTTGCGGGCAGGATGCCCAATATTGGGTGGGGATGGTGTAACGGCGCATGCTCTTAGTCAGCGCGACTGACGTCGCTCCCGCTGTTTCTTGTTCTCGCAGCTGACGTGCGGCGCTGCCTCTTCTCGCCGCATGCCACCCGTCGGAATGCGCTCTTGTTTTTCTGCGGCCTCATTGCATTCATCTTGTCACGCCTGTCCGCACGCGCAGTCGCGGTCGTGCCAGCCCTGCAAGTTCACGGCGATGGCGGCGTGATCATGCTCGATGTGAAGGGGAACTTCGCGATACCATTCAATAGAGATGGGCTATATCGCGGGTCAGTCAATCGTGAGGGAGGGGAATGAGTTGTAAAATTGAGAGCCGCCGCCATGCGATATCAAGGCAGGGTCACCGTCTGGAAAGACGAAAAAGGTTTTGGATTCATCACGCCCAATGGCGGTGATGGTCAGATATTTCTTCACATATCGGAATTTTCCGAGCGGCACAGACGACCGTCGGTGGGCGATCTCGTTACCTATCAGGTTGCGACGGGCGACAGGTGAAAGCCGGCAGCGCATGCGGTCGCTTTCGTGGAACGACCACCGCGGCCCCAACGACCCTTGCGCAGTGCGAGTTTCATTGGAAATATTGCGGCGCTGGTTGTGGTTTGCGCCATCGTATACGCGGGTTATTTGCAGATATCCGATACCATCGCCTGGCATTCCACTGAACACACAGCCAATCGAAACTCCTCGACGAAAGCCCCCGTTGTGCCACTCGCAGAGATCAGCGAACACCCCGCTGGGGCGTTTCGATGCGAAGGAAAGACACGCTGTTCGCAAATGTCCTCATGCGAAGAAGCGACGTTCTATGTGAAAAACTGCCCACATGTACAAATCGACGGCGACAACGATGGGATTCCATGCGAGCAGCAATTGTGCGACTAAGAGATGAACTGCAGGTACATCGAATGTGAAAACCATCGCCGCCACCCGCTACATCACCCCACTGCGCGAAGGCGGCTCGCTGCCTGCGATCATTGAAGCCGATGACGAAGGCATGTACGTGCTCAAGTTCCACGGTGCGGGGCAGGGCTCGAAGGCGTTGATTGCCGAACTCATTGGCGGCGAGCTTGCGCGCGCAATTGGCTTGCCGGTGCCCGAGATCGTGCTGGTCGAACTCGATCCCGATCTCGCCCGCACCGAACCCGATCCGGAGATCCAGCATCTGATCCGCGCGAGTGCGGGGCTCAATTTGGCGCTCGATTACCTGCCGGGTTCGGTCACGTTCGACCCCGTGGTTGAACAACCCGATGCGCAGCTCGCATCCGCGGTGGTCTGGTTCGATGCGCTCGTGAGCAATGTCGATCGGACGCCACGCAATACCAATCTGCTGATCTGGCATCGCAAGTTGTGGCTTATCGATCACGGTGCCGCGTTGTACTTTCATCACAATTGGGATGGGTACCTGGAGCGCGCGGCAGACCCGTTTGCGCGGATCAAGGATCATGTGTTGCTGCCTTTCGCAAGTGCGTTGCGTGAGGCGGATGTGCGCCTGAGCGCACTGGTCACGCGCGATACCATCGAGCGCATCGTCGCGCAGATTCCCGATGCGTGGCTCGGCGGCGATTCGCCATTCGCAGATACAACCGCGCATCGTGAAGCCTACGCGCAGTACCTGTGTCGACGCATCGAGGCGCCCCATGCCTTCGTCGAGGAGGCGATCCGTGCACGCGTATGACTACGCGCTGATCCGCGTCGTGCCGCGTGTTGATCGCGGCGAGTTCGTCAATGTCGGCGTGGTGTTGTCGTGCAAGGGTGGGCGTTTCCTTGAAGCGCGCATCGAACTGGACGAGGCACGCCTTCGCTCACTCGATCCGACGGTCGACTTGCTGACCGTGCGCGGCCATCTCGCTGCATTTGCAGCCATCTGCGCCGGTGGCGACGACAGCGGACCCATCGGCAAATTGCCTGCGCGCGAACGCTTTCATTGGCTGGTCGCGCCACGCAGCACAATGATCCAGACCTCGCCCGTGCACAGCGGACGCTGCGCCGAGCATGCGCAGATGCTTGAACGCCTGCTCGACACGATGGTACGCGTGCCATATGTTGGTATTGCCGGAAAAGCCCAATAGCCACCTTGCATTTCGTCACAGCCGACGATATGCGCTGGTTGCCCGAGCTGTCTCCCGTTCTACGAAACGACATCATTGAATACCCCTGATAGTCGCTCACAAAGAAACCGACCCGTCACGTCTTGTCGTCATCGCATGGGTCGAATAAATCGTCGGAAGTGAGAACCAGGAGAGTTGCGGAGGACCGCGAGGCTGCGCAGCCACGCCGTACGTGAGAGGCGCGCGCGGGCTTGAAGACATCCACTCAGCACGCGTTCTCTATCGGGTCATCCCCCGCTGATGCCGCAATCGACGGTCACGGCGTGAAGCCGACCTCACGCACTGGGCGTTTGGACAATTTGCGTTGCAGAGTACGTCGATGCAGACCAAGCCGGCGCGCTGCTTCGGAAATATTGTTATCGCTTTCGGCGAGCACGCGCTGGATGTGCTCCCACTCCAGCCGCTTCAGTGCAGGTGTATGCAGGGCCGGCGCTGCTTCCGATTCCTCGACGGCAACACCGAGCAGAGCCTGCACGACTTGATCCGCATTGACCGGCTTGGCCAGGTAATCGTGTGCGCCACGCTTGATCGCTTCGACTGCGGTCGCGATCGAGGCATAGCCGGTCAGCAGCAGGATGCGCAGCTGCGCACGTGCGGCTAGCAGCTGTGGGATCAGGGCAAGTCCGCTCTCGGCGCCAAGCTTGAGGTCGAGCACCGCGAAATCCGGTGCGTGTTCGCGCACCAGGGCGAGCGCGCGGGTGCCGTCGTTGGCGACATCGACGACGAAGCCACGCGTACCCAACGCGCGCGCGAGAACCGCGCTGAACACGGCGTCGTCGTCGATCAACACGACTCGATGAGTGCGTTCAATGGTCATGGGGCGCGATTGTCGACTGCAACGAGCGGTACGCGCAATCGTTGCAGCCATCCACCTCCGGCGATTGCGTGCGCATTGAGCTCGCCGCCGAGTCGTTCCGCGGTGGCATGAGCCAGCGCGAGACCGAGGCCGAGACCGTCTCGCTTGCTGGTTTCGAAAGCGATTCCCGCTGCGGGTCCGATGCCTCTGCCGTGATCGCGCACGCCGAACTCGACCCGATCGGCATCGGCTGCGACATGCAGCTCGATCGCGCAGCTGTTGGCGGCCAACGACGCGTCGGCTGCGTTGCTGAGCAGGTTGATCAACGCGTGGCGCAGGTCCGGCTTCGCTTCGAGCACGCGCGCACTCGTGCTCTCATCGACGGAAACCTGCAGATCGACCTCCGGCCGCAGCAGACGGAACTGGTCTTCGCAGTCACGCACGAAGTCAGCCAGGGCGAGACTCTGCGGCGTGCCGGCGAGCTGTCGGCTGCCGACCGCGACGAGCTCGCGCAGGATATCCCGGCAGCGTTCGGCCTGCCCGGCAAGCAATGCGAGATCCGCGCCGAGTGCCACGTTGCCAGACTGTTCGCGTTGCAGTTCGGCGAGCAGGATGCGGATCGTCGATAGCGGCGTATTGAGTTCATGCGCGGTACCGGCCGCCTGCGTTGCGATCGCGAGGATGCCCTCGTCGCGCAACGCGCGTTCGCGTTCGCGCTGCACCTCGGCCTCACGAGCACGCAACGCGCGTGCTACGCGTGCAATGAAGAATGCGAGTACCGCGGCCGTCACCACGAAATTGATCGCCATGCCTGCGACATGCAGGTTGAAATCGCCGCTGCCCGCGGGATGCATCGGCGGCAGCGGCACATGCCAGGGAATCAGCAGCAGGTAGCCCGTCGCGGCAACGATTGCCACGCCGATGACATAGCGCAGCGGCAATGCGGCGGCGGCCAGCGCAATCGGCATCACGAGCAGCGAGACGAAGGGATTGGTCGCACCGCCGGACCAATACAGCAACCATGTCAGCACGCCGATATCGACGACGACATGAGCGAAGGCCTCGCTGAGACTGACCAGCCACCGCTGGCGCAAGCGCCAGAATGCGAACGCGGCGAACGCCGCCAGCACGCCGATGCCGAGCACGAGCGGTGCCAAGGGAATCGCCATGTGCAGTACCAGTGCGACGACGGCGACCGCCGACGCCTGCCCGGATACCGCGCACAGGCGCAGCCAGGCCAGTGTTTCGGTCAGCTCGCGCGCGCGGTCGAAAAATCCAAGGCGGGTGGCGATCATCGCGTTCATAGGACGCCATTGTGCCATCGCCTGCACCGCAACTCGGGTTGTCGACGAAACCGATGCTTGCGTCAGTTGGATACCGACGTTGTGCCGCCGGTGGCCGACATTGGCAGCAGCATTGAAACCTCGAGGCCACCTTCGATCAGATTGCGCGCGACGATGCTGCCGCCATGGCGCTCCACCGCCCGTCGGGCGATCGCGAGGCCGAGGCCGGTGCCGCCGCTGCTGCGCGTGCGCGCGCTGTCGGTCCGATAGAACGGCTCGAAGATGCGTTTGAGCTCCGCCTCCGGCACGCCTGCGCCATGATCGCGAACACAGATCATGGCGTTGTTGCCGTCGCGATTCAGGCGCACGCTGACGGTGCTGCCTTCCGCCGTGTACGCGAGCGCATTGCGGATCACGTTTTCGAAAGCGCTGTACAAAGCCGAATGCGAGCCGATCAAGGCCAAGCGTTCGCATTCGCAGAGCACGACCTTGCGACCGCGCGGCGCCCCCTCGTAGTCGGCGTTCGTTATCACATCCTCAAGCAGGGAGTCGAGTGCGATCTGATCGTGCGCCGCTCCGGTTGCCGTTTCCAGGCGCGATAATTCGAGCGCCTGTGCAAGCATCGCTTCGAGCCGATCCGATTCGCATTCGAGGCGATCGAGCGAGGCGTTGATCTGTGCTTCGTCGCCGCCGCGCGCAAGCTCGATCGCGACGCGCTGGCGCGCCAGCGGCGAGCGCAGTTCGTGCGATACGTCGCGCACCAGGCGGCGATGACTGTCGACGAGGGCCTTGATGCGCTCGGCCATTGCGTCGAATTCGGTTGCGAGCGCTGTAATCTCGGTGCTGCGCCCGAAGCGCAAGTGTCCGACGCGCGCGTCGAGGTCGCCTTCGGCAAAACGTCTTGTGCTGGAACGGATTCGTTGCAGAGGTGCTGCGACATACCAGGCGAGCAGCATCGCAAACAATGCGCTGACGATCATCGCAACACCGATATTCGACCAGAACCATGTCGGGTGGCGCGACAGCAGGCGCGAGAAGAAGCTGCCCTCGCGCGCCGCAACAGCGGCGTAAGCGGGGCCGTCCCTGGTGCGGATAACACGCGCGCGCACGCGCTCGCTGCCCTTGGTGTTTGGTACCGTATCGAAGGCGGTGGGTGCTTCCGCGAGTACGTCCTGCGCGGCTGTGCGAACAGCTTCGGAAGTTTCGCGCCCGAGCATTTCGCGGCCGTCCACGCCGATGACATAGACGCCGACTGGACCGAAGCCGGCGGCTGTGCGCAGCCATTGCCGGGTCGCGTCTTCGCCGTCGTGGCGCAGCTCGCGCGCAGTGCGCGAGAGCAGGTCGTCCATCGCGGCCTGCAGGCGCGTAATGTCGAGTCCGGGGATTTTTTCGGTTTCGAAATTACTGGTTGCAATCCACGCGAATGCGAACAGAACGACCACGGTCGCGAGCCAGAACGCGGCGAAGATGCGCCAGAACAGGCGCTGCATCATGATCTAACCCTCTCCACCGAGGGACGGGTTGGTTGGAGTATCGGAAGTGGCGTTCATGCGGCGCTGTCGAGCTGGCGCAGCAGATAGCCGCTGCGATGGATCGTGGTGATCGGCGAGGTGCCGTCGGGCGCGTCGCCGATCTTGCGACGCAGATTCGATACATGCACGTCGATAGAACGATCGAATGGGCCGAGCGCGCGACCGAGCACGCTTTGCGAAATACGTTCCTTGCTGACGACGCGACCCGCTTCACGCAACAGCAGCACAAGCAGGTCGAATTCCGTTGCCGTCAGCGCAATCGCGTTGCCGTCGACGCTGACGCTGCGTGACGCGGCGCGTAGCCAGATCGGTCCATTGCGCAGGTCGGTCAGCGTCTCGCCGCCTTCTCCGCGTGCGCGACGCAGCACTGCCCGCAGGCGCGCTGCAAGTTCGCGCGGATTGCAGGGTTTGGGGATGTAGTCGTCGGCGCCGAGTTCAAGGCCGAGGATGCGGTCGATGTCCTCGCCGAGTGCGGTCAGCATCAACACCGGTATTGCCGATTCACGACGCAGTTCGCGCAACGCGTCCAGGCCGGAGCGACCAGGCATCATCACGTCGAGTACGAGTGCGTCGAAGGTCTCGGCGCGCGCATTCGCGAGTGCCGCATCGGCAGTGTGGGCGATGACGACATCGAAGCCTTCGCGCGCAAGGAAATCGCGCAGCAGTTGCGCCAGTTCCACATCGTCGTCGACGAGCAGGATACGGTTGCGGTTCATGTTTCAAGCATAACGCCCGCTGCTGTACGGTAACCGCATCCCTCTTCGGCACCTGCGCTCCTTTGCACGCCTTTACGCAAGCGCCGACGCTGCGGCGGCGCCTCGATCCGCAAAAGTTTGCAGTTTCCGATCGTTGCGCCCGATGTCTGTCACGTATTCACACGTGGGCGCAGCGGCGTCGCTCGTGCAGACGCCGCATCATCAGTTGTCGATAGAGCTTTGCTATTCCTCGGCTGTCACCGTACCCAATCCACCCGCTGCACTGGCGACCGCCATCGAGTCGCTCGCATGCGTTGCCGAAAGTTTCTTCATCAGCGGCAGCAGCACGATCGCGAGCACGGTGCCGCCGACTGCGAGAAAGCCGAGGTTGTTGAACAGCTTCGTGTAAATCGCGAGGCTTTCGAGCGGATCCTTGATGTCGCTAGGGATGCTCGCGAGATTCGCGACCTTGCTCGCGACGTACTGCGAAATGCCGGTCGCAACGAAGTACGCGCCCATCATGAAGCCGCCCATGCGCGCCGGCACGTAGCGCGCGATCATTGCAAGGCCGAGACCGCTGACCAGCAGCTCGCCGAGTGAGTAGAAGCCGTAGCCCCAGATCATGTACCACGAAGAAATTTTCGCGTTCACCGCGGTGCTGCCGGACATGCCGAAGATGAAGAAGCCGAGCGCGACAACGACGAAGCCGAGCGCGAACTTCGCGGCGATCGGAAGATCACGGCCGCTCTTGCCGAAATGCGTGTACATCCAGGCGAGGATCGGCGACAGCAACATGATCCAGATCGGATTCAACGCCTGGTATTGACCCGGAGACCAGGTGAACAAGGTGCGGCCGAAGAGATGCTGGTCGAGATCGACGTTGCGCAGCGCGAACAGCGTGAGCGAGGTCGACATCTGGCCGTAGAAAATGAAGAACAAGAGTGTCTCGACGACCAGCACCAATGCGGCGATCAGGCCCGCACGTTCGCTGCGTGAACCTTTCACGATCATGTAGGTGAAGATGCCGAGCACGACGAGGCCGGCGACGTCCACGCAGATGTCCGCAACCGCTTCATGCTGCACGATGTACGCGACCGCGAAGATCGAAAGGAAACCGACGCCGAGCACCATGCCGAGGCGATCCCAGCGCACCGGCAATTCATCTGGCGGCGAACCGATGCCGCGCAGCGCGCGCACCATGAAGACATAGTTGATAAGGCCGAGCACGAGGCCCACCGCGCAGACGGCAAACGCGGCATGCCAGCCGTAGCGATCCTTGATCCACGGCGTCAGCAGCATCGATACGGTGGAGCCGACATTGACCGCCATGTAGTACAGCGTGAACGCGCTGTCGATCTTCGCATCGTCGCCTTCGTAGATACGGCGCACCATGTTCGCAGCGTTCGCCTTGAACAGGCCATTGCCGAGCACGATCACGCCCATCGATACAAAGAGCCAGTAGAGGTTGTCGCTCGGGATCGACAGAAATACATAACCGACCGCGAGAATCGCGGCACCGATCGGCAGGGTACGTCGGGTGCCGAGCACGTTGTCGCCAATCCAGCCGCCGATAGCTGGCGCGGCATAGACCAAACCAGTGAACGCGCCCCAGACCAGGTTCGCGCGGCTATCGGCAAAGCCGACTTTCTCGACCATGAAGAGAAGCAGTACGGCAGCCATGCCGTAGTAGCCGAAGCGCTCCCACAGCTCGATCAGGAAAATGGTGGAGAACGAGCGGGTCTGGCTGGGACGGGCGGGTAGAGCGTTCATTTGGAATCCGGTGGGAGAGTAAACCGGGCGAGGTTAGCGCAAGCCACGCGCAGGCGCGTGTGCGAATGCACAACATGGCGCCCGACGGCTTGGAGAATACGCGCACCGCTCAGATGATTGCGGAGCTCGGCGGAGCGAGCCAGCGACGCGCCAGCGTGGCGACCAGCAGCGCATACAGCGCCGCGATCACGGCCGAGGTCGAGACGTCCGACAGGAAGTGCTTGGCGAGATCGATCCGCGCGAGGATTACGTACACCGGGATGGCCACCAGCAGGTTGCGCAGCCAGCGAATTGGGCACGCCGACGCGAGAGGCAGCAGCAGGCCGAAATAGAAGGCAGAGTGGCCCGAGGGAAATGAGCCGCCGCCGACGAACCACACCTTGGACCAGTCGCCGCTTTCGAACACTTGCTGCGGACGCAGGCGACCGAATTGATCCTTGCCGAGGATCATTGTTGCCAGTGTCGCTATCTGCACGACACCGGCGGCGAGGAACGCCCGCGGCCAGCGTGCTTCGCGCTGCAACGCAAATCCAGCGGCACCGATGGCGAGTGCGCAGCAGCCGGCGAGCCAGAACCACACGCTGATGCCAACGATGAAGTCGAGCGTTGCCAGCCCCCACGCGAATACGCGTGCCTGCTCGATTCCACTGCGATGTACCCACTCAGCCAGAGGACGATCGGCGCCCAGCAGACCGATGGCGGCAAACACTGCAGCGATAGCGGCGACCCAGCCAAGCAGGCGACGATTCATCGGCAAATCCCTCTGTCCGCAGCGGGCGGACGTCGCCCAGCTTTATGGCATGATAGCGCGGCCTTTTTACTTCACCTTGCGCGCGCTCATGCCGACCTTCGAGCTTTCGCTGTCAGGTTGCACCGACGCTGCCGGGCCCTCTGCCGATACTGTGATTGCACGTGGCCTCTGCGTCGCGCCAATCGCAGCCTGAATCTCCGATCGACGCGAGCGATACCGATGCCGAGCAACGAAGCGCGTGGCCCGCGCCAGATCTGGCGCGCCTGGCAATGGTCGATGAAAGGTCTGCAAGCGGCATGGCGACATGAAGCCTCGTTCCGTCTCGAAGGGTATTTGTTCGTCGGGATGTTTCCGCTCGGTTTGTGGCTCGGACAAGGCGGCGTAGAGAAAGCGCTGCTCTGCGGCAGCCTGATCTTGGTGTTGTCGATGGAACTGATCAATTCCGCCATCGAAGCCGTCGTCGACAAGGTCAGCCCGGAATTCCACGAGCTTGCCGGCCGTGCCAAGGACATGGGCTCGGCGGCTGTCCTGTTGCTCATGTTAAATGTCGGATTGTGCTGGACGCTTATACTCTCATCGCACGTGGGGAAATAATTCCAACCTCGATGAATGACGGAGTTCTGCACGCTTGGATCTGATCGCCGACCCGCAAACCTGGATTGCGCTTTTGACGCTGTCCACGCTCGAGATCGTACTCGGCGTCGACAATCTCGTTTTCATCTCGATCGCCGTCAGCGAACTCCCGCAGGCGCGCCGTTCCAGCGCGCGCCGCATCGGCCTCGCGTTCGCCTGCGTCACGCGGCTGCTGCTGCTGTTCTCGCTCGCGCATCTAGCGCGCATGGACGATACGAATGGCGGCTTGTTCCGCATGTTCGGTCAGGTCATCTCGATTCGCGACCTCGTACTTATCGGCGGCGGCATCTTCCTCGTCGTCAAGGGGATCATGGAGATTTACGAAGCGATCACCGAGGAGCCGCAGCAAAAGAACAGCGGCCGTGCCTCGGCGACATTCGCCTTCGTGATCGCGCAGATTGCCCTGATCGACATCGTGTTCTCGCTCGACTCGGTCATCACGGCGGTTGGCATGAGCAATATCCTGCCGGTGATGGTAGCGGCGATCATCCTCGCGGTACTGGTGATGATCTTCATCGCCGACCCGATCGGCGAATTCATCGATCGCCATCCGACCATCAAGATGCTTGCGCTTGCGTTCATCATCCTGGTTGGCGTCGCGCTGCTGTGCGATGGTCTTGGCATCCACATCGCGCGCGGTTACCTGTATTTCGCGATGGCGTTCTCGGCCGCAGTCGAATCGCTGAATCTGCTCGAGAAACGCCAGCGTCGCCGTCGCCACGAACGCGCGGGGCCGCCGTCGCTTTGACACCGCTGGCGTGCAGTCGCCCGGCTCGACCGATTGCAGCGCCGCTTGCGCCCGGCCCGCGTCCACGCCACAGTAGTGCCGCTCCGGCGCGGCCGGATTGAAGGAGGCAACATGCACACGATTCGATTTCTTTCCCTGTTGCTGCTGGTCGCGATCCTCAGCGGCTGCGGCTACAACTCGATCCAGTCCAAGGACGAAGGCGTCAAGGGGGCCTGGTCCGAAGTCGTGAACCAGTACCAGCGTCGCGCCGATCTCGTGCCGAATCTGGTCAACACGGTCAAGGGTTACGCCACGCACGAAGAAGAAGTGTTCATCAAGGTCGCCGAAGCGCGCGCGCAGGTCGGCAAGATCACGCTCAGCGCGGACGACCTCAACGACGAAGCAAAGATGAAACAGTTCCAGCAGGCGCAGGGCGAACTGTCCAGCGCGCTGTCGCGCCTGATGGCGGTGTCGGAAAATTATCCGACCCTGAAAGCCGACGGCCTGTTCCAGAATTTGCAGGCGCAACTTGAAGGCACCGAGAACCGAGTCACCGTCGCGCGCAACCGGTACATCACGGTCGTGCAGGACTACAACACTTTCGTCCGCAGCTTTCCGCAAAACCTCACGGCGATGATGTTCGGTTACAAGACCAAGGCGAACTTCACGGTCGAGAACGAAAAGCAGATATCGACTGCGCCAACCGTCGACTTCAACAAGCCGGCGCCCGCGCAGCCGGCACCGCAGCAGCCGGCCCAACCGGCACCGGCACACTGAAGCTTGCTGCCGTGGGGGCGGCCGCGGCCGCTCCCACCCAGGCGAGCCCTGTGACATGAAACTGTTCGCGCGAATAGCCATCCCACTGGCGTTCATCGCTGCTTGCTTCGTCGCGTTCACGGCGATCGCAGCCGATGGCGATCTGCAGCCGATCCCGCCACTGACCGCGCACGTCAACGACCTCACCGGTACGCTCGATGCGACGCAGAAGCGGACTCTCGAAGACGATCTGGTTGCGCTGGAAAAAGCCAAGGGCTCGCAGGTCGGTGTACTGATCGTATCGACGACCCAGCCCGAGGAGATCGCCCAATATGCGATCCGCGTGTT